>CAYVED010000008.1:4426-61440 GCA_964449975.1 uncultured Muribaculaceae bacterium
TTCTTCGGATCTCCACAAAATAAAATCAGATACGTATTGAGTATCTGATTATTTTACATGGGGTTAATAAGAAAAGCGAATGCTTTTACGCAACGACTGTTGCGTGAACTAACCTACCCATTGGGGAGGAAAGGTGGGGGTAATATTCTTCGGATCTCCACAAAATAAAATCAGATACGTATTGAGTATCTGATTATTTTGTGGAGATGGGCGGACTCGAACCGCCGTCCAACCAAACCATCAAGCTGCTTTCTACATGCTTATCCTCACTTTTATTGTCGGGAACAGGCTGCCGTAAGGCTGACCACCTGAAACTTATCCTCTCAAACTTACGGTGTCTTAGAGGAGTGAACACCGGCATCCAGTTTGAACGATACCCCATATGCCGCATCATAACCGGCCTAAAGCTGCGGCGGGATACTTGTCGCTGCGGCAACCTGGGCCGCTGCGATTAAGCCATTAAGCTTTGCTTAATTAGGCTGCAAGTGCATAATTATTATTGCCATTTATAGGCTTGAAAGTTGAGATTTACGGGCTAAACATCCAACGCCCGGCATGCTTACAGGTCAATTAATCTGATGTCAAAACCAAAACATCCCCTGTTTATAATTGTTGCAAAGATAATAAAAATTCGTCTATTTCTTTTCAAAAAATATCATTCCGATAAATCTCATAAAAATCATTTAATTTTATTAATCTCATTCTTTTATTCCGTTTTTAGAGTCTGAGTCGTTAAATAAGCAAGACTATCCGCCTATTCCGGTGCCAATAAAGTAACAAAGCAGTTATAAAATTTCCAGAAACAAATTTAAACAATCTCTTATATTATGTTATCACGACAAAGCAAACAACATATATCGGCTTTGATATTCGCTTTTCTTGGGTTTCTGTACGTTACCGATATCCCTAATTGTATGAGTTCTGTAACCGGGGCGAGGTATAATTCTATAGGCGGTGCTCTTTATAAGGCGGGTGGAGTTCCACGCTTATAGATATTCCCATAAATATTCACAATTCTCTTGATAAAACTTTTGCATTCAAATTTACTTTCCTTTTCTTTGTTAAGTATTTTTCCCTGCATTTCGATATTCAGTTCTTTCACCTGCAGTTTTTCCGGCAATAATCAACCGCACCATATACCGGTTATAGCAAGTTAATGATATTTCGAAGTGTTAAGTATTGCCATTTTAATTCTTCGTCGCTCACTGCTTCGATTAAATATCCTGCCCACCTCGGCATCACTTGTAATACTACTAGCATGCGTACCCCTCTGTTCCAGAGCGTATATGTCCCCCTGTTATCCGCCCCGTTTTTGTAAGATGAACCTGATTAAACACTTTTCACCCCATGAAAACACTCTTTCCTCTTCTGTTTCCCCTGTTGTCATTGCTTTTGCCCAGTACGGTTTATTCCCAGATTGCATGTCCCGACACGCCCCTTATGGGTTATAATCCCTCCCCCCAGTCCTGGAGTTTTATTAAATACGGTCATACCCCCGTGGATTATAACACGGGAACAGCCAGGGCCGAAATACCTGTTTATACCTATACCGATCCCGATTTCCATCTTCCGGTCTCCATCGGCTACTGCAGCAACGGGTTCATGCCCCTGCGTCAAACGGGGATACTCGGTCTTAACTGGTTTCTCAATGCCGGAGGCGTTATAACCCGGCAGATCAACGGTCTTCCCGACGAAGCCGTACCATACGTCTACGACTCCAACGGCGGCTTCCTTACTCCGCAGTATCCACGTTATCAGGACAACGCCCTTCTGAATTTCACTTTAGACTACTCCGACTCCCCTGTCTTTTCCGTCGGAGAACGTGAAACGCAGGCCGATGTTTTCCATTTCACCTTTCCCGGCCACAGCGGAAGTTTCCATTACGACGGCCAGCGTACTCTCAAGGTATACAATACCGGTGGCAACAACGGTACATATAAAATAGCCCCCACCCTTACCAACGGATCCTCATCCGCTATCACCATCACCACCGGTGACGGCTACCGTTATATCTTCGGAGGTTCTGAGAACCGTCTTGAAAGAAGTCTTTCCCCTCACGACGATTTCATCACTTTCACCCGTACCCCCAACAGCATCGACAAAACCAAAAGCACCATAGTCAGTTGGTACCTATCCCGTATAGAGGCCCCCAACGGACGGGTTATACGTTTCTCATACCGCGACGAGATCTATCCCGATACCCCTTACAATACCATAAACCGCCCTAATCTCATCACTACCTTTTCCCTCGGCTTTAATACCGTATCCGATCTCTCCGGAACAGACCACCAGGTATATAAAAGGGCAGAGATACTCAAAACCACCTATCTCTCATCAATAGATATAGACTCGACCGTAATAATAGATTTCAGTTACTCCCTCAAACCGTACCACGAAACAGATATTAGCGGCCCAGGTCAGCACTTTAAGCAATTAATCCACCGCTTGCTCAAACTTGACAGCATCTCAGTCCACGACTACGGTTTCTCCTCCCCCTCCAGGCGCCTCTGCGGTTGCCGTATCAATTATACCGTCAAAGACCGTCGCCTGCTTTTAAGCAGCCTTGCCATAGACGGCTCCGGCAGCTACGACTTCGAATACGACCTTGAATCCCCGTTTTCAGATATTCTTACCACAGCCGTTGATTTCTGGCAATACTCCAACGGCCGCACTTCCAACACAGATGAAGATATTACCGGCTGCGGTATCGACTCTGACGGCAACGAGTATATCCTTCCCGGCTCTGACACAAAACACCCCGACTATCTATACAGCAAGAGCGGCACTTTAACCAGGCTAACATATCCTTCCGGTGGTTCTACCCTGTTCGAATATGAATCTCATACCGCCAGCTATGCCGTCCTCAGAAGGAAGAGCGATACAGGCTCGTCCCAGCCTGCCCCCCTTCCTCCCGAATATATCCCGGACGGTAGTTGGAGCTACCTCTGTTCCCTTTACCCTTACACCCTACTTTTCGGTACCGGCTATACCCAATGCGGCGGCATCAGAATCAAGAGCATAGAGGATTCCGACCGCGGACGAAGTTTTAACAAAAGAACATTCACCTATAACTCTCTCTCCGGCAGCTCCTCCGGTATCATGCTGCATTTTCCCCTGCACTTCATCGGACGAGTCTCTTCCGGCAGCCCTCCCGTTATAATCAATAACATCCCCGTGATCAACAATACTTTCGACAAAATGCATCTTGCATACAGCTGTGTACGTGAAAGTTATGCCGACGGATCTTCCAAACTGTACTACTACAAAGATTATATCAGCGACCCCGACGACTACTCCGGGCAGAAAAAGGTTATCATCCCCCATGCTCCCCCTCCGCATGTCATAGACACCCTTCTCTATTACAACATCTCCAGAAAACCCAATTCCCGGCATTACCGTCGCGGCAAGCCCGACAGCATAATCTTTTACAGCCCAACCCACCGGGTCTTCAAAGAGAGTTATACCTATCAGGGAAGCCTCTGCGATCCGTTACAGGATTTCTCTGCCCAGGTAGAAGGCAGCGGGCCTTTCTGGTGGTCTTCCAAAACCTACACCGATGATTACCGTCTTCAGCAAAAACGCTCTGAATACTATTACCCAGGTACTGCTACGCTTGTACTCAGCGAAAGCTACTCCTACAACGACAAAGGACAGCTCTGCTCTATCCTCTCCGTCGGGAGTAAAGGAGAACATATACGCCGCAGGATCAGATATGCACACCAGGAATATCCTTCCGATAATTTCATTACCTCACACAACCACCTTCAGTACCCCAGTCATATCATAACCACCCTACAACCCACCCCTGCAAGTGCCGAAACGATTACAAGCGCCTCCCGATATACCTACTCCCCTCACGGCTCCCGGATGTTCCTGCCTTCCACAATCCAAAAGGCACTGATTTGTACCCCTGTTCCTTATACCCTTTTTTCAGCGCTTCAATACGATACCGCCACGATCTTTTCTGGCTATAACGCATCCGGCAGACTTCAGGAGTTCTGTTCATCAGACAGTATATACACCTGCGCACTCTGGGGATACAAAGACTTATATCCTCTCGCAATAATCCGTAATACTAGATTACGCCCCCTAGAACAGCTTATCTCCCTTCAGCGCGACAGCCTGAAATCCATGCCAAATGTGCTTGTGCACAATTACGACTATATCCCGTTTACCGGCGTAAGCAAAATCATCGCTCCCGACGATCAAACCACTCTCTTCGAATACACCCCCTATGGCAAGCTCAAAGGAGAACAGCTCCTTACCTCCTCCGGGAGCCGCATATACCTTAACCGTTATGAAAGCTCCCGCGAACCCTGGAATACTTCTACCACCGACAGTTCCCTTATAAAAACCCCCGCAAGCAACTGGACATACCATTACGTCCATACAGATGAAAGCGGAGATAACTTTATCGCAGACATAACATACTACGACGGTTTGGGAGGGCCGGAACAGATAATACAAATAGCTGGCTCCCCGTCTGGAAAAGGCATAATCACCCCCATATACCATGACGCCCTCAGGCGTATACATGCAAAAGAATACCTTCCCTTCTCCTCTCACTCATCCAGCGCCCTTGCCCTACACGACATCTATAACCCAGCCAGATACAATACCCTTTACGGCACTAGTGAAGCCCCTTATGCCATCACCGAAAAAGAATATGACAACTCACCCCTGAATCTGGTAACTTCCGAAACGATGCCCGGCGAAATAATGAGGTCGGAAAATAAAAAAACATACCTCTCACACTCCTCTAACCTCTACGGCGAAGTCCTCCGAATAGATGTAGGGATCGGCGGAGAGACTATTACCGTAAACGGATACTATCCCCCCGGAGAACTGTTCAGGCGATCCGTTACCGGCGAAGACGGTAATACAACCCACTCCTTCACCGATAAACAGGGCCGTGAACTCCTTCTCAGACATCATAACGCACAAGAATTATCCGACACCTACTACTGTTATGACCCTCTGGGACGGCTGGCCTGGATAATTTCCCCCCAGGGTAGCTCCCAGCTATCACAAGGCAATACATATACTATCGGAGATAATCTCGCATCAGAATTCTGTTACATATACATGTTCGACAATAAAAACAGGATAACGGAGAAATACCTTCCCGGCAGAGAAGTCGAATTTATAATATACGATAAAGGCGGCTCCCCTGTCTTTACCCAGGACGGCAATCTCCGGCAGGAGAATCGTTGGCTTCTTAACACCTACGATTCACACCGCAGAATATGGGATCGTTCCATTGAAACCCTCGACTATTCCGCGGAACAACTGAGGGGGTTTTGCAATCAGAGATATTCCCCTGTAATAACCCAGATCCTCCGTCAGCGCAGCGGCGCACTCTCTGAAATCATTTCCAGAAGCGAATTCGGTGATTACGGCAAGATTACATGGGCACAGATCCCACCGCAGGCAATGCTCGCTACAGGTAAATATCTTCTTATAAGGATAAACGTCACCCCTGCTCCTGTGCCTCCCGATGTTCTGGATATTAGACCCCTGTTTATAGACGAGTTGGGAAATACCCTAGACAAATACTATATCGGGAATCATCCCGATAACTCCGGCTACAAATACTTCTATATCCCTTCCCTGTATCAGGAACAGGTAGAAGCCATGATAAATGCCGATCCTTCCTCCTACGGCCTTACCCATACTTTCTATGGCGAAGGAGACCCTTTGGAACATACCGGCAGATACGGCTTCTCCCGGGATATATTCCAGATCCCACAATACCTTTCTTTCGTCAGTCAGGCCGGATTCGACACGACTGCGGACGCCGGTATTAACGGATTGAAAAAATATGAAAAATTCCTTATCACGACAGATGTCCCCTCTCCTCGATACATAGAACGTGCATTTTATTACGATGCACGCGGACGAATTATACAGATAGCAGAAACAAACATCCTCTCTGGCATAAGCAGAACAAATATCGACTATGACTTCACCGGCAACGTCCTGAAAATACGTGAAAGTCACCAAAACCCTTCCACCTCCACCTGCGACATCAAACATACTGTGTACACCTACGATGCACGCGGCCGGAGGCTCACCGAAAGCGTATCGCTCAACAATCAGACTGCGGCCACTGTAGGTTACAGATACGACCCGGTAGGCAGGCCTGTCGGAAAAACCTACGGCAACGGGGTTGAAGAGAGTATCTCATATAACATACAAGGATGGCAGAGCGTACAAACGGCAACCCTTAACAATTCCAATATATACTCCCAGCAACTAAGATACTACAATCCTGTTAAAGGCACTGAGGCACTCTACGGTGGAAATATCTCCGAATGGAGCACCACGCAGTATAACCACCTCCCTGCTACCACCTGCTTTACCTACGACGACCTGGGCAGACTTACAAATACCGTCCGTTACCAGGGGACGTCAACCACACCCCAGTCCCGATTCACCGAAACAGGCCTCGCATATGACAAAAACGGAAATATCCAGACCATGCAACGCTACGGAGCAACTTTAGAAGATAACTTCACCTGCATTTATACCGGGAATCTTCTCACCTCCATCAGCGGTTCGTACCAAGCATCCTATACATATGACAAAAACGGAAATATGACAAGCGACGGCAAAAAAAATTTGGATATTGCCTACAACTTTCTTAACTTGCCAAACGTTATAAGTCAGGGCGGAAACATCAAAGCTGCTTACAGTTACCTGTCAGACGGTACTAAACTCCTTATAACGGACGGCAGCGGAAACGGATTCGCATATTCGGGTTCTTTGATATACACCAAAAGCGGTGGCAGTTATACCCTGGAAAGCACCGGGTTCACAGGAGGAAGGATTATCAACAGCACCGGAAACAGCACCGCGTACTACTACACCTGCGACCACCTGGGAAGCATAAGGACGATAACCGATGACACGGGAGCCATAGTAGAACAAAACGACTACTACCCGTTCGGAAAACGTCACAGCAGCGGAAACAACTACCCCAGACTCTCAACGAACCGTTACAAATTCAACGGTAAAGAAGAGCAGACTACCGGAAGGGCAAATTACCTCGACTACGGGGCCAGAATGTACGACAATGAAATAGGTAGGTGGTTGACAATAGATCCGTCGGGTGAGAAATATTATGGGACTAGTAGTTATGTGTATTGTATGAATAATCCAGTGAAGTTTGTTGATCCGGACGGAAGGGATATACGAGTAGCCAAAGAATATCAAAAGCAATTTATAAATGATTTACGAAATGTTTTTGGATACAGAACAGACCGTTTTTCCTTCAATGAAAATGAAACATTGCTACTTGACGGAAAAGTAAAGGATTTCACGCAAGGAATGACAAAAGACCAAAAACAGGCTTTCAAAGGTTTGAACAAAGCAATGAGTGATAAGCAAGTTACCTCTGTGGTTTATGCTGATAATTACAGTATAACAGTTAGCAATGAAATAAAGTCTGTTGATGTAGTACAAGAATACGGAGGGGGTTTGTATTCTAAAACAGATAATTTAATTGTCATTGCTCCAAATGTGGGAAGTGTAGATGTTACGTTAGACCAAATTCAGATTACTGCTAATGGATTAGGTTTTACTACTGAAAACGTCCAACAAAATACTACCTCTGCGTTGTTCCACGAAATAGGAGAACGCAATACTACCAATACAAATTTTAGAGGAGCTGTCATTGACTTTGAAAATTATGCAAGGCGAGTAATCGGACTTCCTGTTCGTCCATACGATTTAAATCACAGTAAAACAATAAAAACTAATTACACAAAATGAATATGAAAGCACATGTTTGTTTGACACTACTTTGTTTAAATGTTTTTTTTAGTTTAAATGCTCAAACAGGAATTGCAGGAAATGAACGATATAATTCCTACGAACAATGTATTTATATTGATAACTTGACTCAAAAATTAACTTCTGACATTTTTGTCAGCGCATATTATTCTAAACTTAAAACGTCAGATTTTAAAACTTCGCAAATAATTGACACCATTCGTAAAGAAAGAGAAGTACATATCCGCACTAAAAAAGCAAAAGACGGTTATCTTTCTGTGAATAAATTCATTATGAATAAAGTTGCAAACTTAGATTGTGATTTGGATAAAATGAAGATATTATATGTATATAACAATAAGGCTGTAACGACACAGAAAGACGTAATGCGAGTTCTTGGGTTAAGAGAAAAGCATATCCAAACTTCGGAGATTTTACAAGACGAACAACAGGGAGTAATAACCGTATATATTATTGACAAATAATAGGTTTTTCGATTGCTCCTAATTATTGAATTAAAAAATCCTGTTGGTTATTGGTCAGCGGTTTTTTTCATTTGGCAGTCAAATGAAAAAACATTGCCGCTTTGTGGCAACAAAAAAACACGGGGCATTTTAGCGGCTTCGCCGCTCAACATGAATTTAAAAACACATTTTTTCTTCTTTTTTTTATCAAGCCCTTCTCCGACGGACGTTTCGCAGGAGTAGAAATGCTTAGAGAAGCTGTTAAAAGTGTCGTGTGTGTTGAGCCACAGGCGAATTTAAACGTTTCGGCTTCTCCTGACACGGCTATTAGTCACAAATCCGGATTATCGGGATATAAAATTTGTAAATCAACTGTAACTTTCTTAACTTGCCAAACGTTATAAGTCAGGGCGGAAACATCAAAGCTGCTTACAGTTACCTGTCAGACGGTACTAAACTCCTTATAACGGACGGCAGCGGAAACGGATTCGCATATTCGGGTTCTTTGATATACACCAAAAGCGGTGGCAGTTATACCCTGGAAAGCACCGGGTTCACAGGAGGAAGGATTATCAACAGCACCGGAAACAGCACCGCGTACTACTACACCTGCGACCACCTGGGAAGCATAAGGACGATAACCGATGACACGGGAGCCATAGTAGAACAAAACGACTACTACCCGTTCGGAAAACGTCACAGCAGCGGAAACAACTACCCCAGACTCTCAACGAACCGTTACAAATTCAACGGTAAAGAAGAGCAGACTACCGGAAGGGCAAATTACCTCGACTACGGGGCCAGAATGTACGACAATGAAATAGGTAGGTGGTTGACAATAGATCCGTCGGGTGAGAAATATTATGGGACTAGTAGTTATGTGTATTGTATGAATAATCCAGTGAAGTTTGTTGATCCGGACGGGAGAGATGCTATTTATATTACTTATCCCAAATATAGGGCAAATGGTATTCCATTTACAGGACACGCTGGGGTATTGTTAATTGATAATAAAACTGGACTCACTAAATACTATGAATATGGCAGGTATGACAAAGAGGGGAAGGGCTTAGTAAGAACTGTTGCCGTTTCAAATGTAATTATAGGAAAAGACGGAAAGCCTACTACTGAAAGTTTAAATAAAGTAATAAAACAACTTTCAGACAAATCAGGACACGGTGGAGATATAGAGGGTGCTTATATTATAAGTGATAAATTCAAAGAAATGAACGATTACGCCAAAGGTAAAATGTCTGAAAATAGCGACCCAAATAGAAAGAAATATTCTATAACAGGTAACAATTGTGCCACTTTTGCCGAAGACGTTATTACACAAGATAAAAGTGTTGATAAGCCAAATATAATAGTAAATAGCCCTATAAATATTGTTGATGAGTATCAGGAAGAGGGTAATGCAAGAGTACAATACAAAACAAAAACTCAAACTACTACCATAGGCAAAGGCAACGAAAAAGATGCAAAGGTTAAGGTAAAAGATGAAAACTAAATTGTTATATTTCATAGGAATAATAATAATCGGTATAATTTTATTCATTACTTGGTTATTTAAGCAACCTTGTAAACAATGGGAAAAGCCTGCAAATGTTCCTATTTCAGCTGTTTGGAAAGGAGGTTGCGATGGGGGTAATTGGGTGGAATTGGTAGATATAAAAACTGATACAATTCGATTACGAATTTACCGTGATTGGAGCGGTGAATTAATATTAGACGCAGATTTTGTTTCTAAAAATTGCAATAACTTACACCTAACAAAAGCAAATTGGAATAAATATATTGATTATTTTGACGGAACAAAGATTTACAGCAAAATTCAATTAAATAGTAGTTATTGCCAATTAATCCCTGTTTTTCCTGCATATTATGAGGAAAAAATAAAATAAAAAACTTTTTTATCCCAAAAATACCCTTTCCCAAAAAGATCATCAGCAATTTATCTTTTTGTTTTCTTCTTTCACTGTAATTATTTCAATAACTTATCTATCTCTGCATTTATCGTTGTATCATCCGGGCGGGGCGCGTCATAATCAACGAGTTTGCCGTTACGATCATAGAGCAACATATGCGGCAGGCGGGAGTGTTTAATTTCGCTCATAAACTTTGAATCACCCGCATTCAATATGCGATAGTTCTCAGCCAGATATTCGGTTTCTAAACTCCTGACGGCCCCCTGCCAGGCCTCCTTTGTATCTTTTACGGCAAGATAGATGAACACGACGTCTTTTTCTTTATACTGCTCGCGCAGCTTTTTCGCCGCAGGCATTCCGGCACGGCACGGCGCGCACCACGAGGCCCACAGATCTATATAGACCACCTTGCCTTTATGCCGGTCAAGCAACGCGCCGTAATCAGATTGCAGGCCGTCCGGTCCTTCCAAAACAAGGTCGGTCGAATAGCCGTCGGGTGAGACCAGATTCTCTTTATTGATGCTTTGTACAAGAAATGAGGTATCGCCTGTAATTTCCCGGTAAAGATTCCGGTATTTCTTTATTACTTCAGCCGGGTATGACCGCACATAATCGCCGTTTTCTATCTTAGACATAATATCGTGGAGCACTATTTTACGGGCTTTTTCCGTTAATACGGTGTCCGACGCAATCAGATCAAAACGGGCGGGAGATTTCGCATTGGCGGGGGCTATGCGATATTGGTAGTGTATGGTATTATTATAATGCGAGATATATTGCAGTAAGCTGTCTGCAGCAGGCGGTGCGCCTGGAAGTTCACCTTCATAAAGCGGATATTTCCGATAATAATCGGCGTAGATCGCAGGCAGGCGACCGGTGTTTTCCAGGGAATCCAGTTTTGCAGCAAAGTCTTTCAGGTAGGATGTATAAATGGGGCGCAGGGAGTCCAGGTTGATCTGAAACTTTTTCACCTTAGCTAAAAATCCGGCAGGATACTTTTTTTGGGGATGATGCACCACTTCGTCAGCCCGTCGATAATAAATATCGGTTAATACCCTTGCCGTCGAATAACCTACAGGCTGTATTGCGCGGGAATCTTCCCAGGGCAGGTTATACAGCCATGTATTGTTGTCGGATACAAGGCTGCGAATTTGGGGACGTAAATTTTTGTCGTAGGTAAACAGCACCGTATCGCCGGCCATAAGCAGATAAGGAATATCGTCAATAACCTGATTGTGGTGCCAGATTTCAGCATACCCGGAAAGGGCAGGTAAAGTCAATGTATCGTATCCTATGTTGCGCGGAATATAGAAAGTTCTATTTAAAGAGGAATCCACGTATTCTACAGTTCTTTCCTGTAGAGAACTCAACCTCCCTGCAAGTCGGTTTGTTGAGCTTTGTTTCGGCGCATCCCGGAAGATTACAGTCACAGAAACAGGAGGAGGGGGTTTCGCATTCTCATCCGAAACGACAGGGCGACAGGCACATATCGGAAGGATCAACAGTAAAACAACACCCATCCTGGGCATATTTTGCTGTAAAAAGAAGTAGATTTTTTTCATATAGAATAGATTAAAATCGTTTCGATTTAATATGACAGTTAAAGGGCAAACAAATTAAAAATAAAACCATACGGAAGCTACTCCGTTTCGTTTGTTACCGGTACGTTTATTTTGTAATTCCGTTTCTTTGCGGGATATGCAATGCGGGCATGATATATCTCCTGTAAATGTTTCTTGAAAACAATCTTTACTATATTTATCTCTTTTATAGAAATATCCGCTTTGGCAAGTTGCGAGTCCGAAATTCTCTGACCGGTTATGCTATCCACAAGCGCGGAAATACTCTCGGCGGAATAATCCTTAAGGCTCCTGGATGCCGCTTCAACCGCATCCGCCATCATAACCACCACTTGTTCTTTTGTGGTGGGTAACGTACCGTGATAGGTAAATTCCGGTAAATTTGCCGGATCTCCGCCTTCATTACAATATTTAGTATAAAAATAACCTGTCTGCGAATGTCCGTGATGGGATGTTATGTAATCCGTAATTATCTGTGGAAGATTATATTTCTTAGCAAGCTCCACCCCGTCGTCCACATGCTTTATTATCACTCTTGCGCTTTCTAGCGGAGACAATCCATCATGATAATTTATCCCAGGAGCCTGATTCTCGATAAAACATTGAGGATTAATGAGTTTCCCTACATCATGGTACATAGCCCCTACCTTAACCAGACGGGCATCACCGCGTATAGCGGTAACGGCCCTCTCCGCAAGGTTGGCAACCTGTAACGAGTGCTGAAATGTTCCCGGCGCTTTCCGGGCGAGTTCCTGCAAAAGCCTGTTATTAGTATCCGACAAGTCTTTAAGTGTCGATACCGATACCAGTAAAAACAACTTTTCGAGCAGGAAAACAAGCGGATATGCCGCCACCACAAAAAGCGCGTTCAGGAAAATATACAATATTATTGTATAATTAGTTCCAGAAAAAGTACCGCTCTCTATAAGACGGAATGCAAAATGGACTATAAATATCCCGATAAATATTATCAGGGAATTAAGGAATTGCAGCCATCCCCTGCTCAGGTAGACAAAAGAGAAAAGGGCTACGCCGCCCGCAAAAACGTTCAATATATAAAGTTCCGTCCCGTATTCGGCTATAACCAGCAGTGGAATAAGCGAAATCATATATATAGGAAATACCATTTTCGCATGGAAAAATGCCATCATGTAAAGAGCGAAAACGGCATATGGAACCATGAAAAGATAAGACGGGTCGAATCCTCTTACAACTACGGTTATAATAAAAGTAAGCAGCACCACAAACAAGATAAATCCGAATTTATTTATCTCCATGAGCATCTCGAAATTAACAAAATATATGGTAACATATATAAGCAGCAAGATAACCAGCACTATTATTGCGTGCCCGGTCATAAGCTGAAAACGGCTGCCGGTATATCCCAGGCTTAGTTCATACTCGGCCTTATATGAATCAAGTAACTGTTCCGTCTCTGCGGTAACCGTTTCCCCGGCCGAAATAATAAGCTGTCCGGTATAAATCATCCCTTTGGTGGGAGATATATAATCTATGGCCCGCTTATGCAGTAAGTCGGTCGTAGGCTGGTCATAAATAAGATTGGGGATGATTATATCCTTTATCCGTACAAGGGACAGAAGGGAATCTGCATTAATTCCCGGAACTCCGGCCTGCAGCTCCGATTTGAGAAACCGTTCCGCCTTGCCGGCAGTATAAAGCGAACTCTCCGGTTCCTCATACGAACGTTTATCTTTTTGTATTATAATAAAATTATTTCTGTTCAACATTTGCTCCCTGCCTTCCGGCAGGCTTCTCTCTGAAACAACACCCTTTTCATAAATGTGTTTCAGTCCCCGCAAAAGCAACTGTTCCGCATCAGAAGGAATATCATATTTAAGCTGCAACTTTGCAAACTCCCCTAACTGATTAGCCGAAATATTATCATCGAATTTATAATAAGGCACTATCTGCGAAGCCGTCTCGTCCTTCTCTTCAAGCAGTTCGGTGTTAGTTTTAAGTATCGGGAAATCTATCGGAGATATAAGCGTCTCATACAGCCACGGACGGCCTTTATGATACTCGTATTTGAATTTTCCCTCAGTCGGGAAAAAGAACATCATTATCATAAATGCCACGACAAGACTTATGTAAGTAAACTTGTTGCGCAGAATCATCCTTGTTTTATAAATATTTATACCTTCCATATCGCAAAATTACACTATTTTTGCAAACCAGAATCAAAATAATCAGAATAATGAAGTTACGCTTTTTATCCGTACTGTTTTTAGCCATAATCGCAGGTTCCGCAATTACAGCCCAGGAATTAATAATAATTAAATCCCCGAATCTTAAATGCGACGACTCCATAAGGGTTTACTCTCCATATAACCAACTAAACGCAACAAATATACCGACACTTTTCCTGCTGCACGGATGGGGCGGAAACTATCGTAACTGGGGAGACAAATACGATCTTCAGACCCTCTGCGATAAAACCGGATTCCGGATAATTACTCCCGACGGATTTTATAACAGTTGGTATCTGGACAACTCCGATCCGCAGAAAATGCAATGGAGAACATTCTTTCATACAGAATTGTTCCCGCTTATAAAGGAGCGGTACGGCCTTAGGCCGGATTCCACATTCATCACAGGTCTGAGCATGGGAGGACACGGAGCTATAAACCTGTTCATAGACGATCCGCACAATTTCAGAGCGGCGGGAAGCATGAGCGGAGTTCTGGATCTGCAACTTACAAGCCTGAAAGATACGGAACTTGTAAAAGTTACCGGAGATAACACAGAACGTATAGACAGCGAAAGCGCAATAAACAGGATAGAAAAATTGTCCGGACTTAATAAACAGGTAATAGTCACCTGCGGGTACGACGATGTGTACAGCAAATGCACGGAAGCATTCTCCGCAAAATGCAGGGAAAAAGGAATACCGCACATATTTATATTAAGCCCCGGAAAACACTCCTGGAAATACTGGGAATATGCTCTTGAAAAGCATATAGATTTTTTCATGCGGCTGTTGCATAAAAAAAATATGGGCTACCTGCCCGGCATTCAATAAATAACGGAAAATGAAAACGTTATCTGTAAAAACAAACTATATACTCAATCTCGTCAATACGGTAAGCGGATTACTGTTTCCGTTAATAACCTTTCCCTACGCATCCAGAATACTTTTTGCCGACGGAATAGGAGAATACCGGTTTTTCGACTCCATAATAGGATACATTATACTGATAACATCGCTGGGGATTCCGCTATACGCGGTAAGAGAACTTGCCAGAGTAAGGCATGAGCCGCAGGCCAGATCGAAACTTGCCGCCGAGATTATCCTGCTGCATGCAACTCTTACGGTAGCGGCATACCTGATTGTTTTCATCATAGCCGTAACCGTAACCGAAATAAGAGCCGACATCCCGCTTTTCCTGCTGCTTAGCACAAGCATCTTCTTTACGGCAATAGGAGTACAATGGTTTTACACGGCAATAGAAGATTTCAAATATATAACCGTCCGCTCCATATTAGTAAAAACAGCCGCAGCAATAGCCCTGTTCATATTCGTAAAAGACAGAAACGATCTTATGTGGTACGCCGGCATAAATGTGGGCGCAAGTGTCGGAAACAATATCTTCAACTTCATAAGACTGCGCAAGCATATTTCGCTGCAAGACTTAAGATTTAAAGATCTGAACATAAAAAGACATATCAGGCCATCCCTTAAACTCTTCACTCTTAACCTTGTAGTAAGCATATATATACAACTTGATACGGTAATGCTGGGATTTATCAGCGGAAGTAGCGCAGTGGGTTTTTACACTGCGGCCGGCAAGCTCACCAAGATGAGCCTGGGGATAGTCACCGCCTTGGGCACCGTATTATTGCCCCGTTTCTCAAATTATCTGAACACCGGTAGAAAAGCAGAATTTATAGAACTTGGAAATAAAGCCATCAGCTTTACCGCCGCACTCGTATTTCCCATGACGGCGGGACTTATAATACTCGCACATCCTATAATAATGCTGTTCAGCGGGGAAACATATTTACCGGCTGTCGCCACATTGCAGATAATAGCCCCCGTCACAATATTCATAGGATTCAGCAGTCTCATAGGAACACAGATGTTATACCCTCAGGGAAAAGAGAATCTGGTAATAGCCGCTACCCTATCCGGAGCAGTGATAAACTTAATAATGAACCTGATACTAATTCCTATTTACGAACAGGACGGAGCCGCCGTATCATCCTTTACAGCAGAACTTACGGTAGTGGCGATGGTTTTCCTGCTGGGAAGGAAATATCTTCCTTTCAGATTCCTTACAAAACAAAATCTGAACTATATTACCGGAACAGTGATAATGGGAAGTGCCGTAATCTATCTATCGGGATTTCTCTCCCAGGCATGGCTGAAAATTGTAATATGCGTACCGTTCGGCGTGCTAATATATTTTACATACCTTACAATCCGTAAGGATCATTTTATAAAAGTAGTTAAAAAGATGATATTCCATGGATAAATTTTTTGTAGAAATAGTAAGCGGAAGCAAATCTTATAACGCAGGCTATAAACTTATCAATGACCTTAATAAAATAATGGAACGGTTAGGATATATCCCGTTCAAATGCGAATTGCAGACCGGAAAAAGTAAATTTACGAAACTGCGGCATCTTATTGCAGACACTTTCCGCTCCATAAGGAAAATGGGCAAAAGAGCTACCGTCGTATATCTGTATCCCGATATTTTATATTACGACTTCCTTTTTCCGTTGTTGCGCCTGAAAAAGCATCGGAAAATAGCGGTAATAATAGATATTCCCTCTCTGAGAAAGGGGTACGAGATATTATCGGAGAAAGATAAACGCAACCTTCTTAAATACGATATGCTTATAGTACATACCCCGGCAATGAAACGGGTTCTCATTGAAAACGGCTTTGATGCCGGCAGACTTAAAGTAATTGAAATGTTCGATTATCTTACCGATATTCCATATGATAAGGAACGGGAAAACGGAAATACGATCTGTTACGCAGGCAATCTGGACAAAAGCGATTTCCTTGCCGGACTGCCACATCAGAGCATTTCCGGAATAAAATTCAACCTGTACGGAGTAATGTCCGAAAATATAAAAACAGATCAAAATATAATCTATAAAGGAAAATTCGAACCGGGAAACCTTAATAATATAGAAGGTAACTGGGGGCTTGTATGGGACGGCACATCCACCGATAACTGTTCCGGAGCTTTCGGCAAATATCTGAAAATAAACCTCCCGCATAAAACCTGCCTTTATACTGCCGCCCGGCTTCCGGTAATAATATGGGAAGATGCGGCAATGGCCCCTTTCATAAAAGAGAAGAATATAGGTATTACCATAAAGTCCATATCCGAGATACCGCATAAAATCGCGGCCGTTACCGGGGAAGAATACTCCCTGATGTTCCGCAATATAAAACGGCTATCCGATAACCTGAATAATGGAGAAATGCTGAAAAAAGTTTTGTAGTCCTTCATGGAGAACTAAAGGCAGGATTTGGTACAGGGTCAACATGTACTTATAAAAAGAGAGGCTGCCGGATTTTTCCGAACAGTCTCTCCATATCATACAAAACACAGGCACTTATCTATCCGAAATCTTTACAAGTTCCATAGTATTGGTAACCATACCGTTCATGCTGTTGGTAAATTGTTTCACCGGACCTGTTCCCGGAGCATACCAGGTAGTTATCTCCGTTACCTGCTCCTGCCCCATAACCTGCACTACTACTTCCTCAACAACTTTTATACAATCAAAAGTACCGGCAGGAACCGTTACGCTCTCTTTTCCCTCCGACCTTCTGTTCTCCATTGATAAACCCATTACCATCTCCATTCCCTGAACATTCGCCTTTATTTTCATTTTAGCGCCGTCATACTCTTTCCCCGGCTCGAAATCATAAGGATATACAATATCCCCGGTAGTTTCCACTACCTCAAAATTTCCCATCTGAGCCAAAGATGAAGCCATGATCTCTTGCAGCGGAATTATAATCTTATTACCGTCGATTTTATAATCTATGCTCATCTCCTTCCCCGCCGTCTCGGTAACAACGGTCACTTTATCCCCGGATTTCTCTTTTACATACTGTTTTATATCCATTTTCTGCTCTCCCATAGGGCTTTTAACGACTGCCGAATATTCCAGGACTTTACCTTCCCCAGGAAAAATAGACTGTGCAAAAGCCGCTCCGGCAAATAAGCAAACAGCCAATGTAAATAATGCTTTCTTCATACGTTGATTAATTATTAATTGTTAGTGGTTAAATATTTTATAATTACTTTATTTCTTCAATGGCATATTGTACGGCCAGGTTCAGCACCCTTGTAAAATCCAGTGTCTTCCTGAATTCCCCGGAAACCCTTTCGGCGAGAGAAGGCGCAAAAAGAAACTTCTCATCCAGATCCATACATAACGTATAATCTTTATGTTTCAGCAACTCCCTCCATTCGGGTTTTACATCCTCATATCCTTTGGGAACTTTCTTCAGAGCATCGAAAACGGTAAGTTCAAAACCGCGGGCCTTTTTAACAGCATCAAGAAAACTGTCCCCGTTTACTGATATTTCATCCCTCAAACTATGTATTATCCTGGAATCCGGTCTGTATAGTCCTGCAAACAGGTGATTGCCTTCTATATAATCGGCTCCGGACTCCGGTTCGATATGTAAATAATATCCTGCATACGGCGATTTTTTACCGCCTTTACATATATAGGCTCCGATATGCGTTTTATAAGGAAGTTTATTTTTACTGAATCTTATATCGCGGTATATCCTGTAAGTACAATCTTTAACTTTAAGCTTCCCTGGATCTATATCCGGATCCCATTCGGCGATCTCTTTTATAAGTTCTGCCACAAAAGACTCAAAATAAGACTGTATCTCTACATATTCTTTCTTATTAGCTTCAAACCATTCCCGATTGTTATTTTCACCCAACCGTCTCAAAAAATCATATACCTGTTCCATCCGCGGAAAATTAAATAACCGTATAAAGATATGGAAAAATATATCACTTCTCCAAAAAAACAGCGTATTGTTAATAACTAGTTTATAAATTATCCGGCTTTTTTTTCCGCAAAATATTCAAAAGGCCTATCTTTATCCGGGCCAAAACTTTTCATCCCATAGAATTTATGGAACAGAATTTCCCGATATTCCTCATATTGATGAGCATAACCGCTCTTATAGTATTCACGGCATTATTCTTCATAAAGGCGGGGTACGGTAAATTCATCTCTAACAAATGGGGGCCTTCAATCGGCAACAAGGCGGGCTGGATACTTATGGAAAGTCCCGTATTCATATTGATGTGCATACTGTGGATTATGAGCGAACGGCGTTTCGCCATAACTCCTCTTGTCATATTCTGTATATTCCAGGCGCATTATTTCCAGCGATCTTTCATATTCCCGTTCCTGTTGAAAGGAAAAAGCAGAATGCCGCTTTCCATAATTCTTATGGGCGCGACATTCAATATATTAAACGCCGTTATGCAGGGAGGATGGCTTTTCTATATTTCACCGCCGGAGCAATATACCCCGCAATGGCTGTGCACCCCTCAGTTCATTGCCGGAACTATGGTGTTTTTCGCCGGGATGTTTATTAACATACGGTCCGACAATATTATAAGGAACCTGAGGAAACCGGGCGACACAAAACACTATCTGCCGAAAGGAGGATTATATAATTATGTGACATCGGCAAATTACCTGGGGGAAATTATCGAATGGACGGGATTTGCCGTACTTACGTGGAGCTGGGCCGGGGCAGTTTTTGCATGGTGGACTCTTGCCAACCTGGTTCCGAGGGCAGCTGCAATATACGGAGGATATAAAAAAGAATTCGGGGTAGAAATGGAAGCAGGAAACCTTAAAAGGATTATTCCTTACATATACTGATTCCCTTTTACCCGCAATATATACCATAACAAAAACAATATTAATGGAACGCTCCGAAACACTTAAAGCCAATACCCGGGAAGCCGGGAATAATAAAAGCATCCTTTTCACTCCATATAAGCTGGGGCCTTTAACCCTGCGAAACAGAACGATCCGTTCGGCGGCCTTTGAAAACATGGCGGCAAACAACGCTCCATCACAAAAACTCTACGATTATCATAAAAGCGTAGCGGCAGGCGGAATAGGAATGACTACGATAGCTTATGCTTCCGTAACCCGGAACGGACTTTCATTTGCAGACCAGTTATGGCTCAGACCGGAAATCATTCCGGCATTACGTGGCCTCACCGACGCCGTACACAAAGAGGGAGCCGCAGCATCCATACAAATAGGACATTGCGGAAATATGAGCCACAGGGCTATTACCGGATGCACTCCGGTATCCGCCTCAGGAGGTTTTAATATTTACTCCCCCACTTTTTACAGAAAACTATCGGAAAAGGAGATTGTGGAGATGGCCGTAAATTTCGGGAAAGGAGTAAAACTTGCCAGGGAAGCAGGTTTCGACTGCGTAGAAATACATGCGGGGCACGGATACCTTATAAGCCAGTTTCTTTCCCCCTATACGAATAAACGCAGAGATAAATACGGAGGCCCCCTCGAAAACAGGATGAAATTCATGAAAATGTGTATGGAAGAGGTTATGCAGGCCGCCGGAAGCGATATGGCCGTAGTAGCCAAAACGAATATGAGGGACGGGTTCGCCGGCGGGAATGATATACGGGAGGGCATTACCATTGCCGGAGAACTGGTACGGTGCGGCGTACATGGAATCGTACTTAGCGGGGGATTCGTAAGTAAAGCACCTATGTATGTAATGCGCGGGGAGATGCCCCTGAAAACCCTTACTCATTATATGAATATATGGTGGCTTAAAGCGGGTGTTAAAATAGCCGGGAAATGGATGATTCCCTCCGTACCTTTTGAAGAGGCCTATTTTCTTCCCGACGCTCTTAAATTCCGCGAGGCGATCAAAGATACTCCGCTGATTTATGTAGGCGGACTGGTTTCCAGGGAAAAAATAGAAGAAGTACTCGAACAGGGATTCGAACTGGTACAAATGGGACGCGCCGTTCTGAATGATCCCGCTTTTGTAAATAAACTAAAGAACGGACAGGCCGAAAGATGCAACTGCAAACACTCGAATTATTGTATAGGAAGAATGTACACCCTGGATATGGCCTGCCATTGCAACTTACAGGAAGAAATACCGCAAAAACTCATAAGGGAAATAAAGAGGCTGGAAGCAAGATAATCTAACCATGAAAGCAGTCCACGGCATAAAAGCGATATAAAATGTTAAAAACGGAAACAATAACTTCGCTTAACAGTCCGGATACGGAGAATACCGCTCCGGCAGCTCTGGTGACAGGCGCATGTTCCGGCATAGGATTTTATTATTCCTCAGAACTTGCCGTCAGGGGATATAATGTAATAATGGTAAGCGACCGGGAAAAAGATATAAAAAAAGCGGCAGAACAAATAGCATCCCTGCGGGGTTGTACGGATTTAAGCGGAATTATCGAAACGGCAAAAGAAAAGGAAACCATAAAATTTATAAAAAAGCCGTGCACGGGAACGGGACAATGGATAGCCGGTATTTATAAAGACCTGTCCCTAAAAGATTCGGCGGAAAAGCTATTTGATTTTTATCCCGACATAACAGTGCTTGTAAACAATGCGGGAATATTTATTTTCAGAGATGTTACCGGCTGCAGCACTGAAAAAATAGAGAAAATGCTTAACCTGCATATATTAACCGTCACCAAATTATGCAGATTGTACGGGGAAAAGATGAAGGAAAGAAAACAAGGTTATATATTGAACATGTCCTCAATATCAGCCATGACACCTTTTCCGGGAATATCCCTTTATGCTGCGACAAAATCATATATCAGGACTTTTACAAAGGCGCTGGGATATGAACTGCGGGAGTACGGAATAAAAGTAATCACAATTACTCCCGGAGCGGTAGCCACAGACCTTTATAATCTCCCGGCGGATCTGCAGAGGCTGGGGATGAAACTGGGAATAATATACCGCCCGGAAAAGTTGGCGAAAAAAGCCCTGGATAAATTATTCCGGGGGAAAAAAGTATTCGTCCCCGGATTTGTAAACCGTTTTTTAGTACCGCTCTACGCCCTGCTTCCCTGCTCTTTTATAATGTGGGGCAGAAGAAAGACGGAGAGTTTTATAAAATAACCTTAAAAATATAAAAGCATGATATAATACAAATTAATTGACACAACATAACATTCAAAGTCAAAACTTTGAAGTACAGCAAATATAACATATTTGTTTAGTATATATATACATATACACAGAGATAGAAACAAAAATGTTATAAAGATTGTTTTTATGCATATTAACCATAGAAACCTAAAATGAAACCTTTAAACTACAAAATAGCGGTAATAACAGGCGCCACCGGCGGAATAGGCATCGAAATATGCAAATATCTGCTGCAAAACAACTATATGGTACTGGCAGCCTGCCGTAATAACAACGGCCGTGCAGAGAAAGTTCGGAAAGAGGTTGAAGCGGTTACGGATACCGTCACGGCAGAAAGAATAATATTTTCGCATCTCGATCTGTCATCGTTCGGATCGGTTGATAGTTTTACGGATTCGGTTGCGGAATATATAAAGGAGAATAATACCGGAATAGACCTGCTTATAAACAATGCAGGAATAATAGCTCCCTCTTTCGGGATAACTGAAGACGGTTACGAAACCTCGTTCCAGGTAAATTATCTTTCGGCAAAAAGACTTACCGAAAATCTCATCCCGTATATAAGAGAACATGGTAAAATAATAAATACAGTATCCTGCACGATAAATATGAGGAAACCTTATCTACCTGCTGAAAAAAGTGCGGAACAACAAAAAAAGGAGTTCGGGAATTTAAAGAATTACGGCAACTCCAAACTGCTGCTTGCAATTTATACGATTCAGTTATACCTGAGACTGGATAATATTTCCGTACATGCTGCCGATCCCGGCATTGTAAATACGGGCATAATTACAATGCACAGGTGGTACGATCCGCTGGCGGATATATTTTTCAGACCATTCATAAAAAGCGCGGCAAACGGTGCGGTTCCCCTGATAAAAGCAATAGAATATAAAAATACGGAACAGCTATGTAAACATGGGCATAACGGCTTAGTGCGATACGGCCCTCCGCTTTTCAGAGGGGATAAAAAACTCTCTTTCTCCGGCAGGATCATTAAAGCTGCGGAAAGTATAATACTACCGTAGAATCAACTCTATGGCATTCTCTTTGTTATTTAAACAACACTATTTTAGAAATTATGGGGCATAATCATTCGCACAATACAACAGGATTACCTGACCGCCGTGGGGGAGAAACTTCCGACAACGCATCTAAAAATATAGCAGTAGCATTTGTGCTGAACAGCTTATTTGTAGTAATAGAAGTTGTGGGCGGCCTGCTTACTAACAGTATAGCAATCCTTTCCGACGCCCTGCACGATTTCGGGGATTGTCTTTCTCTGGCAATGGCATGGGGACTCCAGAAAAAATCCCGCAAAAAACGGGATGAACGTTATTCTTACGGATATAAACGTTTCTCGTTGCTCGGTTCGGTATTTCTATCGGGAGTACTGGCAATAAGTTCCGTATTCGTAATTACGGAAGCGGTAAAAAGAGTATTTTCGCCTCAGGAAGTAGATGCAGGCGGAATGTTCTGGCTGGCTATACTGGGTGTCGTAATAAACGGAGCGGCGGCGATAAAATTAAAAAGAGGCTCCACCTTAAATGAAAGAGCGGTATTTCTGCATATAATGGAAGACGTTCTCGGATGGGTAGCGGTACTTATAGTAAGTACAGTGATGATATTTGTAAATATTCCCGTACTCGATCCTCTCCTTTCGATAGCCATAAGTATCTGGGTTCTCAGCAATATCTATAAAAATATGCGCGATACATTCAAAATATTCCTGCAGGCCATCCCCGAAGGAGTGGATATGGAAAACGTCCGGAAAAGCATAGAGGAGATAGAGGGCATCAATTCGGTACACGACATTCATATATGGACGCTCGACGGAAACTCGCACGTAATGACACTTCATGCCGTAACCCCTGCGGCCGATCCTTCAAATGCACAGGATATTTCACAATTAAGGGAAAAAATACATGAAGCAGGAGAAGAATACGGCATATCACATATAACAATAGAATTTGAAAAACCGGACACTGACTGCGACTATACGTCCGGATGCTAGAACGGCATTATCCAGTTAAACGCCATGTTCAATTACGAAAAAATAGTACTATATCATAAAAAGATCATACGACCTTATATAAATTTATCCGGTAAACTGATCGACATAGTAACCTACGCGGTTTCGGCAGGCTTTATATTAGGACTGATATATGAATACGGCTTTACCCTGTCTCCCGGCGAGATAAAGACGATAAACACTATTTATCATATAACCTGGGTCGTGTATCTTATAAATATAACCTATTATATTCTTACCGGACTTAAAAACACTAAAAAGAAATATAAACGATATGCTACCATATTAAGCATATTACTCTATTTCACTCTTTTGCCCTATATCTTTTTCCGTCCGGATACCGGATTCGCAATTCCCTGGATATGGGATATTTTTCACAGCAAGATATACCGGCTGTCGATACTTACCTTATTTGCTTTCTTTACCCTTTCAAGCGGGGTAATAAAATTAATGGGAAAAAGGACGACCCCTTCCCTGATACTTGCAATAAGTTTTCTATGTATAATATTGATAGGCACAGGACTGCTCATGCTCCCCAGGAGTACGTACGACGGAATAAATTGGATAGACGCCTTTTTCGTCTCCACAAGTGCGGTATGTGTTACCGGACTTACGCCCGTAGATGTGTCTTCCACTTTCAGCATGGAAGGACAGATAGTGATTGCGCTGCTTATACAGATAGGAGGTTTGGGGGTAATGACCCTTACTAGTTTTTTCGCCGTATTCTTCATGGGGAACACATCTATATATAATCAATTGGTACTAAAGGACATGATAAGTTCCGATTCCATCAATTCATTGCTATCCACTCTATTGTACATACTCGGATTTACCCTTGTGCTAGAAATTGCCGGGATGTTTTTTATATGGCTCAGTATTCACGGCTCCATGAATATGACGCTTGCCGGGGAACTTTTCTTTTCTGCGTTCCATTCGGTATCCGCATTCTGTAATGCAGGATTTTCTACATTGCCAAGCAACCTTGGAGATCCGTTATTAATGACAAATCATAATACATTGTATATTACGGTATCGTTGCTTATAATACTGGGCGGAATAGGATTCCCCATTCTGGTAAATTTCAAAAATCTCATTTTTAAAAAGCATACGAGCCGGATTTTAAACCTCAACACCAGAATAGTCCTCTCCGCCACATTGATATTACTTGTTTCCGGAACGGTGCTCATAGCATTGTTCGAATGGAACGGAGCTTTTGCCGGAATGAGCATAACGGATAAAATGGTACAATCTTTCTTTAATGCGGTATGTCCCAGAACGGCAGGATTCACAAGCGTAGACCTTACGTCCATGTGCCTCCAGACATTGCTGATATACACTCTCCTTATGTGGATAGGCGGAGCAGCACAATCCACAGCGGGCGGTATTAAAGTAAATGCATTTGCCGTAGCGGTACTGAACCTGGTTTCGGTATTAAGAGGAAGCGGCAGGGTGGAAGCATTCGGAAGGGAAATATCGGCAGACTCCATAAGACGTTCAAATGCAACCGTATTAATATCTTTAGGGGTACTTTTTCTCTTCTTTTTCATATTAAGTATGACGGAGAGCCATATACCTTCATTTAACCTGATATTCGAGTGTATATCCGCTTTAGGTACGGTAGGTTCCAGCCTGAACACTACCCCGTTGCTCAGCGACTACGGGAAGCTGCTCATATCCCTGCTCATGTTCGTAGGGCGTGTGGGCCTTATAACATTAATGCTCGGCATTATAAGCCGCAAAAAGAATACGAAATACCGCTATCCGGGCGATAGTATAATTATAAATTGAGGCATAAGCCTTAAAAAATTTTTAAACGTATGAAATATATTATTATAGGATTGGGAAATTACGGAAAGATACTTGCGGCCGACCTTACCGCATTAGGTAATGAAGTTATAGGAGCCGATATAGACGAAAGCAAGGTGGAAAGCATAAAGGACGCCATTTCCACAGCTTTTATAATGGATTCCACAGACGACTACTCGTTATCCGCCCTTCCGTTTAACGAGGTGGACGTCGTAATAGTAGCTATCGGGAAAAACTTCGGAGCTTCTATAAAGACGGTGGCGCTCCTCAAACACCGCAAAATAGATAAAATATACGCCCGAGCTATCGACCAGGTACATAAATCCATTCTGGAGGCGTTCAATATCGAGAAAATACTCACGCCGGAAGAGGATGCCGCAAGGGAGACGGTACAAACGCTGGATTTCGGGACAAATGTAGAAATATTCAGAATCGACAATGAATATGCTGTTGTAAAATTCAAAGTTCCCGACAAATTTGAAGGTTATTACGTAAATAAATTATCTTTGCAGGAAGAATTCAACCTTAAAATAATAGGATTGAAAAGAGCGAAAAAAATAATTAACAGTATAGGCATATCCGTTACCGAACATGATATTCCCAATGAAATATCTCCGGACGAGAAAATTAATCTGCAGGACGAACTTATTTGTTACGGACGGTATTCCGATTTCAGAAAATTCTGGCAGATCGTCTCGTAATTAACATAATAAACACTTCAACCCTAACTTAACAATATGGAATTAACAAACAACATCATCTCCGGTATAAACGATATTTTGTGGACATATATCCTTATAATCGCCTTACTGGGATGCGCACTCTGGTTCACATTAAAAACGAAGTTCGTACAGTTCCGGATGATAGGACAAATGTGTAAACTTCTCGGAGAGACCGGAGCCGATAAAATAACCGGTAAAAAACGTTCGCTGCATAAAACAGAAGACGCTGCGCATATAAAACCAATCTCTTCGTTCGAGGCTTTCGCCATATCCCTCGCAAGCCGCGTAGGAACCGGGAATCTGGCCGGAGTAGCTACCGCAATAGCAGTGGGCGGTCCTGGAGCTGTATTCTGGATGTGGATAATAGCACTGTTCGGAGCAGCAAGCGCATTCGTGGAATCTACGCTGGCGCAATTATATAAAATAAAAGGTAAAGACTCGTTTATAGGAGGGCCTGCCTATTATATGGAAAGAGGGCTGAAAAAAAGATGGATGGGAGTATTGTTCGCAATTCTTATAACCATCACTTTCGGATTCGCGTTCAATTCCGTGCAAAGCAATACATTATGCGCCGCATTCCAGCAGGCGTTCGATATAGATACCACCGTTATGGGGATAATACTGTGCGCCCTTAGCCTTTTGGTCATATTCGGCGGAATACACAGAATTGCCAAAGTCAGCAGCGTAATAGTACCGGTTATGGCATTAGGATATATCGCCCTGGCATTATTCGTAATTATCCTCAACATAAAAGAACTTCCGCAAGTCCTGGAAAATATAATTTCCAGCGCATTCGGCTGGAAACAGGCGTTAGGAGGCGGAATAGGCGCGGCGCTTATGCAGGGAATAAAAAGAGGATTATTCAGCAACGAAGCGGGAATGGGTTCCGCTCCGAACGCAGCAGCTTCCGCACATGTCTCCCACCCGGTAAAACAAGGGCTTATACAGGCATTAGGGGTATTCACCGATACTATACTTATATGTTCCTGCACCGCCTTCATAATCCTTTTCAGCGGGGCGCCTCTGGACGGAAGCATAAACGGCGTACAACTTACGCAGCACGCCCTTAATAACGAAGTAGGCAGCATAGGGACGATATTCATTGCAATATCCTTATTCTTTTTCGCTTTCAGCAGCATACTGGGCAATTACTATTACGGAGAGGCCAATATAAACTATATTACCCGCAACGGTAAAGTAATATTCCTCTACCGGCTGCTGGTAGGAGCTATGGTATTGACGGGAGCCGTAGTCTCTCTCGACCTGGCATGGAACATGGCGGACGTATTCATGGGGCTTATGGCCCTGTGCAATCTTACGGCTATTATCCTGCTCGGCAAATATGCTTTCCGGCTCCTTGCCGATTACCGCGTACAATTAAAATCCGGTATTAAAAGCCCCGTGTTTACTAAAAGTAAAATGCCGGATATACAGGACGATATAGAGTGCTGGTAGTTACAGAAAGTTCAAAATATGCAATTTTATGCAGGAATCGCAAATTATAATGTAGATTTGCAAAAAGTTTAATCTATGGGTATCAGAAGACATATTCCGAACGCAATAACCTCAATGAATCTGTTGAGCGGTTGTTTTTCGATAATTTTTGCCGTAAACGGGAATTTCAGGGCGGCATTCATATTCATAATCGCGGCGGCGGTATTCGATTTCTGCGACGGATTCGCGGCAAGGCTGTTAAAAGCATACTCGCCCATGGGAAAAGAGCTAGACTCGCTTGCGGATATGGTGAGCTTCGGAGTAGCTCCGGCAATGATGTTTTTTTCGTTCATGCAGAGTATTTCAACCGGGTTTATAGTTTTTATACCGTTACTGATAGCTGTATTTTCCGGGTTAAGGCTGGCAAAATTCAATATAGACACAAGGCAATCCGAGAACTTTATAGGACTTGCAGTTCCTTCATGCGCCCTTATGTGCGGTTCCCTTATGTACACGCTGAGCGTATATTCCCATCTTGCCGATCTATTTACGGAGAACGCTTATATAATCCCCGTTTTATCGGTAATACTCTCTTACCTTCTGGTAAGCGAAATTCCCATGTTCTCCTTTAAATTCAAATCGTTTAAATGGAAAGGCAATCAGGACCGTTTTATATTCCTGGGAATATCTGCGATACTCGGAATTACAACTGCAATACTCCGGCTGAACTGGAGCGTATGGGTACTTTACATATTGATAGGTTATATAATTATAAACCTTATCATATTTTTCCTCGGCGGGTGCAAAACCCCTCGAAAAGACTGAGCGGTTTTCCTATAATGAAAATCTCACCAGTCCCGTCTCTTTATCCTGTATTATTTTCAATCCGTTTGAATTCCCGGAATAATAGGGCAGCAGTTTTTCTATAAAACGGGCGGAAGCGGGAGATAATATTTGTTTTCCGCCATATTTTCCGGCATTAAATATCATAAAAAAGAATTTTGACATATCTTCTTTAGTAGTCTCCACCACTAAGCCCTCTTTTATTGAGGTAGCGTTCATTTCAAGCGAGGAAAAGAGTGAAGCGGAATTGCGGGGTATATTCTCTTTAGCCTGATTATCAAATATTTCTATAATTTTATATAAATAGTATATATTGGCATTGCTGTATTGCGGCAATAATCCCGGAGAAACATCCAGTCCCAGCACGTTTTCCGGTGTAAAGACAAAATCATTGTCTACGGGAGGCAGACCGCTCCTGTGGCTGAGCAGATCGGATATTAAAATGTTATCATGTTTGTTTACAGGTAATTTTACCAGTTCGCCCAGGAACCCGGTAGATTTTATGCGCCCCTGTTCAATAAGCCCGGCAACCAACGGCAACACGGTAAATAAACCGGAGCTTTCCCGCAACAACACAGGGGTATTTCCATCTTTGCGGTCTCCGTAAACCATTCCGTTAAACATCCGGTATTCATCTTTATCCCCTGCAGCAGAATAATTCTTTACACAATCGGTATCATCCGCCCTGAACATATCATATCCCAGGCGTATCTGTTCCGGCAGAATCACGCTCTCTCCGGAACGGAACACGGAGGTACTTACCGGAAGCGTTCCTACGGCCGGAGTTCCGCCGAAAAGCACCTGCGCAGCCGCAAAGTTATTCTCCAGGGTATTGGTGTAACCCAGTACGAACGTTTTAAAATTCCCGTATCCCGGCATTTTGTTAAGCGCATACGGAGAACCGAAATAAACGGCTATCATAGGCTGTACAGCCGCCCACGAAGTAATAAAATCAATCTGAACCGAATCTATACCGAAATTCATCTGCGGCCGGGCATCGGTATTATTGAATCCGGTAATTATCAAATCGTATCCCGATAATCTCTCTTTTGCCTCTTCCAGTTGTTTTTGAGACACCGGAGAACGGAGGATAAGAGTATCTACATGCGCATACCTCATTAAGGTCTGCGCAAACTCTTTGGCAAACTTCTCCCCCGTATATCCGAAATATGCTATTTTTTTATCTCCGGGTTCTTTTAACGGCAAAATTCCGCCGTTATCGAACACTACGGTTATAGTATTCTTAGACAAACTGTTTATAAGTAAAAGATTATCCCTATTGACAACCCGTTTCTCTATATTGTAAAGATTCACATTAGAAGAATACCCTTTATCAAACAGTCCGAGTTCCGCTTTCAGCGAAAGTATTTTTTTTACTTTTTCGTCAAGTTCCCTCCTGTCCAGCTCTCCGCTTTTTACGGCATTCTCTATTTCCGTTATAGCATTTTCCACATCCTCCGCCATAAGCAGAATATCGGCACCCGCCCTGTACGCCTCAAGGGGAATATGCTTCTTTTCAAAGCCGGCCTCTTTCGCCACCCCGTCCATATTAAGGGCGTCGGTACAGACAATCCCTTTATATCCCAACGTTTCTTTAAGGAAATCCGTAATCACCGGCCTGGATATAGATGCGGGACGGCCGGAAGAATCAAGCTCCGGAACTTCAAGATGCCCCACCATTACCATATCCACGCCCCTGTCGATAAGATACCTGAACGGATAAAGTTCCAGGCTGTCGAGCCTCTTCATATCGAAAGGCAGCACCGGCAACCCCTTATGGGAATCCACATCCGTATCCCCGTGTCCCGGAAAATGTTTGGCGGAACCTGCCACACCGGCATCTCTCATCCCGCGCATATACGCAGCCCCGAATCTCGCCACTTTCTCTTTATCTTCCCCGAAAGAACGGGTATTTATAGCCGGATTATCGGGATTATTATTAATATCCACATCGGGAGCATAATTTATATGTATATTCAGAAAACGGCACTCCTTCCCTATGGCATATCCCATTTTATAAATAAGGGAATCGGTGCTTAAAGCGCCCAACTGCATCTGCCGGGGAAAAGGCGGTATCTCTTTGTATCTCATCGAAGCCCCCCACTCCCCGTCTATGGAAATAAGAAGCGGTACGGATGCCATTCTGTTAAGCTCGTTAAGCCTGCGCAAAGCCGGAACCATTTTATCTCTCATTGCGATAAGTCCGCCTACCTTTTCCTCTTTCACCAATCTGTTCTGAATAGATTTTTTCTTTGCACTGTTGGTAGAGGCAATATCCACTACAAACAACTGCGCTATTTTCTCCCTTAACGTAAGCCTGGAGAAAACGGAATCAACCTGACGGTAAACTCTGTCGTAATCATACTGCACGGCGGACATACCTGAAGTATAAGACATTGAAAACAAGCAAATAACAAGCTTGGCAGGAAGTATATATTTCATTATAATCACTATTCAAAATAAAACGTGTAAAGATAGTGATTTAGACCGAGTAAAAAAACCTCTTTAACAAGTATTCCGTTATATTACAAGATTATAAAATCAAAACAGCTTCTAAAATCTGCTCCTGTCCACCTCTTTATACCTGCGCTTTTTATATCCTCCGAATTTATAACTGAAAACCAGCTTTATACATCTTGTTTCATTAACATTTTTCATAAGGGAATATTGTCCCGCAGTATTTATCTCCATTTTACTTGGCAGACTGGATGCAAAAATATCGTCGGCAGAGAGCGTAACAGCAGCCTGTTCTCCCGCAAACAGATATTTTACCGCCACGGAAACCGGATACGTATATCCGAAATCAAAAAGTCCCTGAATAGCGCCCGGAGTCGTAAATTTTCCATGCAGGGATAAAGTAAATCCCGGCAAAGAGGAGATTTTAAAGGTATTCAACATCTCAACCGCTCCTAAAAGACCGGAGCGGTTAAAACCAATAGAATGAAATTTATCGTTTTTCTCATGCATCCTTACTCCTGTAAGGGTTACTTTAGATTCCCAGACCCGGCCGGCCCTGAACGGCAATATCACGGATATTCCGTAATTTTGTTTGAAATTGAAATTCACCATCTCGAATACCGTAGCCAGTTCATCCTCTTTCTGGTAGGGAAGCTGTGCAAAATAACCCGGAGAATATCCGTAAAATCCCACAAAGATATATTTGCTTTTCAATATATAAACCAGTTGCGCAGTATATGTCCTGTACGGCATAAGTTCAGGATTACCTTTAAGATAGGAATAGGCATTCAAAGGTACTTTACGGGAACTCAAAGCCCAGTAATCCGGATAAGTTACATCGCTGCTTATATTAAACTGGAAAATATTGGAGGCATCGGGAATATAATTCAGAGAAAGAGTAGGATAAACCGTATATTTATTCCATACAACGCCGGAATTGGAATTACGGGCATAAAAATATTCCCCTTTCAGCCCGGCCTTAAATGAAAATTTCTCGCCTAAACTTCTCCCCGCCTCCAGATAGGCTTTTGTACTATACTCTTTCTGCCGCATATCTTCAATATGCTCCTCCCCTCCTTTCCGGTAATAATATTCTCCTTTATTATGCGAACCGTTATAAGATCCTGATATACCGTACTCCAGCGTCCATTCTCCCGCCTTATCAGCATTATTCAGATAGACTCCGGCGCGTGAGACCCTCTGCAAAGAGGGATTATACATATCCGTAAGCATGGTATTGCCGTCGCTGTTCGTATAATACAATTTATCTTTTCCGGCATAATATGTATAATCACCGCCTGCGGAAAATCCGCCGGGACGTTCGTACTGAAATGAAAAATTATGCAATTCTTTCCTGCCTTCCGTATAGGATGTGCTTAGATTTTTCACGGGAGGTTTCCCGAAAACGATTAAAGCATCCCCTCCCCCGCTGATTTTATCAGGACTTAAATAATAAGCTCCCGATAACCGGCTTTTATCGGGAAATGTGTATTCTGCTTCCAGGCGGGAAACGCCTCCGTATGTTTTTGTGGTACGCCGTCCGGACTGCTCCACGGGAATTATCTCCCCTTTATAATTATGTCTTGCATAAATATCCTCCCCCTTGTACCATTTACCTCCCCCGAAATTAAACAGAAAATCTATATTCCAGCCTTTAACCGCATATAACAGATTGGTATATACCTTCCCCGCCGGATATTTATATTGTGCGTATTCTCCTCCGGCTTCCCCCATAAACGCATTCTTTTCTTCAGGCGAACTCAAAACCACATTTATTACGGAACCGTTGAAATTATATTTCGCAGGAGCAAGATACATCACCTCCACATTCTCAACCCTGGAAGCGGGCATACTTTTAAGCATTTGTATAAGCTGCGACATCGTCATGGAACTTATCTTTCCGTTTATAACTATTTTCAGTCCGGAGGCCCCGGCCAGTTCTATATTATCATTAACTCCGGTTATTCCCGGAACCTCTTTAAGTATCTCGAAAGCGTTTGCGGCAGTGCTGTTTTTAAGTATTCTGGGAACGGAATATATCAATCTGCCGCCTTTGGATTTTACAAGGGGAATCTCCGATTTAATCACAAGCTCTTTAAGCGTCTGTTCCATCTGCGCCTCTTGTTTAATACTGTCCGGCTCCTGAGCCTCCATGCGCAGACACACTGCGCACAAAGTAACGGAAAATAGGATAAAATTTCTGAGGTTCATACGTTTATTTTTTAGTTACATTTTATTAAAAAAAAATTTCAGAGCGATAGCAGCCGCTCTCTCATAAACTTGTTTTACTCATTGCCTCCGGCGAATTTTTGGTTAAACAGAAAGTTTTGCGAACAAAAATATATTATTATGAAATAAAAATATGCTACTCAAACCTAAATAATCTTAATTAATCTTAATAAAACTCCTCAATAAAAAAAGCATTGCTTATTTTTGTATATGTACCGGATATAATAAGAGAACAGATAAAATGAAACACCGCCTGAACTTTAAAATAATAGGAACATTAATAATCCTTTCGTTTATTTCCCTAGTCGCCATACAATGGTACTGGCTCTCGGATATGTATAAATCGGCTAAAGAACAGAATATAGATAATATAAAACAGGCAATAGAACGGGCTGACCACAAAGAACTGCTCATAAGAGTTACCGCACTTAAGGAGAAAGGAGTATTGAAAGAACATACTTTGGATTTCAAGCAGTCGCTGGATTCGGATATGAGCACTAAAAATATAAAAAAGAACAACGTACTGGAAACGAAACTGATTGAGGTTTACGAATTCCTGAAAAAACTCCCCGGTTCTCTTATGCAGGAGATACATAATACGGCAGATCCTCTGCTCCCTGTCAACTATCGTGTTCTGGACAGTCTGCTGAACATAGAACTGGCAAGTAAGAATATACATTCAAAAGCATTCACAAAAGTTTATGCAAATGACGACCTGATTAACAATCCGGACATTCCCGCCGGAAATGGAGCAGACTCTCTGAAAGGAGCATATCGGCTGCAATACGAAAAATTTGCCCTCGCCCCTGCTCAACAACTTTTTGTATATGTACTTAATCCCAATAAAGAGATAATCATCCGGATGCGCGGAATACTTCTGTCTTCCGCCCTGGTACTGCTTCTTGTAATAATTACGTTCGTTTATCTTTTCAGAACAATAATAAAGCAAAAAACGGTAGAAGAACTTAAAACCGATTTCACCAACAATATGACTCACGAACTGAAAACTCCCGTTGCCGCTGGCTATGCGGCAATAGACGCCCTGCTGCAATCAGCGGTAAGTCCTGCAACGGATATACATCCCCTGCCGGCGGACAAATTTATACGTTATCTCGGAATTGCAAAAGGACAGCTTGTACACTTATCGGGACTGGTGGAAAAATTACTCTCCCTTACTGCCGAAAACCGCTCCACATTTATGCTAAGACCGGAACCGGTACTTATAGAAGAGATTATCACGCAATTAATCGAACTGCATTCCATTTCTCATAATAAAAAATGCGTTTTTAAGATCTCCTGTCCGTCAGGTACGGAAATAATAGGAGATCGTACTCATATTTACAACATGCTCAACAACCTTATAGAAAACGCCGTAAAATATTGTATGAATCATGTCGCCGAAATAGAAATAACAGTCTGCCGGCAAGCCGGATCCGTTACTATCTCCGTTGCCGAAAACAGATGGTTTCTCAATGGTAAAAGAGATAAGAAAACAGGATTCACATATTCCCATTCTCTTTCTTTCGGCACGTTCGTCGGCGAATGACGTAGTAACCGGGTTCGAAGTGGGCGCTAATGATTATCTGAAAAAACCGTTCGGAATGGCAGAACTTCTTATAAGGATAAAAGTACTTCTAGGGCGGGCATATCCCAAAGAATCATCCCTTAAACGCAGAAGTATCTATTTCATAGGGAAATATCAATTCGATCCTTCAGCACAAACATTAATATATAATGAAAAAATTCCCCTGCCGGAAAGTAAATCATACGATACGGCTCCAAGCGGTTCCTCTATCCGTAAAACCCTGAGCAACCGGGAATCGGAAATACTGAAACGGCTTTGCGTAAATATCGGGAATATTATTGAAATGCGGCAACTCCTAATAGAACTCTGGGGAGACGATTCCCTTTACAATGCACGTATATTACATGTATTTATTACTAAACTCCGGCATAAACTCGCCGAAGACCCTTCGGTTTCAATTCTCAATATAAGAGGAGTGGGATATAAACTCGTAATGGAAAACCCCACTCCCGCCTCATTATAAATACATCCCGTAAGCGCTCTATATAAAACACCGTACGCAAAGACGAAATCAACCGAACTGCTTTTTCAGCGCTTCCAGCTTCTCTCCGGCGTCCGCTCCGTGCACTCCGAAATAGAACTTTATCTTAGGTTCGGTTCCGGAAGGGCGTACCGATACCACTGAACCGTCCTGTGAAAAGAACTGCAATACATCGGATTTAGGCAGACCGGTCTCCTGCGTATTGTTATAATCTACCGTTTTTACCACCGGCGAACCACCTATTTCTTCCGGAGGATTCTCCCGGTAACCTTTCATCATATCCCTTATCTGCTCCACGCCCTCTTTTCCTTTTTTCGTCAAAGAGAGCAGAGCCTCTTTATACAATCCGAACTCTTTATATATATCCTCAAGCAGACCGTACAGGGTCTTTCCCCGCTCCGCACACCATGCCGCGCACTCTGCTATAAGGCAACACGCCACAACAGCATCCTTATCCCTTACAAACTCCCCGGCATTAAACCCGTAACTCTCCTCTCCTCCCCCTATAAACGTAGCTTTTCCTTCATTCTCCCTCACTACAGCGGCAATATACTTAAATCCCGTAAGCACATTATACATCTTCACTCCGTAGGCTTTTGCCATAGCGGCAAGCAATTCGGTAGTTACGATGGTTTTAACCATATATGTATTATCGTTCAGTTTTCCCAGCTCTTTCCATCTGCGAAGCAGATAATATGAGAGTATGGAAGCGGTCTGGTTTCCGTTCAGCAATACAATCTCCCCGTTATCATCCCTTACGGCAATTCCAACCCTGTCGGCATCCGGGTCGGTAGCCATAACCAGATCCGCTCCTACCTCTCCTGCACGCGCCACAGCCATTTCCAGAGCGGAACTCTCTTCCGGATTAGGAGATTTTATCGTCGGGAAATTCCCATCGCTCAAATCCTGTTCAGGAACATTATAGATATTTGTAAACCCCATAGACCTTAATGCTTCAGGCACGAGCCTGACACCTGTTCCGTGAAGGGGTGTATAGACCATTTTCATACCTGGATGCTTTTTAACGGCATCCGGAGAAAGGAACAAAGTAGAAATATCTTTCAGGTAAGCCCTGTCCACATCTTCACCTATAATCTCTATACTCCCCGTCCCGCCGCTGAACTTAACCTGTGCGGGAGAGGTGATTTTCAATACCCGGTTTATAATATTGGTATCATGCGGAGCTATTATTTGCGCTCCGTCCTCCCAGTAAGCCTTATAACCGTTATACTCTTTAGGATTATGCGAAGCGGTTATCATTACCCCCGCCTGACATTTGAAATATCTTATGGCATAACTAAGTTCCGGGGTCGGCCTTAAAGAATCGAAAAGATAAACCTTAAAACCGTTGGCAGCAAAAACCTCCGCCGTTATGCGGGCAAATTCCGGACTGTTATTGCGGGAATCATAAGCCACCGCCGCTTTTATCTGAGGCAAGCCGTTAAAACACTCTTTGAGATAATCGGCAACTCCCTGGGTAGCCATTCCAACTGTATATTTATTCATTCTGTTGGTTCCCGCGCCCATAATCCCGCGTAATCCTCCCGTCCCGAACTCAAGCATACGGTAAAAACTCTCCTCCAGCTCTTTAGGATCGTTCTCCATAAGCCGTTTCACTTCATTTCTTGTAGCCGTATCATATTCCGGCCCAAGCCATTGCTTTGCAATCTCCAAATAATTCTTTTCCATATCGAGTAGTTTTTAAAATATTCATATATAAAACCGTTGCCCGGAATATACAGGGCAAAGCGTTTCACAAATCTAAGAAAAAAAGGTTACCTTTGCAATCTTTATTTACAGGGCATATTCCCGAAATACCGTCACTTTATAAATCTATGTTTTTAAAAACCTATCTGCCGTTTTATAAACGCAACCTGAACCTGGCCGTACCGGTAATGATCACACAGGCCGGACAAATGGTCGTACAGTTCGCCGACAATATAATGGTAGGGCATCTGGGAACGGTAGAGTTTGCCGGAGTGGCTTTTGCAAACTCTGTTTTTGTAATAGGAATGGTATTCTGCATCTGTTTTACACAGGGGCTAACCCCCTATGCAGGACAAAATTACGGTAAAGGAAAATACAGGGAGGTGGCAAGATATTTCCAGAACTCTTTTATAATGGATATTTTCCTGTGCGTAATAATGGCAGGCATCATGTTATCGCTGATACCATTAATGCAATATATGGGACAAGATCCGGAGATACTGGATTACGCCAGATCATATTACCGCATACTGGTAATATCACTTGTACCGTTCATTCTCTTTTTTGCCATAAGGAACTTTTCGGAAGGAATAGGCATTACCAAATATGCCATGTATATAACCGTAGCGAGTAATATAATCAATATATTCCTTAACTGGGTGCTTATATTCGGACACTGGGGATTCCCGCGAATGGGGGTAAACGGAGCGGCGATAGCTACTCTTATAAGCCGCATTATTATGTTTATAAGTTTTGCCGTCCTGCTAGCATATATAAATCCTTATAAAAAATATCTCCGGCTTATACGTAAACCGTTTATAGACGGTAAAAAGATAAAAGAACTGCTTAAAACCTCCGTTCCTATCGCATTGCAGGGGCTTGTAGAGGTAACGGCTTTCAGCCTAAGCGGAATTATGGTCGGCTGGTTCGGAAAAGAGGCGATGGCAGCAAACCAGATAGCCCTTACCATAACCACCTTCTCGTTTATGATCGCACAGGGAATCGGGGTAGCCGCAACAATACGTGTATCTCACCAGTTCGGAGAAAAAAGATATTCCGATGCCCGCAAAGCCGGATTTGCGGCAGTACACCTGAGCGTAGGACTTATGGGAACGGCCGGAATAGTTTATGTTTTATTAAGACATTATATCCCGCATTTATTTACATCCGATCCGGCAGTGGCCTCAATAGCGGGATCGCTTCTTATAATATCCGCCGGGTTCCAGATATTCGATGCGATACAACTTGCAGGTATAGCTTCTTTAAGGGCTTTGGCCGATGTTAAGATGCCGTTGATATTCTCCATAATATCATACTATTTTATATGTCTCCCTCTGGGTTATTTTTGCGGTCACACGCTCGGTTTCGGCCCTATGGGTGTATGGGTAGGATTAATGCTGGGATTAATAATAGCTTCCTTGCTTTTCATGTACAGGTTCAACACGCTTACGGGAATGTATATATCGGGGAAAAAAGAGATATAATATGCTTACGCCTGATGAAATAAGATTTATAACGGAAAATAAAGATGCCGACACATCCAGGTTATTGCTGAACGCCTCCAAAAAAGGCGATACCTCCGGGCCGGATATACCTTTATGTGTAAAATGTATAGAGGCGCGACGGAAAACCGAATCAAAAATCCCCCTCTGGCATGCAAACGGGAAACTTGTTTATCCTTTTCCGCTATCGGTGGAACAATGCAGTTCGCAGGCTGCGGCATTATATAAGCAAAAAATTATAAAAGAGCTTCTCACGGACAGCAATATATTCACGGCCGATATGACGGGAGGAATGGGTGTGGACAGCTATTTTATTTCACTCGCCGTCTGCAAACATTATTATGTGGAGCGCAGTGAAGGGCTTTGCAAAGCGGCAAAATACAATTTTAAGGAACTCGGCGCCGGTAATATCACCGTAATAAACGCGGAATGCCTGCCGGAAAACAGGGAATTATTTAACTTTTTCTCCGATAAAAAGCTGTCGCTTATTTATTTAGATCCCGCCAGAAGGAGCAAGACCGATTCAAAAGTTATCTCTTTAAAGGAGTATGAGCCTAACCTGCTGGAACTTAAAGAAGAATTGTTCAGGCTGGCTCCGTTCCTGCTCGTAAAAGTCTCGCCTATGGCGGATATAAAACTCAACCTCAGGCTCCTGCCGGAAACAGTTCAAATACATATAATATCGGTAGATAATGAATGTAAAGAGCTGTTATTCCTGCTGGTTTCCCCGGAATACGTTTTCCAGGCCGATAAGGTACACGATAATGCATTTTGCAAAGCGGGCGGAACTGCATGCTCCGGACATTTCATCAGCATTGCGCAACAAAATTCTCCGGAAATATACGCTGTAAACATAGCCGGCTCCGGAAAAGAACATCCGCATTACGGCGGGTGCGAAAACGTATTCCGGTTCAGGCTTACGGAAGAAGAGGAAGCCACAGCATCTTTTACAAACACAATAGAAAAATATCTTTACGAACCGGATAAACAGGTTCTCAAAAGCGGAGCATATAAACTGGTATCACAACGTTTCGGATTAAAAAAACTGGCTCCCAGTACACATCTGTATACATCGGAAATATTAAAGACCTCTTTCCCAGGCAAAGTATTCCAGGTAAAAGAGGTATGTAATTTCAATAAAAAAGATATAAAAAAAATTGCCGTCAAATATCCCCGCGCAGATCTTTCCGCACGCAACTTCCCTCTGGATACCAATAACCTGAAAAAATTATCGGGAATAAAAGACGGAGGTTCGGATCATATCTTTGCCGTTACCCTTTACGACGGAAGCAGGAAAATAATCATATGCAGCCGGAGAGAAAACAGGCCGGAACAACAATAATAAATGCTGCACCGGCCGTTCCGTATTATCCGTATTATCCGTTCCTGTATTATCTGCCTGCAATACTGTTCAGAAGTATTGCGGGAGGTTCTTTGTCTAATAAATATCTATACCAGAATATATAATCCCCGGCTGTAGAATGGATGGATTTACGCCCCCTGTACCCGTGGAATTCGCCCGGATAAAGCATCAGGTCGAACTGTTTCCCTGCATTCTGCAAAGCGTCCACAAGTTGCATTGTATTCTGAACATGCACGTTATCGTCGCTCGTACCATGCGTGATCTTTACATAATTGGTTTTATCTCCTTTATATTTCGAGACCTTATCACCTATACGGGTGTGCTTATATCCCTGCGGATTATCCTCAGGGGTATCCATATAACGCTCGGTATAATGGGAATCGTATAACTCATAATCATATACTCCCCCGCCGGCTATACCGTATTTGAAATAATCCGAACCTTCTGTAACGGCAAGCATCGTCATGGAACCGCCGTAAGAGAAGCCTGTTATACCTATTTTGTCTCTGTTTACGAAAGGTTTGGTATAAAGATATTTAACCCATTCGATATAATCCTTTAACTCTATCGAAAGCAGGTTCCTGTGCAGGAAGTTCAATCCCTCTTTACCGCAATGCCCCGATCCTCTGTGATCTATAGAAATCTGGATAACGCCTTCGTTAGCCCACCATTGAGTACTCCTTCTTATTCCCCGCCATGTATCCATTACCGTACCGGAATTAGGGCCTCCGTACATACTTACTATAACAGGATATTTCTTTGCGGGGTCAAGATCTATCGGCCATATCACCTGTGCCGGAAGCACATATCCGTCCGGAGTAGTTATGGATAACATCTCAGGTATAGCCAGATCATATTCATTGAATTCCGCCCCTTTGCTGTCGGCTATAATTTTCTCTACCGGTTTTTTCCCGGTACTTATTACCGCTATCCTGGCAGGAGTGGAAGAATTGGAGTAAGTGGCTACAAAGTGTTTGTTATCCGGAGCCAGTATAATACTTGAATAGTTATAATCCCCTAAGGATAGCCTCTTTATCTCTTTGGTTTTAAGATCTACCTTGTAAAAATCGTTCCTTGTGGAAATTTCCCGGCGGGCGGTAAGATATATTGCTCCGCCTTTTTCATCCACTTTTATAATCCTTATACCCCAGTTTTTACCGGAAGTTATCTTTTCCAGCCTTTTACCGTCAAAGCTCTGGAAATATATCTGTTCCCACAAATCGAAGTCCCTTATCATATAGAATCCGTCCGGGGTAAAGTTCATCTTGCTTATCCAGTCTATCCATGTTTTCTGTTTCTCTTCATATATAAACTCCTTGGAACCGTCGGCAGGATTTACGGCATATAAAATAAGATGATTCTGATCTCTCGGCATCCAAGGTATGATAAATTTATTTCCTTCCGCATTCCAGAACGGGATACCGAAATACTGGTCGGCTTTTTCGTTAAAGTCTCCCCAAACGGTTTTTCCGTTGTCAACATTTACAAATGCTATCTTTACTTCCGGATTCTTATCCCCTGCTTTAGGATAATGAGTTTCGGTGATAAAACCGTGTTTGCCGCGCGAGTCGTAAATAGGAAACATAGGAACCTGCGAATCGTCAAATTTATAGAAAGCCAGGGTCTTGCTGTCCGGGCTCCACCAGAATGCCTTATACCGGCTTCCGCGTCCGAGTATCTCCTCATAATATACCCATGAGGCGTATCCGTTCATAATTACATTGGTTCCATCCTGAGTAAGTTTCCTGACGGTTTTCGCTGCCGTATCGTAAACGCAAAGATTATTATCCTTATCGGTGAAAGCTATTTTACTTTTATCGGGAGAAAGAGTATAATTTTTATACTCTTTTATCCGAGCAAGAGAGAGAAATTCTTTCATTACCGGATCTACCGGGGAAAGCTCGGCAGCCTTCTTTTTCCCAAGTTCCGTTCTCTTTCCGGTTTTTACATTATAAGAAAAAACTTCTGCGCCGTTCTGCGTAATATTTACAAGTTCTATATTACCCTTATCTTTCCATCCCTGCACCCGCGGCAACGGGTTTATAATACCCTCCGGGAGCGTTTTAAGGATCTGTTCTTCAGTAAGTCTTTTTTTGTGTACATCCTGGGCCGATACCGTATCATTCCCGATAAATACAGGGAGCAGCAAAGCGGCAGCCAATAGTTTTCTGTGCAGTTTCATATTTTATAATTTTAAGTTGTAGATATTTTAAACATTAAAATGCAATTAAATATAATAAAAAATAAAAGTAGTAATAATCCCCGGTTATTCAAAATATTTATCTTTGAAGTTCACAAGATAAACCATATTTATACCTCTTGTAAGCGCCGTATAAAGCCATTTTTTATCATCGAGGGTTATATCGTCGTTCCACAGGCTGTTATCTATAAAAACACATTTCCACTGTCCTCCCTGCGATTTATGTCCGGTTATTGCAGCAGCATATTTTATTTGCAGGGCATTGAAATAAATATCCTCCCTGACAGCCATTATCCGCTTCCGCTTTGTCTTGATATTGTCATAGTCGGCATATACCTGTTCGAAAAGCTCCCTTTGCTGCTCCTGGCTCAATGCGGGAGTTGCGGAGGTTAAGGTATCCAGAATAATTTTTGCATCTATCTCAATATTATTATAATCCGGAAAAGAAAGCGTGGCTGTAGCAAAATGAAGACCGTAACGTTCTTCGTGTTTGGAAATACGTTGCAACTCGGCCACATCCCCGTTAGCTATAAAATCAATCTCAGGGCTATTCTCAAGAAATTGGTAGCAGTTCTTGACTATCATTACTTTATCTCCTTTGGTAAGCTGCTCCTCCCTGAAAAGAACGCTTTGTCTTATTCCCATATTATATCTGTTGGCCCTGTTATTAGAACGGCACAGCACCACAACATCATCGGCTCCGTATCTGTCGATAGCATCGGTTATCTCCTCTATAAGCTCCCCGCCTCCTATCCTTTTTATATCATCAAACCCAGCCGTACTGAAAGAGGGCATACAAATATCCTCCCGTTCGATCTCTTTCCTGAGACGGGTGGCGTTATATAAAATGCCGCTCTCTTTTTCCTGTCTTACTACGGTGCTTAATGTAACCGGAATCACTCCGGTATATCTTTCCAGATAATAAATATCCAGGGCAGGACTGCGTTCCAGTCCCACAGGAGGAAGCTGGGCAGGGTCTCCCATAAGGATCAGTTTGTTGCCGTCGTTCGATCTGACATAGGTTATCAAATCCTCCAGAAGATCGCCGGATCCGAAAACGGAACCCCCGCTTCCTCCGGAAGAGATCAGCGAAGCCTCGTCCACTATAAATATGGTATCCCTGCTCTTATTCATATCCAGCGAAAACTGTCCCAACCCGTCTTTCATCGTTTTTTGCCGGTATATCTGCTTATGAATGGTTCTGGCGCCAGCGCCGGTATAATTGGCAAGCACCTTGGCCGAACGGCCGGTAGGAGCTATCAATATATATTTATAATCATGCTCTTTAAGTACCGATATAAAAGCTCCTATGGCGGTGGTTTTTCCCGTTCCGGCATAACCGCTTATAACCATAAGCCACTCTTTTTCGTCCGGAACGACGAGAAATCTCCCCAACGCCTTAAAAAGCAGGTTTTGACAATCCGTAGGAGTGAAATTCAGCTTCTGCGCCATTTTCCCGACAAGATATTTTTCTACAGCCATTATCCGCTAACGCCATTTATGTATTACGAAAACCAGCAGCAGGGAATAAATTTCCAAACGTCCCAGCAACATCTGCACCGAAAGCAGCAGTTTCGCCATCACAGGAAACTGGGAGTAATTGGAAAGCGAGCCTACCGTCCCGAATCCGGGTCCCACATTACCCATGTTGGCTACCGAGGCGGAAAACGAATCAATCAGATCTATCCCCATTAAAGAGAGCAATACCGCCACCATAAAAACTATGAACAGATATAAAACTATATAAAGGTTCACCGACGATATTAATTCCTGTTCTACGGTATGGCTGCCGAGCCTTACCGGTATAACGGCGTTGGGATGTATCTGTTTTTTTAACTGGGTTCTTACAGATTTAAGCCATAGAAATACCCTGTCCGATTTAAGGCCGCCTGTAGTAGAACCTGAACAGGCGCACTGAATAGAAAGATAAATAAGTATCAATATGGATAATTTGGGCCAGACGGCGGTATCCGTCGTCGCAAACCCGGTAGTGGAGGCTATTGAAACCGTCTGGAAAAGGCTCTGTCTGAAGGCGGTAATCCAGCTTCCGGTATTTCCTCCAAGTTTTATATCAAAAGCTATTACAATAATGGAAACGGCAAGCGTAAGCAGATAAAACTTAATTATCGGAGAGCGGAATATTTTTCCGGAGAAAGTTGCTATCGAAGAATAAAGCAATCCGAAATGAAGCCCGGCCAGCAACATGAAAACAGTTATGACAAGCTCTACCGGGAAAGAATCAAAAGCCATTATGGATTCGTTCCGAGTGCTGAATCCCCCTGTTGAGACCGTACTGAAAGCATGATTTACGGCATCGAAAAAATCCATGCCTACAAACAGCAGGCATATTGTCTCCAGAATCGTAAGCCCTACATAAACCGAAGCTATGATCCTTATTGTCTGCTGGGTTTTGAACTTATAATTTTCCTTGGAGAGTTTGGATATTTCCATCTTGCTGAGCCTCATCTTAAACGTACTGACACTGGGAAGGATCAGAAGCATGAATATAACAACCCCTATACCTCCCAGAAAATGTGTCGAAGAACGCCACAAAAGCAGGCTTTTAGGAAGCGACTCCACATCCGTAAGTATGGTGGCTCCCGTAGTAGTATATCCCGATACGCTTTCGTACCAGGCGTTAATAAGGGAAAACTCTCCTCCCCAAAGCACGTAAGGAAGCATTCCGAACAAACATGAAAGCACCCATGAAAAAACGATTATGGTAAATCCCTCCTTAATATTTATATCTTCGTTTTTCCTTACAAAAATAAGGGGGAACATTCCGGTTGTAAAAGTAATGACGGCGCTTAGAAAGAGCGGTGAGAATGCCGAGTCAAAGTCATATATAACCGAAGTCGCCGCCCCCAAAAACATGAAGATTGCATTAAACACAAGGGCTATTCCTATATTCCTGGATACAACGCTTATATTCATAACAGATTACTGCTCGTTAAATTTTGTAAGATTCTTATTAGTATCAATAAGCTCTTTTACATTCGCATTCAAATCTTTAAGCTCGTCATCATTATCTATATTCACATTATAACTTTTTCTGTACTGCAAATAACTGCTTATCCCTTTTGAAATAGCCAGAATAGGGGAAATAAAATAAAAATTAAGAAAATAATTAAAAAGGAAAACCAATACTATACCTATGGCCACCGCAACCACTCCAGGCATGATGCTCCGGTAAAAGCTGTCGCTCAGATTCTGCGAATTTTCCGCAAGCGCCTGCTGCGACACCTCCGTAAGCATCTGTATATAATGCCTGAGTTTCATATAAACAGGATAAAGTTTATCGAAATACCATGTTCTTCTTCCCTGATAAGAGCCTTGCCATATATAAGGGGCGTCATTCATTATATGCATATATGCAGTATATGCATACAGAACGGTATCCGCCATCTGTCTTTCAGCCCCGGTGGTAAATTTATCCTTAACCTGGCTAAGGTAATCGGCGAACCGCATATCATGTTCCAGATCAGGAATCGTAGCGGAAGAATCCGCCCCCATGCCCCGGAGCAATTCAAAATTATACTCGTCGGTGACTTCCAGCAGCATTCTGGAAGTATTGATACTCGCTATATTGTCGGTAATAAGGCTCGATACCGACCTGCGCATACTTATAAGTTCGTATATGGCGATCAGGCTGGATAGCAGCAGAATCGCTCCTATCACAACAAAACCCAAAGATATTTTCTTCCTGATACCCATTATTTATTCTATATAATACCGCAAACGCAGATTACGCCATTTTAATTTTGGTGCAAATGTAATGAAAAAAGGCTACGGTTATCTAATAAAAACGCAAAAGAGCTTGTCTAAAATTAATTTTCAGCAAGCTCTTCGGAATTTTACCCCCTTAACAATACAGAATATGTAACATACACTCTTCCGCTTTCCTCTCTTTTTCTTTTAAATATAAAATACCAATAAATCTAAATTAAATAAGGGAGCAGTTCAAAAGGCTGTTCCCTTATTTATCATAATTCGTTTTTATAGTAAGAGTCTGTTTCGATTTTCTACAAACCTTTTCCTGTTTATTACCGGATATTGTTTCTTGCTCATGCTTTGAGCGAGAAAATCAAAACAGTTTCTAAAATTATTTTACAGTAGACATATATTTTACCAATTCGAGAACTTTGTTCGAATATCCCCATTCGTTATCATACCATGAAACGAGCTTTACAAAAGTAGGGGTAAGCTGGATACCGGCTTTGGAATCGAAAATGGAAGTTCTTGCATCGCCTATAAAATCGGATGATACAACATCTTCGTCGGTATAACCCATGATCCCTTTAAGTTCGTTCTCGGAAGCTTTTTTAACCACAGCGCATATTTCTGCATAAGTTGCAGGTTTAGCAAGATTTACGGTAAGATCCACAACAGAAACATCAAGGGTAGGAACACGGAAAGACATTCCCGTAAGTTTACCGTTCAGTTCCGGAATAACTTTACCTACCGCTTTAGCAGCACCGGTGGAAGAAGGAATAATATTGCCACCGGCAGCTCTTCCGCCTCTCCAGTCTTTGGCCGAAGGGCCATCAACGGTTTTCTGAGTAGCGGTGGTAGCATGAACAGTAGTCATAAGGCCGTCCACAAGACCGAAGTTATCATTAATGACTTTTGCCAGAGGAGCGAGACAGTTAGTAGTACAGGACGCATTCGATACAATAGATTCGCCTTTATATTTGTTCTGGTTCACACCGAATACGAACATAGGGGTATCGTCTTTTGAAGGAGCGGACATAACCACCCTCTTAGCACCAGCCTGCAAATGCAGTCCGGCTTTCTCTTTGGTAAGGAACAGACCGGTAGACTCGACTACATATTCCGCACCTACTTCATTCCATTTAAGATCTGCAGGATTCTTCTCGGCAGTAACGCGGATAGTATTCCCGTTTACTACAAGATGTCCGTCTTTAACCTCTACTGTACCGCCGAAACGACCGTGTACGGTATCATATTTAAGCATATAAGCCATGTATTCAACATCTATCAGATCGTTAATTGCCACTACCTGAATATCATCCCTTGTCTGAGCGGCTCTGAAAACCAGACGGCCTATACGGCCGAAACCATTGATACCAACTTTAATCTTATTCATTTTCAAATATTTTAATTAAAATTTTCTAAATAAACTCTATTTTTAGCACAAAAATCATGCAAATGTAAAAATTTTGAGTTAAAAATAACTACCTTTACAAAGTTTTTTTTAATATTTTTTTAACATACTTGAAAAATGGCGTTGGAAATACTAATAACCAATGATGACGGCTACACCTCAAAAGGAATAAACGTAATAACAAAGCTGTTATCGGAATATGGAAATATAACGGTCGTAGCTCCCCATGAAGGACAATCGGGAATGTCATCCGCACTAAGTATCGGAAAACCTTTAAGACTATACGATATATCGCAGCGGCAGAACGGCAACGGCAATAAAATATCAAGATATGCGCTTACAGGAACTCCTGTGGATTGTGTAAAAATGGCAATGAATAAATTTTATACGCGCAGGAAACCTGATCTGCTTGTATCCGGAATAAATCACGGCTCAAACACCTCCGCAGGATCTCTCTACTCGGGAACTCTAGGAGGCTGCGTAGAAGGCACTATATACGGTATTCCGTCTATAGGTCTTTCTCTGGACACCCATAATCCGGATGCGGATTTTTCCGTTGTGGAACAACATTTCGGAACCATCCTGGATAATTATTTCAGACATCCGGTTCTGAACGGGACATATCTTAATATAAACTTTCCGGATATTTCCGCAGAGGATGTAAAAGGAATAAAATTCACCTCGCAGGGAAAAGGAATGTGGATAAAAGAGTTCAATGAACGAAAAGATCCTTACGGACAGGATTATTACTGGATGACGGGGGAGTTTCTGGATAAAGAAGCATCGGAACAGGGAGACCACAAATTCCTGGAGCGGGGTTATATAACCATAGTCCCTCATAAGGTGGATACTACGGATTACTCATTCCTGGAAACCTTATCGGAAACATGGAAAACAAGCTAAAATCCGAGTTAAAATAATATCATTTCACAACACTATGCGATACTATATTATAGCAGGAGAAGCCTCCGGAGATTTGCACGGCTCCAACCTCATAAAGGGGCTGAAATCCATTGATACGGAAGCTGAATTCAGGTGCTGGGGCGGTGATCTTATGAAAGAAGCCGGAGCGGTTCTTGTAAAGCATTACAAAGAGAGCGCAATAATGGGTTTCACAGAGGTATTGACAAATCTTAAAAAAATTTTCCGGAATCTTAAAGAATGTAAAAAAGATATAGAATCGTATGCTCCCGATGTACTTATTCTAATAGATTACCCAGGGTTTAATTTCAGGATAGCGGAGTTCGCGAAAAAACGAGATATAAAGGTATTCTATTATATAGCGCCTAAAGTATGGGCCTGGAAGGAGAGCAGGGTGCATAAACTTAAAGCATATACCGATAAGCTTTTCATTATATTCCCGTTTGAAACGGAATATTTCAAAAAATGGGGAATAGACGCGATCTACCGGGGCAATCCCCTGCTCGACAGTATAGATAATTATAAATATATATCGGAGAGCCGCGGAGACTTTTTCAAAAGAACGGGTATTAATCCAGACAAACCCGTGATAGCCCTTCTTGCAGGAAGCCGCAGAAGTGAAATCGGATACCTGCTTCCTAGAATGGCGGAGGTTGTGAAAAGATTTCCGGAATACAGGTTCATACTTGCGGGAGCTCCTTCAATAGAGAAAAGTTACTATGAATCTTTCCTTCGTAAATCCGGTGTACAGGTAGATATTTTATCGGGAGAAACATACTCGGTATTGCGGCATGCGCAGGCGGCGATCATTTCGTCAGGAACTGCAAGTCTTGAGGCCGCACTGCTTAAAACCCCTCAGGTAGTATGCTACGGAGGAAACGAAATATCATACAGAATCGCGAAACGGCTAGTAAAATTGAAATATATAAGCCTCGCAAACCTTATTATGGACAGGGGCCTTTTCAGGGAGCTTATACAGCATGACTGCACCCCCGGTAAAATATCGGCCGAGCTTAATCTTCTGCTTAACGACAAGGATTACCGCGACAAGATGTTATCCGACTTCGGGCAGGTGCGTAATACCCTGGGAGGCAAAGGGGCCTCAAGGAAAGTGGCGGAGGCAATGATAGAGGAATTGAAACGAGCGGGACGTAAGTCTTAAAAAATTTTTTAACGTATGAAAATACATGCATATAAATATCAGGGCGCAGGAAACGATTTTGTAATTCTGGACAACCGCAACGGGGAATACTCTTCATTAACAACCGGACAGATAAAATTACTCTGCGACCGGCGTTTCGGAATAGGCTCAGACGGAATGATGATGTTGGGAAAAAGCCTTAAATATGATTTCTCGATGAAATATTATAATTCCGACGGGAATGAAAGTACAATGTGCGGAAACGGCGGCAGATGTCTTGCGGCATTCGCCGCACATATAGGAATAAAAAAGTTCGAATTCGAAGCTATAGACGGATACCATTGTGCCCATGTACTGGATTTCAGCCCCATACGCTGTATCATAAAACTGAGGATGATAGACATTGAAAAATATACGCAATATTCTCCCCGTGCACTGTTCATTAATACAGGTTCTCCGCATTATGTGGAGTTCGTAGAAGATATAATGAACTACCCGGTAGATGAAAAGGGAAAATACTGGCGTCATCATAAAGATTTCGACGGAGGCACGAATGTAAATTTCGTAGAAATAAAAAATAACAGTATCATAGTGAGGACATACGAAAGAGGAGTGGAGGCCGAAACATACGCCTGCGGAACAGGAGTAACAGCATCTGCAATAGCGGCATTCCTGCATTCGGGAAAAGGCTATTCGCAAAAAACAGAACAAACGGACGGAGAAATCAAAGTAAAATATGATATCCGCGCTTTAGGGGATAACCTTGCCGTAGAATTTATATATAATAAAAATAACGGGACTTTCAGAGAAGTATATCTTACAGGCCCCGCCGTTTTTGTATTCGACTGTAGAATAGATATTATTTAGGGTAATCCCTTGCCCCGAATATCATAGTTCCTATACGTACCATAGTACTCCCGCATTCTACTGCGATTTTATAATCCCCGCTCATGCCCATGGAGAGTTCTTTAAAATCGGGAAAATATTCGCCGTAATTGTTTTTAATATCCGCAAATAACCGCTTAAGATGGTTAAATTCGCATCTTATCTGTCCGGCATTATCGGTTAAAGAGGCCATTCCCATAAGACCGCATATATTCACCCCGTCCATAGGAGTATCTTTAAAGGTCTCTATAATATCTATGAGTTCTTCATCCGAGAATCCCTGTTTACTTTCCTCTTCGGCTATAAATACCTCCAAAAGACAATTAACCCTGAACCCCTTGCCCGCTGCAAATTTATTTATCTCCCGCAACAATTTCAAGCTGTCTACAGAATGTATCAGCGAAACGTAGGGAAGCACCAGTTTCAGTTTATTGGTCTGAAGATGTCCTATAAAATGCCACTGTATATCGGGAGGCAGTAAAGAAACCTTGGCGGCAAGTTCCTGCGGACGGCTCTCCCCGAAAATCCGCTGTCCCGCATCGTAAGCCTCTTTTATGGCTCCGGCAGTATTGAATTTTGAAACTGCCACCAACTTAACGGTTGATGGCAGTTCTTTATTAATTAAATCCAGTCCCTCTTTTATCATTATTTTCTGTTTTTACGCTGTTGTTGCTGCATCGCCTGCTGCTGCTTGTACATTTCATCCAATCTCTGCTGGAATTTGGATTTCTTTTTGGTTTTTGCGCTCGCCGCTTTAGCCTGCAGTTGCTGGAATATTTTCTTCTCGTCAACAAAATACTTCCTTATAACCCATGTCTGAAAAATAGTGATTATATTGGACAGCATATAGTAATAACTCAGGCCGCTGGAAAAGTTGTTACATATTACCAGCAGGAAAATAGGCATAAAGTAGAGCTGCATCGCTTTCATTCCACCCATCTGCGGACCGCTGGGCATCTGGTCTATATTTATTTTGGAATAAAAATACATAGACAAGGCCATAAGTATGGCAAACAAACTTACATGATCTCCGTAAAGAGGAATATGGAACGGTAAATTCAAAACAGAATCATACGTACTCAAATCCTTGGCCCAAAGGAATCCCTCCTGTCTCAATTCGAATGAAGAAGGGAAGAATCTGAACATGGCGAACAGAATAGGAAACTGCAGGATCATAGGCAGACACCCTCCGAACATACTTACTCCCGTTTTTTTGTATAGGGCCATAGTCTCCTGCTGCTTTTTCATAGCATCCTCTTTTTTAGGATACTTCTCGCTTATTTTATCAATCTCCGGTTTTAATACCCTCATCTTTGCCGATGACATATAAGATTTAAGGGTCAGAGGAGATATGATAAGTTTTATAACTATTGTCATCAGCAATATTATTATACCGAAATTAGAGATATATTTGCTGAGATAATCAAAGAAATTAATAATGAATACCCTGTTTATCCACCCTATAAGCCAGCCGCCTAGAGGTACGATCTTTTCAAACCCGTAATCATAACTTTTAAGCACTTTATACAGATTAGGCCCGTAATAAAATTTGAATGGAATAGTCATGTCATCTGCGGAAAGATATGCAACCTGCATATTCGCACTGCACGCCATTAAATTTTTATCGGGATCGGTCTCCGGAAAAATTTTGTATGAAAGAACTCCGGAATTAAAGTCATTTCCGGCAAGGAGTATAGCGGAAAAAAATTGCTGTTGGAAAGCAAACCATTCGATTTTCGTCTTTATATCCTCAGTCGCCTCGTCTTTTCTTAATCCGAGATCTTCCACGCTGTTTTCGTTAGGGAATTTATAATCTACCGTAGAATAATTCTTCTCGTTATCGTATCCTCTTTCGAGCCTCGGAATATTCATTTTCCAGTCTACGCCCAACTGGGATACGTTTTTGGAAATATATTTATTCATCCCTACCATTCTGAAACTGAAATCCACCATATAACTTCCGGGCAAAAGGGTGTAGATATGATCTATATAAGCATCATCCCCGAACTGCAGCCGCATCACCAGTGAAGTATCGTTCTGAGACACTCTGGTAAAATTAAAATCGGAAGTGCTTAATTGCTGATCGGTATAAAAATCTACGGAAAATCTGCTGGCATCATTCCTCATAAGGTAAAGATCAAGACTATCGTAAGTATAGTAGTTCTTAATCATAACCTGTGCGGCCTGAGCGCCTTTAGTCGTAAATTTAACTTTTATCTTATCGTTTTCCAGAGTATAGAATTCGGCCGGCGATTTACTGGCAACTTCAAGTAAAGAATCTTTATAAACCGGAGCGCCGCCATTCAATGCGGCAATACCGGAAGGATTAATCGTATCGCTCAAAATTACGGAAGCCGGATCTATTTTAGGAGCGCTTTTCAGAGCTTCCGCCCTGGCTATGGAATCGGCTACAAATTTTACCCTCTGCTGCTCTTTTGAAATCCTGGCATTATACCAACTGAACCCTATTAAAATTACACCAATAAGTACAAAACCGACAATAGTATTTTTATTCATCTGTTAAATCTGTTCTACTCGAACTGTTTATCAATTAATTTAATTTTTTCTTCTATCTGCGCCAACTCTTCCCTGGCCACCGATATCTTTTTACGGATATCGGCTATAAGCACATCCGCATTTTTGGACTTGGCAAAAAATCCCATATTATTTTCCAGAGTAGCAATATCCATCTCCATTTTCCTGAATTTCTGGATAAGTTTTTCACGTTCGAACCTGAGATTTCTGTCTTTTCCCGAATTCCTGGCATCGGAGATCATTCTTTTGAACTTATTCAGCTTCTTTTCGCTATCCAGAGAACGAATATCGGCAAAATGAATATCCATAGCGCTGTTAAAGGCTTCCTGTATCTTGTTTTTTTCTTTGAAAGGCACAAAGCCTATTTCATTCCATTTACTCACGAAATCTCTCATAGCCTTTATATTCTCATCCCTGGAATCACTAAGAGTATAAGATTTTATCTTCTCTATCAAATCCAGTTTGGCAGAAAGATTATCTACGAATTTCTCATCTATCCGCCCGAAATGCGCGGCTTTTTTCTCAAAAAAATGATCACAAGCTGCACGGAATCTCTTCCATACCACATCGGACTGTTTTCTTGCGACAGGACCTACTTCTTTCCATAATTTCTGAAGATTAATAAGTTGATCCGTAGCTTTTTTCCAATCTTCACTATCCCTCAGCGCCTCGGCCTGGGCGCATAGTTCCTCTTTTTTATGCAGATTTTCCAGCATTACATTCTTAAAATCGGCATAATAACTCCTTTTCGAATTATAGAATTTATCGCATGCAGCCCGGAAACGATCATATATTTTCTGGTTATCTTTTTTGGCGGCAAACCCTATTCCCTTCCATTTCAACTGCAAACCTTCCATCTGCTTTGAAAGAGTATTCCATTCGCGGGAACTTCCGGCCTCTGCGGCGGCAATCTCTTCAGCCTGTACGCACAATGCGGTCTTTGCCTCCAGATTCGCTTTCTGCGTCTCTTTCAGATTTTCGAAAAAATATTGATGTTTCTTGTTAATTACCGAAGTAGCAGCCCTGAACCTCTCCCATATACTGTCTCTATGCTCTTTAGCTACAGGTCCCAGTTCTTTCCAGTCTTCATGAAGTTTTTGCAGCTCTTTAAATGCATTTACCACATTAGTGTCATTTTCAAGAGTCTCCGCTTTCTCACAAATAATTATCTTGGCCTCAAGATTCTTTTTAAAATCCAGGTCCCTGAATTCGTTATTAATCTTTATATAGTCATAAAACATCTCTATACAATGCTGGTAGCTTTCCCATAAATCCTTGGCTCTCGCCTGAGGTACCATGCTGCTTATGGCTTTCCACCTGCTTTGAAGCTCCCTGAAAGCAGGAAAAGTATGATTTACATCTTCCGCTTTCTCCAGCAATGCCTTTAGTTCGTCGATGATTTCAAGTTTTTTAGCAAGATTTTCTTCTTTGGCTTTCTCTATATTTTGTATATAACTCTGCCGGCCCGATTTGTATTTACCGTATAAATCTTTGAACCCCCGCTCTATCTCTGCAAACGGATTATTTGAAATCTTATCCTGTACATCTGCTTCTTCCGCAGTATCCTTAGCCTCAAATGCTTCATCTCCTACTTCCGGAATATAAAGTCCGGCAGCTATCTTCTCCCTCTTGAGTACCTTATAGAATGAAGCTTTTATAAGCTCCGAATATTTATACAGCTCTTGCTGGTCTCCCCTTTCGAGCATATCCTGAAAAATCTGAGTAATCTCTTTTAAACTTTTTGAGGCATAATCGGGAAACTGTTCTTCCTGAATATCAGAACCGTCGAGAATTTCTTCATTTCCGGCGACAACTAGCATTTCCTGTGCAGAATCCCCGGAGACAGTAATCTCACTCGTTTCCGTCACATGATTCTGATCATTTAAAGCGGTAGTATTTTTCTCCATAACAATAGTTTTAAAACTAAACGAATAATAGCTTGCAAATATAAATAAAAAAGTTCGCTTTACACATATATATCCGGGGTAATTTGATAATCGCCAACTATTTTTTATCTTTGCAGCGAAAAACGGTCTAATAATTAACCATAATAAATACCGCCTGTACGTAATGAGAATAGATATTTTAACCGTAATTCCCGAATTATTACAAAGTCCGCTCAACTATTCGATAGTACAAAGAGCAAAAAATAAAGGACTGGTTGAAATACATATCCACGACATAAAAGAATACGGCAAAGGGAACTATCGTCAGGTGGATGATTACAGTTACGGCGGAGATGCCGGGATGGTACTTATGATAGAGCCGCTATACAACCTTATCACAAAACTTACGCAGGAACGCAAATACGACGAGATCATTTATATGTCTCCCGACGGGAAAGTGCTCGATCAGCCGGCCGCAAACACATTATCATGCACGGAGAACATTATAATATTGTGCGGACACTATAAAGGGATAGACCACAGAATACGGGAACATCTTATAACCAAAGAAATATCCATAGGAGACTATGTACTCAGCGGCGGAGAACTGGCTGCAGCAGTACTATGCGATTCTATAATCCGCCTCATACCGGGAGCAATGTCCGATGAAACCTCCGCTCTAAGCGACTGCTTTCAGGATAATCTTCTTTCTCCCCCGGTTTATACTCGTCCCGCCGATTTCAAGGGATGGAAAGTGCCTGAAGTATTATTATCGGGAAACCCCAAACTCATAAAATCATGGCAAGAAGAACAGGCTCTTGAAAGAACCCGCCTCCTCAGGCCTCATCTTCTGGAAGAACTATAGCATTCAATCTTTTATCGCTGCTTACCTATAAAAACGACAGGATTGGAATCCTCCGTCAATCCGGAATCAAGTTTCCTCATGGCATCCTTTTTTTTATCGGAAAGCTCTGCGTTTTCCAGGGCCTCATTTATATATTCTTTTATTTTATATGCCGGAAATACCTTCATGTACAGCCCGTTATCTACACAGCAATTAAGATAAGAGTAAATAGCAGCCGATATAAAACTCTTTGGCTGTAAATCCGTCTTAGGACTATCGACAAATTCTTTTTCAAACAGCGGATCAAAAATATATTTATTTATTCTTTTCACTTTCCCGCTTTTTCTATCAATATAATATGTCCCCTTGTCCTTCATACCTCCGGTTATACTTTGTCCCGATACTACAAGTGAAAACTCATTTAAAATACACAAAATTCCCCCGGAACCTACATAAGGAACCAGTAATTCATCCCTGTTTATATCTCCTATCCCGTACGAAGTTTTAGGCCCTGTTTTCTCTTCGGGAAGAATAAACCTGGCAAAAGGCGATACCGTGTACGCATCTTTCTTCCCCATATACAAGGTATCGGAATAACCCACATTATAATAATACCGTTCATCCTTATAACGGGCAACACTCTTCCCGCCGCCGCCGAATATAATAACCGATTGTCTGGCTTTATCATGCTTCTTCATCATAGCAGTATCGGCTAGAAAACCGGATTTTTTTGTGTTCAGATTGAAGAACTTAAACAACAACGAATCGTTTGCCGTATAAATATCGCCATTATCTTCCATACTTAACATACTTATTCCGTCAGTATAATCGGTCTGTATATCGGGCATACGCTCTCCGGTGCTGAGATCTATCACAGAAATATACGATTTATTCTGATTTGAGAAAAATAATTTTCCACCCTTTATAAAAGCGGAAATGACAAATGTGAATTCATTCGGCCCGTTGCCTTTCACAGCCAGGGTTCTTATATACTTTCCGCTGACGGCATCAAACTGCATAATAGCACCATCGCTTATACTTACTATATAATTATCATCAATAGCGTATCTGCAATCCGGCAAAAATACGCCTTCTTTAGTTTCTAGTGGAACAATCCTTATATCGCTCACAATATCAGATAATTTGAGTTCCACAAGATCGGTAACCGAATTAAGATCATAATTTTTAAACTCCGGCTTTTTATCTTCTCCGCAGGAAGATACAAAGAAAGCCAATACAATAAAAGGTAAATAAAAACAATGTTTCATAAGCGTTAATTTTTTACAAATATAACTAAATCTTTTAGTTTTGCGACTATTTTTTATAGTTAAATTAGCTATTCGCGTAGAGGCAGAAGCTAACTCATAT
>CAYVED010000009.1:0-54447 GCA_964449975.1 uncultured Muribaculaceae bacterium
TCCCGCCCTTTTGCAGATACCTCCTGGCAATTCAAATACCCTGTCCAAACGTCCCAGTTTTATATTTCCGCTGAAGCTGCTGTCACGCACCCTGTCGGGACGAAAATCTTTTACCACTTCCACATTCGACCAGTCCTTACAACTGCATCCCTGTTCCTCCAGTTGCAGTATTTCCTGCGCCAACAGCTTTCTGTAAATTTTTCCCATATATTTCAATTATCAGCCGGATATTATAATAAGTTATATTTTACTTCATTTGCGCAGCCGCTTTGAGGAACGTATCCAGTCCGGAATCCGTAAGCGGGTGTTTTAAAAGACCTTCTATCGCCGAAAGCGGACAGGTAGCAACATCTGCCCCGGCCTCAAGACACTGGATTATGTGCTGGGTATGTCTTATGGATGCCGCAAGCACCTGAGTATTATATCCGTAATAACGATAAACATCAACGATCCTGGCAACAAGAGCGATCCCGTCCGAAGCAATATCGTCCAGCCTCCCGACAAAAGGACTTACAAAAACGGCTCCGGCCTTGGCTGCAAGCAAGGCCTGCCCCAGAGAAAACACGAGAGTGCAGTTAGTAGCTATCCCTTTATTGGAAAAATACTTTACAGCCCTTATTCCATCCGCGGTACACGGCAGTTTAACCGTGATCTTAGGGTCTATTGCCGCAAGCTCCTCCCCTTCTTTTACCATACCGTCGAAATCCGTAGCGAATACTTCGGCGCTTACCGGACCGTCCACTATATCGCAAATAGCTTTATAATGACGGAATATCTGATCTTTACCCTTAATTCCCTCTTTTGCCATAAGGCTGGGGTTGGTAGTTACACCATCAAGAATTCCCATATCATGGGCTTTGGCAATCTGTTCCAGATTTGCAGTGTCAATAAAAAATTTCATATACTTATAAATTTTATTTTAAAGTTAATTAAAGGTATTATGATAGTCATTATAATTAAAAATTTATGCCAGGCTCATATTAATCGGGCATAAAGATAAAAATTTTTAAGTATCTAAGAAAATGCTTCGCATTTCTGGGTAACTATTTTATAAACAGTAGTTTATAAAATATACATTTATGAAAATTACAATTTTCATAAATGTAACTATTGATTATCAAGAGATTACCCAGAAATGCGAAGCATTTAAAAAGTAATATTATATTTGCATCCGGTTAATATAAAGGGGAAAAATGTGCATTAAAAAGAATAATATTATATCTCTCATACTAACATTGTTGTTCACAGTGTATTATGGTTGTATAACATTATTCCCTCATGTACATTATGTAAACAATATACCTATAACACACTCTCACCCTTATTCCAACCCTTCGCATTCACACAGCTCGGCTGCAATGACAATCATATCCGAGCTTTCCAATATCACGCTTACTATACCCTCTTTAATTATCTGTCTGACAGTATTCCGCAATATAATTACATTATTGCAGGAAAAAGCTCCGGCAGGATATATTCACAGAGAAGTTAAATTCCTGAGACTAAGAGCGCCTCCGGTATTATAATCTTAATAAAAACAAAATACGGCCTGTCATGCAGTAAGAGATACAGGGCGGCAGATTCTAAGAAAACCCTAAAAGGGGTATTAAAATTAGCATCTATTAATCAGGTAGTTATCTTATTTATCATACAATATTGTACGCTTATGTTATACCGGAAAGTATGCATAGCCGGACAATTAAGATAGTACGGCCGCCTGTTTTAAAAACTTTTATTAATCAGATAAAAAATATAATGAAGAAAACGATTACATTGCTGCTGCTGGTATTGTCCGCAGCGGTAAATAATATATACGCACAAAAGAAGTTGTCAGATTCCAATATATCGGGACACGTAATTTCAAAACAAAACGGAGAACACATCCCTTATATCACAATCATGGTAAAGGGCACAAATACATACGTTACAAGCGATGCCACGGGCCATTTTTTCCTTAAAAACCTTCCGGTCGGAAAACAGGTGATCGAAGCCGGAGGAATAGGATATATTCCCCAGCAAATAGAGGTTATACTGGAGCCCAGGAAAACCCTTGAAATAAATTTCGAACTTTCCGAGGATTTAATGGAACTGGAACAAGTAGTTGTATCGGGGAGCAGGAGCGAAACAAAAAGGCGGAACAGTCCCTCACTGGTAAATGTGCTCAATCACAAAATACTGGAAGCGGCAGGAGCGACCTGTCTTGCAGACGGGTTAAATTATCAGCCGGGAGTACGTGTAGAGGATAATTGCCAGAACTGCGGTTTCACACAGGTCCGCATAAACGGCCTGGATGGACATTATTCTCAGATACTTATGGATTCCCGTCCAATTTACTCGGCCCTTACCGGCGTTTACGGACTTGAACAGATACCTGCAAATATGATAGACAGGGTCGAAGTAGTAAGGGGCGGAGGTTCTGCCCTCTTCGGTTCTGCCGCCATAGGAGGCACGGTAAATATAATTACAAAAGATCCTTCTTATAACAGCGCCGAGTTTTCGCATACCGTAACCTCGCTTGGAATAAGCAGGGCATTGGATAATAATACCACGTTAAATACCTCCCTTATAACCGATAATAATAAAGCCGGAATTTTCATTTACGGCCAGAACCGCAACAGGGACGGATATGATTACGATGGAGACGGATACACCGAAGCTCCCAAACTGGAAAGCAAAACCATAGGATTGCGTTCCTTCTTCAAAACGGGAACCAACAGCAAATTATCGGTGCAATACCATGGAACAAACGAGTTCAGGCGCGGCGGGGATATGCTGGACAGGCCTCCGCATGAGGCAAACATCGCGGAAGAGATAGATCATAATATAAACGGGGGAGGAATAAGTTTCGATCTTTTCTCCAAAGATTACGGCAATCATCTGAATATATTCTCGTCATTCCAGCATACAAAACGTAAAAGTTATTACGGGGGAGAACAGGATCAGAATGCTTACGGAACAACAAAAGATATAGTGGCAGTATCCGGAGCGCAGTACACTCGTAAAATGGCCAGATTCTGGTTTATGCCGGCGGAGCTGGTTGCAGGCGTGGAGTACAATTATAATAAACTCACCGACAAAAGCATTGGGTACAACCATTATGTAAAACAAAAAGTCAATACATTCAGCGTCTATCTGCAAAACGAATGGCGTAACGATAAATGGGGCTTCCTTATAGGCGGAAGGCTGGATAAACATAACCTCATTAAAAAACTTATATTTTCCCCCAGGATAAATATAAGATTCAATCCGAGCCGTAATGTTAATTTCAGAGCTACATATTCTACGGGATTCAGGGCTCCGCAAGCCTTCGACGAAGATTTCCATGTTGCAGTTGTAGGCGGAGAAAGGATAATTACCGTTCTTGCCCCAGGATTGAAACAGGAGAGTTCGCAAAGCATAAGCCTTTCTGCCGACCTTTACCATACTTTCGGTAAAGTACAGACCAACCTGCTGATAGAGGGATTCTATACCGATCTTAAAGATGTCTTCGCTCTAAGGAACCTCGAACAACATGATGAGAAAGGTAACGAAGTAATGGAAAGATATAACGGTTCGGGTGCGGTTGTAATGGGAGTGACAATAGAAGGGAAAGCAATATTTTCACAGAAATTACAGGCACAGGCGGGAATAACCCTGCAGCAGAGCCGGTATAAAGAACCTGAAAACTGGAGTAAGGATAAAACAGTACCTGCGGAGAAAAAGATGTTCCGTTCTCCCGACAGATACGGTTATCTGACCCTAACATATAATCCGATAAAACAGTTATACGCATCCGCCACCGGTACTTATACCGGTAAAATGCTGGTGCAGCACAAGAAAAGTTCCGGTACCGACAAGGATATAGCGGTTATGACTCCTGAGTTTTTCGACCTGAATTTAAAACTGGCATATGATTTTAAATTATTCCGGTCAATGACCTTGCAAGTAAATGCCGGAATACAAAACATATTCAACTCTTACCAAAAAGACTTCGATACCGGCGCAAAAAGGGATTCCGGATATATATACGGCCCTTCGCTTCCTAGAAGCGTATTCACCGGAGTAAAAGTTGCATTTTAAATGCTTTAAAAATGCTTCGCATTTCTGGGTAGCATTTCTGGGTAACCGGAGTTTTTCACCCCAGAAATGCGAAGCATTTAATTTTTAAAATAAAAAGGGTCGTATAATTGATGCAAATTTGCAATCATACAATTACTTGATATGTATTAACTTATGTGGATATTGCGGCTAATGGAAAATGTATAAAAGAGATGATGTCCGTATTGACGCCGAATGACTTATTATTATTATTAACAAAATTAAACTCAGAGAAAAATATATTATTTTAAAATATACGGTTCCCGTATATATAAATATATACCGACTGTAAATCTTGAGTATTATATCATAATATTAGGGTATACTCAATTAAAAAACGAATTATGATAAAATATAATAATGAAAATCAGGATTATATAAATAAATGATGAATATATGAAAGATAGGTAATAAAATATACCGGGGCATAGGATTATGCGAAAAAATATATAACTTTGTTAGAATTATACGACCGTATAATCTATACATAAACAAAAGTTCCCCATAGTACATAAAACTTAAGCTTAATAACTCATTTATTAACCTAAAAAATTACTTATGTTCGTTAAAAAAAATTTCACTCGTCATCTTAAATTCGCTATGACGACTGTCGCCGCCGTCCTGTTCTTTACAGCCGGTATTATGGCGCAAAACTTAAAAGTATCAGGAAAGGTAACCGATAAGGCAGGAGAACCTATTGTCGGGGCTTATGTAATGATACAAGGAACAACCACCGGAACATCGACTGATGTGGACGGGAAGTATTCAATCAATGCACCTTCGAACAGTTCGCTCCATTTTACATTTATGGGATACAAAGACAAAATAGTGCCTATAAACGGGAAAGCAACTCTCAATATTGTAATGGAAGAGGACGCTATCGCTTTGGACGAGGTTGTAATGGTTGCTTACGGCAGCCAGAAAAAAGAAAATCTGTCGGGAGCGGTTTCCTCTATTAATGTCGGAAAAGCTATTGAATCAAGGCCTATTACGGATGTGGGCAGGGCGCTTCAAGGCTCCACCCCGGGGCTTATCGTAACAACAACCTCCGGAGCATTGGGAATAACGCCGAATATCAAGATCAGAGGAACCACTTCAACTCTGAGCGGTAACACCGGCAATCCTCTTATATTGATAGACAATGTAGAAGTACCGGATCTCTCTTATGTTAATCCGGAAGATATTGAATCCATTTCAACTCTTAAAGATGCATCCACTACTTCAATATACGGAGCAAGAGCCGCTTTCGGGGCAATACTTATCACCACGAAAAAAGGTAATAAAGATGGTTCGGTAAAGGTAAGTTATTCAAACAATTTTGCCTGGGGAAAACCTACAAACCTGCCTGAATTTTCAAGAGCGGACCTGGGTATGCAATATTCATTAGATCAACATAACGGCTTGAGAGCTACCCCTGCAATAGAATTTTCACCATACAGCGGATACAGAATATCGGAAGCAAGCATAATAAAAACAAAAGAATGGATAGACAAATACGGGGACGGCAGTTCTCTCGGCAGAGAGATGGTAGAAGGCAGGGACTTCGATTACAATTCAACCGGAATCCAGACCTATTTTTACAGGCCGTGGGATGTAAGAAATCTGTTCTATAAAGAATGGGCGCCGCAACAAACCCATAATTTATCAGTTGCGGGAGGCACTGAAAAGATACAGTATAATCTTTCCACAGGATTAATGCATCAGAACGGAGTATTAAAAGAGTTTAAAGATTTCTATACCAGAAAAAGTTTTTCGGGAAATATCAGTACCCAGGTACATAAAAAAATAACATTAAGAGGCGGATTCATGTATAGCCAGACCGGGCAGGAGGAGCCTATGAGCTTCTACTCCGGAGTTACCGATCTGCAGTCAGATATATACAGTCCTACATATTATATTTACAGATGGCATCAGATCAATCCGTACGGTACTTATAAAGGTAAAGAGTTCCGCAACGGGATTGCAGAGATGAAAGCGGCTAAACCCAAACGTAACGATTCGTATTACAGCAGATTCTACTTAGGCGCCAGTATAGATATAATCAAGGGATTAAAAGCCAATTTCGATTATACATACAATCAAACGTTCAAAACAGAGCACCGGCACGGGGGCTATCTGGCCGCAATAGACATATTCGGGGGAGTACCTATAAATAAAAAATTCGATGATATATACAGAGTATATACGGGTTCTCAGGCTAATTACGCTTCATACGATTCTTCCAAAAATATCAGAAATGCATATAACGGAAATATCACCTATGACGGTATATTCGGAAAACACAGCATAAAAGCCATGGTGGGAACAAATATCGAAGATGCCGAATATATTTACCAAAGATCTAAAAGACTGAATCTTTATGACATCGATAAAGGGGAAGTAAATCTGGCATCGGGCGATCAGCTTGTAGATTCCAGACATACATGGTGGGCGGTAGCCGGCGTTTATGCGAGAATAAACTACAACTTTAACGAGAAATATCTTCTGGAAGGTAATATCCGTTACGACGAATCGTCGAGATTTGCCAAAGGCAGCAGGGGAGGCTGGTTCCCTTCGGTTTCCGCCGCATGGCGCATAACGGAAGAACCCTGGATGAAACCTGTTCTGAATATAATGAATTCGTTGAAGATAAGGGGTTCTTACGGTATTATCGGGAACCAGGATGTTCCTTTAAATTCATTTATTCCTACACTAACCGTTTCCAACCCTTCAACCGGAAATTACTGGCTGGTAAATGGCAATTTCGTACCTCAGGTTACAAACGCCGCAGCGCTCGTCGATAATACATTGACATGGGAAAAAGTTTCCACACTGGATTTTGGGATAGATGCGAGATTCTGGAAAGATAAAATAGGAGTGACATTCGATTGGTATCAAAGAAAGACAATGGATATGTTATCTACCGGAGCCGTTCTTCCGAGTTCCGTAGGAGCGAAACCTCCGAAACAGAATCACGGTGAGCTTACTACAAACGGGATAGAATTCGAAATAAACTTCACTCATACTTTCAGCAACGGATTAAGACTAATGGTAGGAGGTAACTTCACCGATTATACAAGTAAAATTACAAAATGGGCCAACGCGGACGATCCGCTTATCACGGATAATTATGTAGGTAAAAAGATAGGAGATATTTGGGGATACGAGATAGATCGCTTATGGCAGGCGGACGATTTCGTATGGGAAAACGGAAAAATCAAAACCGACAAAGTAAACGGAAAACAAACCAATGTTTTTCACAACTACAAAACCGGATATCAGCAATTATATGAATCCGGCGCTTTCAGATTCAGTCCGGGCGATATAAAGATAAGGGACATCAACGGCGACGGCGAAATAAATTACGGGAAGAACACGCTTAATGATCACGGTGACCTGAGTGTTATAGGTAATACCGAACCGAGGTATATATATAGTTTCAGGGCAGGAATTTATTGGAAAGGTTTCGATCTGGATCTCTTTTTCCAGGGTGTGGGAAAAAGATCATTGTGGGTAACAGGTAATATGGTTCTCCCCGGCTGGCAGGGAACCGAAGCGAACTTTGCACATACGCTGGATTATTGGACGCCTGAGAACACAGGCGGATTCTATCCGAGAGCTATCAATTACAGCAACATTTCCAGATGGAATTATATTAAAAACGACAGGTATTTATTAAATATGGCATATCTGAGATTGAAAAATCTTACATTCGGATATACGCTTCCTGCAAGATTAACAAGAAAAGCATATATAAACAAGCTGAGAGTATATTTCAGCGGAGAGAATCTATTCGAGTTCGATAAATTAGGAGATAATCCTATAGACCCCGAACTGGATCATACGAACCTTACCAAAAATGATGCAAGGGCTTTCGGCAGGGCTTATCCATACAGAAGAACATTATCATTCGGAATACAAATCGACTTTTAATTATTGTCGGATATGAACCGGAGATTAACTTTTTAATCACGAACTAAAAAAATAAAATGTATGAAAAATATATATACGATACTATTGATTTCACTTGTCATACTCACATCGTGCGACAAGTATCTCGACAGGAAAAATCTGGATTCTTTCAATGACGCGAATTTCTGGACAAGCGAACAGAACATGAGGGTATTCGCACAGGGAGCATATATTTCTTACTTCAAAGGTTATGCAAATGCCTGGGCATGGGGTAGTTATTTTACAAGCGCTCCGTTCGCCGACGACTTTTACAACACAAGCGTCTGGACTACTACGACAGCCACCAGCAAAAACGGCTGGGATTTTACCAATGTAAGAAGACATAATATTATGATAGCCAAATGCGAACTATTACCCGTTGCGGAAGAAGCCAAAAACCATTGGAGGGGCGTAGGAAGATTTTTCAGGGCTATGGAATACGCAAATCTGGTATGGAGTTTCGGGGATATACCGTTTTATGATAAAGAACTTCAGCCTACGGACAAACCGGAAATACGCTACAGAACGCGCGATCCGAAATCGGAAGTTTGCGTAAAAATAATGGAAGATTATGAATATGCCGCTGCAAACGTAAGGTTAAACGACGGTATTCAGCAGATCAACAGATATGTAGTATACGGCATGATGTCGCGTGATCTATTACAGTTAGGAACGCTTTTGAAATATCATAACGATAATCAGGAGACAGCGAAAAAACTTCTGGAAAAATCCAAATGGGCTTCGGAACAAATAATGGAAAGCGGTAAATATAAAATCGCCGACGATTACAGGGGAATCTTCACGTCCGATGATCTTAAAGAGAATAAAGAAGTAATATTTTACAGAGAATATATTGCGGGTAAAGTCACCCACAGTCTTATTACATACAGTTGCGGAATCGCGGAATCACAACAGGGCGTAACGCTTAAATCGTTAAACTCATACCTTTCGACAGATGGCCTGCCTATAAAACAATCCCCTGTCTATGATTACAATAAAGATAATAATATAAGGTTATATCCCGATATGTATAAAAACAGGGATCCCCGGCTTTATGCCACCCTTAACGATACCATGAGAGTAAACGGCGTTGCAAACGGATACGCATTAACGGGAATATGCGTAAATAAATTTACGCCTTATACATATTCCACTCCCGATAACCATACAGGAGATAAAAATATCACGGACGCACCTGTAATAAGATTGGGGGAAATTTTGCTGAATTATGCAGAAGCTGCAGCCGAACTTGGATTATTCGATCAAAATGCCGCCGACATATCTATAAATCTTTTAAGAAACAGAAATATCAAGAAAGATAACAAAGGAAGCATATTGCCTAAATTACCTAAAATGGTAATAAGCGGGAATAACGTACTGGCCGGCGGAGTCATAATTAACGATCCCGAAAGAGACCCGTCGGTATCTCCGGTATTATGGGAGATCAGGCGCGAACGAGGGGTAGAATTAATGCTGGAAGGATTCAGAAAATCTGATCTTAAAAGGTGGAAAAAATATAGTTATTTAGCCAACCATGAAGTGAACGGCATCCCATCCGGGAATGTCATAGGAGCATATTTCGATTTCACCAGGTATAACGAAGACCAGAAAAAACTTATCCGTAATAAAGTTACGAAAGCCGCATTGTACGCTCCCGTTCCCGGCGACTCCACCAGAATAGCCCTCAACCCTATTACCAGTCAACTTAACCGGAGAGAATGGATTGACGGAGATATTATTTATGAGAGGCAATACTTCACGTCGGTTCCTAAAGACCAGATAAAACTTTATAAAGACAACGGAGTAGACCTCGCCCAAAATCCCGGCTGGGAAAAAGAATAATATTCATACAGATACCGTAAACGGCATTCAGATATAAAAAAACAAACAGGCCGTCGTGATTAAGAAATTCCGGAATAATGCGCAAACTTCCTGGAAACAAATAATTTCGACGGCCTCTGTTTTTTACATTTTTATTCTGTATATAATTTTTCCCCATGTCGTGCCGCACAATCGGGACAATACCCTTTCAATACATAATTAATACTCCTTAGAGTGAATCCCTGTGGCAGATCCACAACCGGGACATGAATACTTTCAAGGCAAAACGTTTTATGGCAATAATCACAACAAAAATGAGAATGAAGGTCTTCCACTTCACAGGTACATTCTTTATCGCAAACCGCATATTTAATGGAACCCGTCCCGTCATCTACACTATGTATAAGACGGTGAGACAGAAAAAGCGTCATTGTACGGAATATCGTAGATTTATCAATAGTATCCAGACGATTCTCCAGATCAAGCAGAGAAAACGTCCGGTCCGTCTCCAGCATAGCCTTTAAAACCAGTATGCGTATGGCAGTAGGTTTTATTCCCCTTTCTTTTAATAATAATAATAATAATTTCATTTTAGGTAACCTAGACGTGGGAAAATTTCCCACGCCGTTTATTTTATTTTATCATTCTCTGTATACGGACGGCATTCATTATGGCGATCAATGCTACACCGACATCGGCAAACACCGCTTCCCATAAAGTGGCAACACCGCTTGCGCCCAATACCAGTACCAGGACTTTTACGCCGAATGCCAATGATACATTCTGCCATATAATCCTTCGGGTACACCGTCCTATAGTTACGGCGGTCGCTACTTTGGAAGGATCGTCCGTCTGGATAACAATATCCGCCGTTTCAATGGCGGCATCGCTTCCAAGTCCTCCCATAGCAATACCTGCGTCACTCAAGGCAAGAACAGGAGCATCGTTCATCCCGTCGCCGACAAAGGCAATCCGGTTCTCCGCATTCCGCTTCAGGTCTTCGATATGTTTCACCTTTCCCTCCGGCAATAAATCGCCGTAAGCCCTGGTTATACCAAGTTTTTTTGCAAAGATAGCCACAATACTCTGTTTGTCCCCGGAAAGTATCTGAATATTTCTAATTCCTAAATCTTTAAGAGCATATACTGCCTGGAGGGCATCTTCTTTCAGCATATCCGACAATAATACATATCCGATGTATCTATTTCCGACGGCGCATACTACAATAGTTCCCGTTACGGCAAGTATTTCGTCAGGAAACCGTACTCCGTATTTCGACAATAACTTTGCATTGCCGGCCAATACTCTTTCGTTATTTATTTCGGTCATTAATCCGTAGCCTGCGATTTCCGTTATATTTTCGGTAGGAAGAAGTTCTACCGCCTGCTTCCCGGCATAACTTACAATAGCTTTTGCTATAGGATGCGTACTGTTTTTTTCAACCGAGGCAATCATACGCAACAGTTCGTCCTCGGAAATACCAGGAACGCTCCGGCAAAATTCTACCTCAAACGTACCTTTGGTGAGAGTCCCGGTCTTATCGAACACAACCGTATTAATTTTAGTAACAGCATCCAGGTAATTACCTCCCTTAAACAATATCCCCGAACGGGAGGCCGCCCCGATACCTCCGAAATATCCTAACGGTATACTTATAACCAATGCGCAAGGACAGGAAATAACCAGAAAGATCAAAGCCCTGTATAACCAGTCGTTAAATACAAATCCGAAAAGAGGATTTGCGATAGAATAAATATACGGAACCAGTACTATCAAAAATGCCAGGGCAATCACGATAGGAGTATAAATACGTGCGAATTTCCTGATGAACAGCTCTGCCGGGGCCTTTCTTTCCGCCGCATCCTGAACTAATTCCAGAATACGCGCCAGTGCACTTTTATCAAACGGTTTCGTTACCCTGATACGGATTACCTTATCTGTAACAATCATACCGGCAAGAACTTCTCCACCACCAGATATATCACGCGGAACACTTTCGCCTGTAAGCGCCGCAGTATTGAACGCCGCCGAACCGTTAAGCATGATCCCATCCAACGGCACACGCTCGCCGGCCTTAATTTCTATAATTTCTCCCGTAGCTACCGTTCTGGGATCAACGGTTATAATCTTATCTCCCCTTATAACAGCCGCACGTTCAGGACGGACATCCAGCAGGGCGCTTATATTGCGTTTGGCCCTGTCTATAGCTTTATCCTGGAACAGTTCGCCTACCGCATAAAATAACATTACGGCAACCCCTTCGGGATATTCTCCAATATAAAAAGCACCCAAAGTAGCCACCGACATGAGGGTGAATTCGCTGAAATAATCTTTCAGCCTGATACTCTCCCATGCTTCCCTGATTACCGGCAATCCTACCGGGAGATATGCCAGAAGATACCATAAAAGAGAAACTGTATTGTTCTGGAAAAATCCGCTATTCAGGTTGGACATTATGATGCCGCCTATAAGCATCAGCAGCGACAACAGCACTTTCCAATACTCTTTTATGATTATATTAATAGTATTATCCTCTTTAACCCGTATATTTACAGGCATTTCGTTTTTGCATTGTTCCATAATCATACTTTATTATTTGGTTACAATGCAAATATAAAAACCAACAGATGCAACAAAGTTGCAAAGTTTACCGGGGATTACTCTTTGCGGATTTAAGCCATTGGGCCGGAGATATGCCTTCTACTTTTTTAAAAGCCAGAAAAAATGTAGAACGTGTACGAAACCCGCATTCTTCATAAATACTTTCTACGGTATAACCTGAATTTTCAGGTAAAAGGAGCCGTCTTTTGGCCTCCCGTACACGCATTTCATTTATCAGTTCAAAAAAATTACGGTTCAGACAACTATTAATAGAGCGGGACACTATCTTTTGCGAAAAACCCATCTCTTTTGAAAGTACGGCAAGAGAGAGATCGTTTCTGCGATAAGCCTGTGAAGAAGTTAAATAATCAACAATTTTTTCGCAATTCTCTTTCATCTGCCCGGCATCGGGAATAAATGTACTGGAACTATCCTGTGAAATATCGTCTGCATTTTCTTCGGCCGGTTCCGGAACACGTCTTATAAGAATCATTGCAGGATGCGCTATTGCGCTATAAGTCAAATAAAACATTCCTATTACATTGAGTATTTGTATAAGCCATGCATCCGTACGTGGAGAAATCACATAAGCAACCACTACAATAAAGAACAGAAAGGCAAACAGCATCATAAACCGCTCTATCCACTCCTTCTGAAAATATTCGGCATCGGAACAATTTTCCGCGATATACCTTTTAGCCCGGCGAATATAGCGGAAAATAATTGTAAAATAAATAATTATCTGACCGATAATGATTAAATAATTTAAATCGCCTACCCAGGTATCATCTCCCGAAGCCTCATAAACAATAGTATCCAAACGCTCCTGCACCGACATGAATAAAGCTACGGCCATACATATTACAGCCGGGATAAAATGCAGGAAATAAACCGGTTTAAGGCGGAAATCCGGCTTGAAGTTCCTGAGTGTGAAAAGCCATAATAAAGGCATAAGAGTAGTATTTACCGAATAAGCGGAAGGAAACATTAACAAAGTCATTTCGTGCCACTCCAGCATACGGCTCATATTATACAGATAGACCGGAACAGTAGGTATTACGGCAATAGCCGCTGCATAACCGCTCTCACCCCTGAATCTGGTAGCAATCAGCAACAACATAGCCAACGCAAGTAATATTATAATGCTGGAAGCATTTACGATTAATATGAATTCATTATAATCCATCGCCTTATATCATTTTAAAGTCAGCATAGCCTTATACAAGCATATTACCACGTCCAAAATTAACAATAATTTTCACATATTTCAATCCCAGGTTAAATACAGCCTGTTTGCCGTTACATTGAAAAATAACTACATTTGAAATCTGTTAAATTATTTATCATTATTGTCCAATGACAGAGTTATTATATATAAACTGGGACTATGATCCTATAATAGTGAACATCTTCGGCAAAATTCCAGTAGGGTATTACGGTATATTGTTCGTAACCGGAATATGGCTTTGCTATCTGCTTGTAAAAAGAATGTATATAAAGGAAAAACTATCTCCGGAAAACGCCGGAAAACTTCTTTTCTATGTTTTTGCAGGAGTACTTGCCGGCTCCAGATTGGGACACTGTCTATTCTATGATTTCGGATATTTCTCGTCAAGGCCGCTTGAGATAATACTTCCGGTCAGTTTTACCGGCACAGGAGCGGTATGGACTGGTTACAGAGGCCTTGCCAGTCACGGAGGAGCAGTAGGACTGATTATTGCAATTCTGATATACTCGCATATTCATAAAGAGAAATTCCTGAACATAATTGATAAAATTGCAGTAGTAACTCCATTGGCGGGAGCATTCATAAGGATAGGCAACCTTTTTAATTCGGAAATCATAGGCAAACAAGCTGCAGAATACCCATTTGCATTCATATTTCGAAGGGTAGATAATATTCCCCGACATCCTGCTCAATTATATGAAGCAATTTGTTATCTTATAATTTTCAGTATCTTATGGTGGCTATACTCAAAATATTCACAAAAATTAAAGTCCGGCTTTTTCCTGGGAATATCCATTTTCCTCATTTTTTCAGCAAGATTTTTCATAGAATTCTTTAAAGAGAATCAATCTCCGTTCGAAAGCGATATGATAATAAATATGGGACAAGTATTAAGCATACCGTTCGTAATAGCAGGAATCTCAATCATAATCTTTACGTTAATAATAAACAAAGCATCCGGATTCCGTACGGGAAGACAAAAAAAACTGAATCCAGGTCATAAGGAATGAACCTGAATTCAGTTTTTATAATCCGTAAGCCTTACCATAAAAGGCTTTTATTATTACATTTTTTATTTCCCGTAGCGCTCTCCTATTATCTTCCAGTCTATTATAGGCCAGAGTGAGGCAATATGATCTGCACGTCTGTTCTGATAATCCAGATAATAAGCATGCTCCCATACATCCATTACCATAAGAGGTATCAATCCTTTTGTTACCGGAGTTTCCGCATTTGAAGTTTTAAGTATAGATAACTCTCCTTTATCATCTTTAACAAGCCATGTCCATCCCGACCCGAAAACCGAAACGGCAGCGGCGGCGAACTCTTTTTTGAAATTATCGAATGAACCCCATTTAGCTTCGATAGCGGAAAGCAGCCTGCCTTCCGGCATTGTTACAGCGGCCGGAGAGAAGGTTTCAAAATAAAACTCGTGGTTAAACACCTGGGCGGCGTTATTAAAGAGAGGCCCCTCCGATTTAACGATTATTTCATTAAGAGGTTTCCCTTTCAACGGAGAGTTCTCCAAAAGGTTATTGAGATTGTTTATATATGTCTGAAGATGTTTGCCATAATGATAACCGATCGTTTGCTCTGTAATATAAGGAGCCAGGGCGTCATGCTTATATGGCAGCGGACGGAGTTTAAAAACGGTTTCGGGAGCTATCTCGTTCAATTTATTGATAGCAGCCTGGTAGTCAGGTTCATTGACAATATCCGACACATATTCCGCATACACTATTTTCCCCTCTTTATCTACTATAACCGTTCCGCGCGCAAGCAGATCCATATCTTTAATAAGAAAACCGTATTTAGGGCCGAAATCCCCGTGTTTACGATCCGATAAAGTACGGATATTTTTAATACCCTCGGCCGCGCAGAATTTATCCAGATCGGCAGGCACATCCCTTGAAACGGTAAGAATCACAATATCATCTCCAAGCGATGTAGCACGTCTGTTAAAACTTCTTGTCTGCATTGCACATACGGGAGTATTTATTGAAGGAAAAACAGTAAGCACAACTGTCTTGCCTTTATAATCCGATAGTTTTACATCTTTTCCCGCAACATCTATAACTGTAAAATCAGGAGCAATATCCCCTACTCTTACCATACTGCCGAGTAAAGTAAGCGGTTCGCCTTTACGGCTGGTTATCCCTTTATTCTCTTTCATTTTTGTTGTTTTTTGAGCCGTCAACGGCATTACCGTCGCCATCGCGGCAATTAATAAAATAAATTGTTTCATACTCGTATTTTAATTATCAATTCATCCCAGTATATACGGATTCATGAGTTTTTCATATCCGGTATGATTTTACAAAGATATAAATAATTTTTAATAATTATCACTTAATACAAAATTAAAACAAAATGTTTAAAAATACTTAACATATGTTTAAAAATTTTCAGAGCAACAGTAATCGCTTCGCTCTCTCATTAACTTATTTTAATCATTGTCTTGGGAGAATATATAATAAAAAAAAGTTTATGTTCGCTTCATAATATATTAAACAAACTATACTGCGAAAAGTTCGAATTATCCGGCTTTATCATCGTTTTTATTTCAGCAGGCCGACACCTCCCCGCTCTCTACATACCATAAATACCCTTCAACCCTTTCATAACCTATCTTTCCCAACAATTCCATATATTCCTTCACCTGGTTTATATATCTTCGCTCCGGCGCAACCTCCATTCCGTGGCCGCCGAATTTGTAATCTATCACAATGGCGGAACCGTCCTTTTTTATTATTACCCTGTCGGGACGCACGACGCTTCCGTCGGGCCTTATTATATCGCACTCGTTCAATACGGTATTCTCCTCATCGAACCATCCGTAGCACGCAACCGTCTCCAGTTTACGCATTACCAAATCCGCCAGTTCTTCCGGAGGACGACTGCTGACCCCTTCCTCAAAAGCACGCCCGGCAGCAGCCGGAATATCGGCCGGGGTGCTTATCATTGAAAAAACATAATGCATTGCAATACCGTACTCCCTTATGGAAGTCTCTTCATTCACGGAGCCGCTGCTAAGCGACGTCTTTATACGGGAATAATCAGCCGGAGAGTCGAATACCGAGACGATAAGATCCCTGGAAAAAGTTTCCTGCTCCTTACGGCAAATCCCCGGGCTTCCCGTAAATATACGCCTGATATTTCCGGCCGGATTATCTTCCACGGCTCCGGAAGGCATATCTTGATAATACATATATAATATATCGGCAACAGAAGTTACTGTATAATCCCCGTTTTTATTGAACCGGGGTACCGGCGAATATATTATAAGCTGCTCCCGCGGACGGGTGAAAGCCACATACGCCGTATTCAGATTATCCACGAAAGTGCATAATTTCTCATTATAATAATCGGCGCTGAAATCCGTTTCCGAAAGGAAAGAGTTGTATGTAACGGGTAAGGGCGCGGCAAAATCAAGCCCGCACTCGTCCGGCATATCTCCGCATTCCGGCAAATTGCACCATAACCGTCCCCCGGTCCTGTCCAGATTTTCTTTAAGGAAAGGAATAATAACGATCCCGAACCCCAGCCCTTTCGATTTATGTATGGTCATTACGTTTACAGCATCCTGATCTTCCGGAGCGGATATGGTTTTAAGCTGTCCGCACTCGTCCCACCATTTCAGAAATCCGGAAAGATCCGATCCTTCTTTATAGGAATATTCCAGTGCGGAATCCAGGAAAGATTGCAAAAACGCAAGTTCCTCTTTCTCTTCTCCCGATAAACAGCTCCTTATTATCTCCTCGCACATCTGGTAGAGAGACACTCCGGCAATACGCTCCGCCGCTTCGCCGTCATAAATTTTCCCATCCCCTGCATCAACAGAATTCACGGAAGCGGCTCCACGGAAGCCTGCGGAAGAAAAATGCCTGTAAATTTTAAGCGACGGATTCGCCGGATTATCCATCTCTCTTAAAATATTAACCGTCTTTTGTACGGCAAAAGAGGCACACACGAATAAAGAATCGTTTGAAATCACATCGACTCCCGCATTTATAAGGGCGCGAGCCGCATTCCTGCCCTGTTCCTTTGTTCTCACAAGTACCGCTATATCTTTCTGCGCCGCTCCGTTACGCAACAGATCCTTTATACGCTCCGGAAGCTGCAGCAGAACATCGGCTTCAAAACCCTCCTCCCCCGGTTCCGTAAAATTTATCTCTACATAACCGGGATTTCCGGCTCCCTTCGCAGAAACATGCTGTTCGAATCCGGAATATATCCCCTCTATCACTCCGCCCGCACCGCTTCCCACACTCTTTTCATTATATATCCTCTGTGCCTGAAGAGCGCAAAATTTAAAGAATCCGTTGTTAAAATCAACTATATGTTTTCCGCTCCGCCAGTTGCAGTCCAGAGAATAATTATTTATCTGATCCTCCCTGAAATCTCCGGAAAGGCCGCCGTTAAGAATTTTCCAGTCCGATCCCCTCCATCTGTAAATGCTTTGCTTCACATCACCCACTATAAGATTATCGTTTCCCTCCGCCAGACTGTTTTGTAAAAGCGGATAGAAATTACGCCATTGCAGTACGGAGGTATCCTGAAACTCATCCAGCATAAAATTATCTATCCTGGCGCCTATCTTCTCATATACGAAAGGAGTGTCGCTGCCGTCTATTATCCTGTTCAGCAGTTCGGTAGACTCGGACAGCAACATAATATTCTTCTCTCTGCAATACGCAAGCACCCTGCGGTATATATCGTCCAGGATGCCCAGGGCGTTCATATTGTTCTTAATTGCAAGCGCCGTAGCATACCTCCTGTATCCTTTTCCGAAATGAGATATTATCTTCCCGATACATTCGTTCAATCCTCCGTCCCAGGCTGCGGCAACGACGGCGGGAATACTTTTTCCCGAATACCAATTCTCTTTGTTGTCATACAAAGCTGTAAAACTGTCCTTAGGCTTTTCCGCCCTCGTACCCGGAGAAGTCCCGGCCAATACGTTAAAATATCTGAAAGGGGAACGGGAACCGCCTTTAAAACCGGTAAACGACGTTCCGCAACGCGCCATACATTCTGCGCCTTCACGTCCCAGCCGTATCAACTCCCGTTCGAAATCCTCCGTTATCTTTTTTATTTTCCCTTTCAACAAGATTATCTCCCCGCGCGAAGATTCCTCTCCCTCCACCGGAAATTCCCTCTTTTTAAGTTTGAAATCCTCCGAAAACAGCTCTTTTGCAAGATCGAAAATATCTTTCCTTATATTCCAGGAGTTTCCGGCATCGACAGCTTCCAGGGAGTAGTCTATAAGCCATCTGAGAAGATTGCCGTTCTCCGGCTTATCGAGTTCGGCAAACATCATATCTATTGCATTCGAAAGCACCCCCTCTTTGTCGAGTTCCACGTTATAAGTCGCGATCTTTCCCATTTCCCTGGCAAAAGCCCTCATAATCATCTGAAAAAACCTGTCTATGGTACTTATGGAAAATGAAGAATAATCGTGCAGTATAGAAACAAGTATCTTTCCGGCTTCTCTCCTTACCCACGCTTCATCCTTTTTATGTATTTCCATAAGTCCGGCAAGATAGCCCGACCGCCTTTCCGGAGAAGCAAGATTATAAAGCTCCTGCAAAATACGCTGCTTCATCTCGTCGGTAGCCTTATTTGTAAAAGTCACCGCCAGTATATATTTATACGCATAAGGCCTGCCGAACAGAAGTTTTATATATTCTCCCGTAAGCTTATGAGTTTTGCCCGACCCGGCGGACGCCCTGTATATATTTATCATATCTCGCCTACTTTAAATCTATTCTCCGCATAAAGTCCTGAACCTGCAATATTTGCAGGCTCCCCCATTAGGATTGGGTGTAAAGGGAATATCCGGATTGAAAATTTCCTCCACGCATAATGTAAGCTGCTCCCTGAACAGATCCAGATCTTTACGGTATATCTTCATACCGAAAACCGATTCGCTGCTTATCTTCTTCAAAGGATATATCACAAGTTCCAGTCCTGAAAAATCATCTTCCGCCGCAAACTCCAGAGGCTTTCCGTTTTTCAGTTTAAGTTGTCCGCATCTCTGTTGCGCATCCAAAACCATAAGGGCATACAAATACAACTGCAACAATGCTTTATACTTTCCAGGAGAGCTTTTGTCAAATAACGAAGCTATCTCGAATTTCCTGCCCGGTCTTTCCACCGTTCCGGTCTTGTAATCTATGATTCTCACCGTTTTATCCTCCAGTTCATCTATCCTGTCTACAAAAGCCTTGAAGTTCACAACCATTGTTCCGTTATTCACGGGCAGACCGTATCTGTACTTCTCCTCCCCCGATATATACATAAAAGGAACAAAGTTTTCGTCCTCTCGGAAAATAAGCCTTATATATTTTTTGAGCAGTTCCGCTATAATTATATTTTGTCCCGATATTTCATCTACATTCAGCAGCTTTCCGAACACCTCCCTTATTACCGCATCCAGCCGCTTCCCGTCCGCGCTCTCTTTTCTCAATATATCAGCGCTTACCTGCTCATATATATACCTTCCGTAAAGGCTCTGAATCGCATTATGGAATAAAGAACCGAAAGTATCAGATTCCACGCTCTCAGAAACCTCCTCTTCGTCGCTTATTCCCTCTACATTTTCAAAATAAAATTTAAGCGGGCATGCTATATAATTATTAACGGCGCTGGCCGAAAGAGCCGAATAGGGGCTGCGCACATATTTATCGAGCAGCAGATCCATCACTTCTCCGCTCTTTGAAAGAGAAAATTTTTTTCCTCCCTCCTTCGGAGGCATTACGGCGGCAATACTCTCCCTTACCGGCAGATTAAAATGATATTTAAGCTGTTTAACATACCGGCTCACTTCACCGGAATTAAGCCCTTCGCTTCTGGTATCGTATATAAGAAAAACATTCTTCGCCCTGGATATACTCCTGTAAAAATGATATGCGGCTATCCCGTCCTGCAATTCGTAAGTAGGAAGTCCGAACCCGTACCTCAGATTATACGGTATAAGGGATTGCCCCTTATCGGAAGCGGGAAAAGTCCCTTCGTTGGCCGAGGCGATTATTATATTATCGAAATCCAGCGCCCTCACCTCTAAAGATCCCATGATCTGCAGCCCGCTGAGCGGTTCTCCCCTGAAAGGAACGGTCATACCTCCGGTAATACGGGATATAAATCTGAAATATGTCTCCCTTTCCATAGGTATATCCAGTTCCTTAAGCCTGTTTATCCTCAGATAATACTGGTAAATAAATTCCCTTTCCAGGGAAGGCGCTTTCAAATCCAGTTCCTTTAATATCTCTATCTGATAATCAGCAATTTCCGCAGGCGTATTTACTACCCGCAGTATCAGTCTTAAAATATTGCCTTCCTTCGCACCGGACACCCGCAGCAAAGCATCGTCCTCCGCCAGATATATCCTGTTACCCTCCACTATTCTCATTTTCAGATTTTCGGCATCATTTCCGGCAATCCTTTTCATATACTCGTGAGAAAGCAGGGCGGTAAGGGATCTGTGATAAAAACATCGTTTCCCGTTCCTCTCTTTTACATCCCTTTGCAAAGCCCCTGTAAGATTCATAAACGAAATAAGCCCGGTAGCGGCAACGGGATACCCCATCGTAACATTTATAGAATCGTATCCGGCAGGAACGGAATTAAGTACCGGCATAAGCAATTTTTCGTCGGGAAGCACTACTGCCGTCCTGAAAGCGAAATCACTCGTCACAGGCACGGACGGAGCGATACCGGATAGTATCTTAGCTACGGCGAATGCCTGTCCTACTCCCGACGGAACTCCTATCACCTTTATATCCGGTACGGAAGAAAAATCCTGCCCGGCCAGGGGAAATTGCGAAGGATAATCCCGCACGCAGCCGCTTATAATGGCCGATGCGCTATTCTCCCTGTTGGTAAGCAGCGGTCCGTAAAAATCCCAGTAGAAATCGGACTTTCCGGTATCCCTCAGAAGATTCATCAAAGTCCTTTCGCAACTGTTGGGGGCATTCAGCCCTATAAATACAAAATCGTGTTTATAGGAATATCCGCCGCAATTCTCAGCTACCTCCCTGTATATCTGTCCTTCATAACCCTGCTTTTTCAGCAGGAGATCTTTCCTGAAATTACAATACAATTCATACATTATGCTCCATACGGAAGAGAAGAAATCTTTCTTTTCCGAAAAGCCGCCTTTTAAAAAATTCCGCCAGAAACTCTCCACGGCAGCCTTTTGTGCAGGAGAGAGGAAAGAGAAACCGGAATCGAGCTGTTTAAGATCTTTTATGTTCGTAAACAACCCGGATGCATCTGCAAGGTATTTGTCTATATCGTCGAAATCTTTGATAATAAGTCCGCCCCAATGAACGAACTCGTCAAAACTTTCTCCCCCTTGCGGCATCAGCTTTATATAATTTTTATAAAGAATATAAAGCGCTTCTACCGGATCGGCTGGAGTAAGCCCGCTAAGTTCCGCAAAAAGGTCATTGATAGTTATAAAACGGGGCGAAAGAAGAGGCCGGCCGTAAATTTTACCGTACTCTTCCCCCATATATTTGCTGAAAAACTTCATGGAACGCCTGTTAGGGAAAACAAACGCATAATCATGCAGGCTTTCCGCACGATTCTCCGCATAAGTTTTTGCAACGCTCCTTAAAAACTGATTTTCCATTTCTAATTTAATGTCATGACTTTTTCTTTGGTTCCCACCGCCCATATGGTATCCCCTTCTTCAAATATAACCGCTGAAGAAGGTCTTATATAAACATTGCTGCCGGCTTTCTCTATTCCTACCGGCAATACCCCGAAACCGTTCCTTATATCGGATAAATTGGCGCGGCTTCCCAGCAAAGGCGAACCCGGGGCAAGAGTAATCTGGAAAAGTTCCATGTCATCATAAGCTTTCTGCTCCGCAGTAAGCTCCCCGTTCTCGCTCAGAAGTGCAAAATCATGCACCTGCTTATCGGTTCCCAATATCATAAGGGAATCTTCAGGGTACAGGATAGCATTTTTATCGGGAAGGTCTATAATTTCTCCTCCCCTTACGATTCTTACAATAAGCGCTCCTGTATTTTTTTCCTTGTGTATCTGGGAAATACTCTTACCGGCAAGATAAGAATTAACTCCTACATCCCACGTATCTATATGCATCTCGTCGGCAAGCTCGCGCGGCAGAACAACACCTCTACGTCCTCCTTCGCTATGCAGATTAGAAAGAAACTGGTTTTCTATCTTTGCATAATACCGTTTTATTTTTGCCGATAAAACCACGGTGGCTATTACCAGGGCGCATATCGTAAATATAGCACCCAGGCTCGTGGTTATATAGAAAGAAGATATGACGGCCACGGCTATTGCCGCAATCCAGTATTTGAACATCATCATAAAAAGCAGCGGCCCTCTGGCGAACTTCCTGTCCGCCCATATTTTATCGAATATCCCGTCGCTGTCCTTTCTTTTAAGCAATCCGTAAAGGAAAGGCATTATGGATAGTATGTTGATAATGAAAAGACCGAGGCTGGAATAAAAATTTACTCCGAAAGTTGCGGATACCCAAGGCTTTACTATCTTTTCTATAAAGAGGGATATAAAGAACATCCATCCGGTATATATAAAAAGCCTGAGTACATAGGATTTAAGCAGCAGATGCCATTCACCTTCCCTGTCCAGGGTCTTGCGTCCCGTTCCCAGCCTCTCTATCACAATCCGCCATTGGGGTTTAACGCTGTTATATATTTTGTTATAAAGAGGCTCCCCAGCTTTTATCCAGTAAGGGGTAACGAAAGTGGTAATAATAGATACCGAAACTATTACCGGATATACGGAATCATTTAAAATCCCGATCTGTTTTCCCAGAATTGCTATAATGAAAGAGAATTCTCCTATCTGGCACAGGCATAATCCCGACTGAAGGGACATTTTCAATGTCTGCCCTGAAAACAATAGCCCCAGAGCAGCGGATACGGGTTTGGCCAGGACTATCGTAACGGTAATAATCAGTATTTGAGTCCCGTACTCGACGACCACGGCCGGATTTACAAGCATCCCCACAGATACAAAGAAAATAGCCCCGAAAAAGTCTTTTATAGGCTTGGTAAGTTTTATAATCATCTCCCGCTGAACCGTACCGCTGAGGATAGAACCCATTACAAAAGCTCCCAGAGCTTCGGATATACCTGCCTTTATGGTAACGGCTACCATCATAAGGCAAAGTCCCAGGGAAACTACTATAAGTGTCTCGTTGGAAAGATGCTTTTTCAGCTTATCGAATACGGACGGAATAATGAATATTCCTCCGGTAAACCACAACAAAAGGAACATGGATAAATTCAACACCCTGCCGAACAATTCCCCTCCGTCAAAGACTCTGCTTGCAGCCAGGGCCGGCAGAAGCGCCAGTAGTAAAATAGCTACAAGGTCTTCAACCACAAGAGCGCCGAATACCAGTTGCGAGAATTTCTTGTTTTTAAGTCCCAGATCATCAAATGCCTTAATAATAATAGATGTGGAAGAGATCGAAAGCATTCCTCCCAGGAACATGGAAGCTACCCTCGACCAGCCCAGCAGATTTCCCAGAAGGAATCCCATGCAGAACATCATTACGACCTCGGTAAATACGGTCATAAAACCTGTTCCGCCTACTTTCTTTATCTTTTTGAAATTAAACTCCAAGCCAAGCCCGAACAACAGGAATATTACGCCTATCTTTCCCCAGAACTCTACGCTATCCAGATTCGATACTGTAGGAATGAAAGTAATATAAGGGCCTGTAAGTACTCCGGCAAGGATATATCCCAGGACCAGAGGTTGTTTCAACGCTTTGAAAATAACAGTAATTACTCCGGCTACCAGAAGAATAAGAGCTAGATCGGAGATAAGTGTATTCATTTGATTCATTGAAATCAGGGTTTGTTATTTCTGCGCCCTGTTCTGTAACCCAGATAAAAAGGAACGCCGACTAACAAAAATACAAAAAGTAAAAAGTATATCAAAAGATTTTTTATCAACGCCGATATGCCCGCCGAAAGTTGTTTTACGGAATCGTCCATAAGTATTTTACCTTCATTCATTATCGCCACCCTCTCCTGCGAAATATATTTCATAAAAGCTATACGCTCTGTCTCGATATGCGCAAAAGTATTATCCAGAGTCGAGTTTACGGTATATTCCAAAGTAGCGAGCATTTTATCCACCCGTATGTTTATATCGGCTATAAGGGAATCGGCCTTGTCCGGGGCGTTCCTTAACGCCGTCTTAAGCATTGTCAAAGAGTGATTAAGGCTGTCCAAACCCGCCTTATATGTAGAATCGGACAAAAATGTACCGAAACGATATTCCAACCGGTCTTTTCCCCATGAAAACTGGTTAGAAGCATTAACGGAGTATTTTCCCACCCTGTCGTTAAGATCTGCTATAACTTCGGAAATGGAACCTACCGTGGTAACAAAAAGGGAATCCGGCACGCCTGAATACTTAAACCACTCATAAGTCCTGTCTTCTACTTTGAATCTAATATCCAGAGGAGAAGCGGCTAGTACTGAATCTACGAACCGTCCCATCTTTTTGAATTTAACAGGTCCCAGAAAAGGAAATATGACCTCGGAATATTTATCCGCAAGATACCCAGAGGTTCTTTTCCCGGCAAATCCGTATTTACCGAAATATTCTTCCCAGCCGATATTATACATCCCTTTTACCAGTATCCAGGTATTCAGTACCGCACCTTCCGGAATAGAATTCAGAGAAGCGTTCATACATGCCGAAGTTGCGTTCATTTTCCATGTTATACTTGCCAGTCTTACAGAGTCCGCTCCCGGCGAAAATATTTCCGTATCCTTGCCCGCCATTGTAAAAACACTGTCTGCCGCATCCGCCACAATATCGGTGAAATTGGCCGCATAGTTTCTTACGGCAACCCTTGCATTAAGGTCTTTTGTACTAAGCGGCTTCACACCGAAATCCGCACTTACTTTCAGCAGTGAGCAGGAATGCACGGTAATGCCCGCCAGCAATAACAGAACTATCGGGAAAAAATATCTTCTCATAATATTAAAACTTAATTCTCGTTAAACGCCGGATTCCGGCGGAAATATGGATTAAAGTTTGGCTCGTATGGCTTTTGCCGCCTCTTCGTATCCTGGCTTATCCAGGAGGGCGAACATGTTTTTTTTATAATCCTCAACTCCCGGCTGGTTAAAAGGGTTTACCCCAAGCATATAGCCGCTTATCCCGCAAGCCATTTCAAACATATAGAAAAGAGCGCCCAGATTAAATTCGTCAAGTTGTTCAATCTCTATTTCAATATTCGGAACTCCCCCGTCCGTATGGGCTATACGGGTTCCCAACTGCGCCATTTTATTAACCTCTTCCACACGTTTCCCTGCAAGGAAATTAAGACCGTCCAGATCCTGCGGATCCTCCCCTATCTTTACCGTATGACCGGCATTTTTTACAAGTACGTTTGTTTCAAAAAGAATTCTCTCCCCGTCCTGTATATACTGTCCCATAGAATGCAGATCGGTAGAGAAATTCACAGAAGCGGGAAATATTCCCTTTCCGTCTTTTCCTTCGCTCTCCCCGTAAAGCTGTTTCCACCACTCTCCCAGATATTGCAGTTTGGGATTATAATTGACCAGTATTTCTATCTTCTTTCCGGCAGAGTAGAGTGCATTCCTGGCGGCTGCATATTTTACCGCAGGATTTGAATCCTGTTTTACGGAACAGATTTCCTGCATCCGCCTTGCTCCCCCTATCAACCGCCTTATATCAAATCCGGCTATTGCTATCGGAAGAAGTCCTACCGGAGTAAGCACCGAAAAACGGCCTCCCACATTATCGGGAATAATAAAAGAGGTATATCCCTCTTTGACGGCAAGAGTTTTCAAAGCTCCCCTGGAAGCATCGGTTACGGCAACGATCCGCTCTCTGGAAACTTCTTTGCCGAATCTGCGCTCCATATCTTCTTTCAGCAGCCTGAAAGCGATTGCAGGTTCAGTAGTGGTTCCCGATTTGGATATTACAATAACCGCATAGCTCCTTACAGAAAGGTATTCCAGAAGTTCGGCGGCATAATCTTCGGATATATTATGACCTGCGTAAACTATTTGCGGACTTGTTGAAGGTATCTGCTGGTAGAAACTATGGGAAAGAGCCTCTATCGCACATTTGGCCCCGAGATACGAACCTCCTATACCGACTACCACAACGGCATCCACTTTACCGCGCCACCTTTCCGCAACCCGGTTGCAATCCTCTATCAGGGAATTACCGGTTTCGGAAGGAAGGGTTACCCAACCCAGAAAATCATTTCCCGCCCCGGAACCCGAAAGAACGACATCCAGCTCGTTATAAGCCTTTTTCATATTGACATCCAATAATTCCCGGGAAATAAATCCATTTAAAGCCTTTAAATTAATTTTTATCATAGGTATTCTGTTATTTTGTTATTTCGGAATCGTATTTTTACTTAAAAAAGTTCGTCAGTAAGCTGTTTTATAACATAAGGCGGATATTTATGTTCATACAATATTTTATATACGGCTTCTGCAATAGGCATATCTATTCTGAACTCTTTATTGATTTCATGGATGCATTTACTGGCAAAATATCCCTCCGCCACCATGCTCATCTCCACCTGGGCGCTCTTTACAGAATAGCCTTTACCTATCATGCTCCCGAAAGTACGGTTCCGGCTGAACTGCGAATATCCCGTAACCAGCAGATCTCCCAGATAGGCAGAAGAAGATACGACCCTGTTTTTGTCGGGATGAGTGGCATTCAGGAATTTGGCAAGCTCATGGAAAGCATTTGTCATAAGCACCGCCATGAAATTGTCTCCGTATCCCAATCCGTGGCATATACCGGCCGCAACGGCATAAACGTTTTTCAGCGCCGCCGCATATTCCACTCCGTAAATATCGGTTCCGGGATTTGTCTTTATATAACTGCACTCGAAAACGGAACATAAGGCCCGCGCGACTTCAATATGTTTGCTCGTAAGGGTAAGATAAGAGAGTCTTTCCATAGATACCTCTTCCGCATGGCTCGGACCGCTTACTATCCCTATCCTGTCAAAAGGGAGGCCGTGTATCTGGTTGAAATATTCCGCTATGGTAAGATTCTTCTCATCTACAAACCCTTTTATGGCGGAAACTATGAATTTATTTTCCAGAGACACAGTAAGGCGGTGCATACAACTCAAAAAATAAGCGGACGGGATACAAAAGACCAGCACGTCCGCACTATTTACAACCTCATTTATATCCGTACTCATTTTCAACCTTTCAGGATTCAGGGATACGGATTGCAGGTAAGCCTTGTTATGATGGCTTTTCTGGATATTCGCGATATTTTTTTTATCTCTTATGAACCATGAGATCGAATGCTGGTGATTGAGTAATAATTTTACGAGAGCCGTAGCCCAACTTCCACTGCCTATCATGGCATAACGTAAATTTTTATTCTCAAAGTATGTCTTCATGTTTATATATCAAATGTTAAGAATTCGTTACAAATATAGCCTTTTTTAACGGAGTATTCCAATTTATTTCTTTTATTTTCCTTAAATTGGAGAAAAATAGAACCAGAAAAAATAATGTTGGAAAAAATATACAATAAAGCCATTGACCTAAAGGATCTTAGCATTGAAGAAGCGGTATATCTCCATGAAAAAGCCCCTATATACGAGTTAATGTACGTCGCACAGAGGATAAGATTCCGGCATATACCGGAAAAAGCTGTAAGCTGGCAGATCGACAGGAACGTGAACTATACGAATGTATGTATATCGGGATGCATGTTCTGCAACTTCCACTGTAAATTATCGGAAAAAGAGAAAGAACGTACGGTAACTCCGGAACAATACCGTGAAAAAATAAAAACACTGAAAGAGCATGGGGGGAACCAGTTGCTTTTGCAGGGAGGACTGCATCCCCTGTATGATATAAATTATTACAGCAACCTGTTCAAAGAACTGAAACAAATAGAACCGTCGCTAAAGCTAAATGCATTAGGGCCACCGGAGATAGCCCATATAGCCCGTCTGAGCAAACTCACGTATAAAGAGACGCTGGAACGGCTTATGGAGGCGGGACTGGATACCCTTCCCGGAGCCGGAGCGGAAATACTCAGCGAAAGGGTAAGAAAAATCATCTCCCCAGCAAAACCCGGCGCCGCACAATGGAAAGAGGTAATGACAGAGGCTCACCGGCTGGGGATGAGCACTACCGCTACAATGGTTTACGGGCATATAGAGACCATAAGGGAGAGGATGGAACACCTTATAACCCTGCGGGATATACAGAAGTCGAAACCTGAAGGCAGCCCGGGATTCAGGGCGTTTATCTGCTGGCCGATGCAGACCAAAGGAACAAGGCTGGAAAAACTGTATCCCGATATACCGTCGCAAACCCCTGCGGATTATATAAGAATGACGGCATTGAGCCGTATTATCCTGAATAACATACCTCATATACAGGCATCATGGCTTACGGTAGGGCCGGAAACAGCCAAAATCTGCCTGCACGCCGGTGCGGACGATATGGGTTCCATAATGATCGAAGAGAATGTAGTGTCTTCGGCGGGAGCGCATAATACTCTGGATAAAGAAAATATGCAACGGATAATACGCGAAGCCGGTTTCATCCCCTGGCTGCGCAATCAGCTATACGAACCGGTATAAAACAGATGTTCCCCAAAAGAGAGATACCGGCCGAAAGCGATAAACAACAACAGACTACTACCTATCATAACATGTTCTCCGGCAAGCATATTTCACATAGCTAACCTATTAAGAGAGAGCAACAGATAGTGAAAAACACCGGTAAACGACAATGAACACCGGCAGATAACGAAGGACAGCAGCAGACAAAACATATAACTCCGGCGGAAATAAACATACGACGACAAACTCCACGGAAGGAATCTTATCCGGAAAATCACTGATTTTATTTTAGATTTTCATCAGTTTGACTTAACCGATTGAGGAATAAACCTTTCGCAGAGTTTTTGATTTTCAGAAGTAACGATTTAGTAACCGTGCGTATTTCAGCGTTTTGCGGTGTAATACTATCAAATAACTCGGGGGTAAAGGTAGGTAATTTCTTTGGGATTTCGATTATATATTTTTCTTTTTTATCTGATAAACACCTTCTCTTATGGAAAGAACGAATAAGGCAACTCTTTTGCGGAAAATACTACTCGAAGCGTAGCGTAGGTATGGAGATTTTCTGTAGAACCCGTAGGGCTTGGTGTTGACGTTTCGTTCTTGAAATATACCTTTGTGTTCAGCTATAAAGGAATACAGTCTTCGTTCATCAGTTCATTTTAATAGTCTCCTTTATTATCTCCATGAAACTCTTTTCAATCAATGTTTCGTTCGGAATCTCCGAGAATGCTAACGGTGTCAATTCTTTCTGATATGTTGAACGCAAATTTGCCCACAAAGCCGAAAAATCAGTTAGTAATGGCGAATCCTTAACTACTTTTGTTTGCCATCCTTGCGGTTCGTCAAACTCCTGTTGGTCGTAGATTAGCAGCTCTGACAAATCATTTTGAAATTCAGAAGATTGCAAATATCTTGCACATTCTTCATCTTTTGTCAGATAGTATAGGTCATAAAAATGGCGAATTTTCTTTGCTAATTCTTTTGACGGATTTTCTGAAAACGAGAAACAAATAAGCGACACTAACTTTTCAAGCATGGTACGACGTTTATCCAAAATATTTAGTTCAAATTGCTGTAATCCATATTCTTGTATTGCTTCCGTTTGATTTGTTACAGATAGAAACTCTGCAATAAACGAGGTGATTTGCCGCTGTACAAAAGGATAAGGATTGGCAAATGAGTTGATTTCGACTATAATACGCTTCTGTACATTCGTTACGAAACGAGTATTGATGTCACTTGGATATTGGAATAATGATTTCCGATAGACGGAACCTTTGCTAGTTACGCCAGCTTCTTCAATCTCAGTTAAATCGGCTGTGATAGTTTTTTCAATCTTTCGGATTTTGGTTTTCAGAGCGTTACCAGTTAATTTTTCATCAAGCAAAGCTATATCAATATCTTCCGAAAAACGATTGATTAAGCGATAACCTTTCGTGAGCGAAGTTCCACCCTTGAAAACTACACTGTTTTTGTGTAGAGATTGAGAAAGATTGTTGAGAATAAGCGTAATCCAATAATCTTTCTCGATAAATTCGGGAAGAATACCGAAATGAGTTGCCGTCAGTCGAATTAACTCACTAAAATCCTGTTTATTCGTATGCAGTTTCATTGAATATTCCATTTTTTTTGCGTTGGTAAAACTTTGTCCGATATGCCAAGTTTGTAAACCGTTATCGGATTTAATTTCTTAAACAACATTGCGTTATCTTCTTGCGGATTAGTCGTTTCAAGTATTGCTCCCAAAAGTGCAATTGTTTGCGGAGTATATTTCAATGCCAGCTTTTTAATTCTTATTACTTCTTGTTTATCAAGTTTTTCTATCAAATATATCAAACGCTGGCAAGCATTGTCAGGAGTTGTATCGGGAATATTTTTGAAAAAGCGCAAACAATCGAGCAAACGCAAAAGAGGGATGCTTTCTTTTGTGATGGTATTCTCCTGTCGTATGAAACGGATACGATAAATACCACGCACAATAGCTTTCTTCTCTTTCCTCATCCCTATTTCTAAAATGGAGGAAACTTGTGTAGTTAATGCAAAATCGTTGAAAGCGGAATAACCCGTTATGTAACCAATTAGTTTCCCATCCTTTTGGATTAGGTCTTTTACTATTTGATAAGTATCAGGTTGCAACTCTCCAAACTTGCTTATTTGCGGTTTATAAAATCTACCTTTCGACAGCTTACGTAAATAGCCTGTTGCTACAAAATGATTCAATACTTTGCTGACACTTTTAGGATTTTCTACTGCCATTGGAAAATCACCAACGGTAAAAACATATCCTAATTCAAATTTGTCAATTATATTTTTTATACTTTCGGTCATTTTTAGTAAAGTTTATACCCGTATAAACTCGTGTTTCTTTGAGCAATTATATATAATTACTTAGTTATTGATGATTTTACGTTCTTTATTCCATTGCTCGTAATCAATTAGATGAACAAGTTCTTCAACGATAATCCTCAATCCAGATTTAATCGTATCAATATCTGGTTTAGTTGCATTAAAGCGCCGATTATGGGCACTTAAATCTCCTTTCGATTTTATCTCAGGTAAAACTTTTACAGAATTACGTCCAACGATTACAAATTTTTTATCGTATTCAATGAGCTGTGCAACATATTCGCGAAATAGCGAAAATGGAGGATTGGTTACAACAATATCAGCTTGTTTAAGAAGTTCGATGCTTTCTTTGCTACGAAAATCGCCATCACCTTTCAAATATTTAATTCCAATCTCGTTCGGATCAGGAACGTTGTTACCATTCTTGTCTCCTGTATATTCCAAATAAATGGCTTGTTCGCTGTCGTTTTGGCTAAACAAGTCCATGCTTTGGTTTTTGTAGCAGGTGGTAATGAGCTTTTTCAATCCAAGTTTCTCGAAGTTATAAGAAAAATAATGAAAGAAATTACTCACTCTTGGGTCATCGCAATTACAATACACCACCTTATCTTTAAAGTGATGTTTGTAATATTTCAACTCTCTTTCTATGTCCGAAAGTTGTGTGTAGAACTCGTCCTTTTTCGCTTTCTTCGCTTCTTGCAAATTATTGTTTGCCATATATTTTTCCTTTTCCGATACTATCTTAATTCTCATCGCAAAGATAATACTTTTCTGCGAGTTTTTACCAGTAAAAACTTTTTTTAAAGTATTATGAGGCTAATTACATCTTAATACCTTTGTTCTTACCCTCTTCGGGCTTAATAGTGGTTTTTTGGAAGTAGCTTGTCGATTGTTTCAGTTCTTGGTATTTCTGCCTGAACCAGTTGAGGATATTCTGCCCGTTGATAGATAGTTTCAGCCTGTCGGAGTTCTTGTTCTCCTTAAATAGCTGTAATTTGGCATCCTGTACGCTGAATGACTGATTATGTTCGGGAGAATGGAGCTTACCTGTAACCGATATGGCTTCACCCTTAAATAACTGCTTAATGGTGTCTATTGTCAATCCGATACCCTTGCATAGCTGCGTTATCCGCAAGCGTTCGTTTAAATGCGGGAATACACCTAACAGCAGGTTTATATCGTCTTGCGCTTTATACGGCTCATAATCATGCTTTAGCTGCTCTATCCGAGTTTCGAGGTCAGATATTTCCGTTTCTTTCTGTTGGGTATATTCGTGCATATTCAGGAACTTCTCCCGTACTTCATCCTTGCGGTCGTACATATCCCGTACTTTTTCGTAAACCTCCTGCTTTTCCTCCTGCAGATACTCTATATTTTCTTTTAGGTCTTCATTTTGAGCGAATAACTCTCTGTAATATTGAGGTGTGGAGATATGCCGGGCTTCCGAACCACGAATACCACGCTCCAAACCGTATCTCTGCATTTTTTCGGCGTATGCATCCTGAAAGCGTTCCAGATTCTCACGGGTCATCACATCATCCGCGCATAGCCGGACGTTATCTTTCGGCTTCTTCCTGTATTTTTTCTTACCGTTATTCTCCTCTTGCTTGGCTTTTCTTCTTTCACCGGTAACGATAGGAACTACCGTAGCGTGTATATGTGGCGTTTTCTCGTCCATGTGAAGCACGGCGGAAACAACATTATCCTTTCCGAATGTATCTTGTAACCACTTGATATTATCCTGGCACCAGTCATCTATTTTCCCCTCGTTCTGTAATCGGTGCATATCTTCGGGAGTGCCAGACAGCATGACCTGTAACGCACGTACCTGATTCTCCCTTATTTTACGGGTTATTCCTGCGTATTCTATACGATGCTGTATCGCCTGTGTGCGATTCTCCACTTCGTCCGGGAAAATGATAAACTCTTTGTTGAGTTCCTTTCGTTCCGGATCGGCATTCCTCGGCTGTACCGTCCGTTCTATATGCGCCGTCGTTCGAGCATCGTTTCCTTTCGGCTTCTGTATATGTAATACGACAAATCCCATTTTGAGGTAAATTTTAAGTTGATAATTTGCTGTGATAAACCGCTTCGGCGGTGGCGGTCGAAAGACCGCTTTAGGGTGTCCAGAGGGTTTACCCTTTGGCTTATTGGGGCATTTTTAGCAGTAGTGAAACGGATGCGTTAAGAAAATGCCCTAATAAGCTACGGCTTTTCTTTAAAAGCCTATTGGGGTCGCTGCGGTTAAACTCTGATAGCAGTCATACCCGCTACACTAAAGATAGCGGATATAGTATGCCAACAGGTTTAGATAGCTTCACAGATATTCTTCTCTATACCCTCCAACTTATGCGACAGGGTTTCCATATCCCGACTTATCTTTTGATTGGTGATTCGGGCATATATCTGGGTAGTCTTTATATTCGTGTGTCCGAGAATACGGCTCACGGTTTCGATAGGTACGCCGTGCGATAACAGGATAGTGGTAGCCGTGGAATGCCGGTCGACATGGTAGGTCAGCCGGGTCTTGATACCACATTGTTTCCCTATCTTTTTCAACTTCTCGTTGCAACTGCTGTTGCTCGGAACAGGGAAAACACGGCTATCTCCCGTTAAGCCTTTGTATTTCTCTATTATCCGCTTGGGAACGTCCAACAGTCGGATATTGGAATCGGTGTTGGTCTTCCGCCTGCGGGTAATAATCCACAGGTTACCGTCGAAGAACGTTTGCAAGTTGTCGGTGGTAAGTTTTTTCACATCCGCATATAACAAGCCGGTGAAAACAGAAAAAACGAAAAGGTCGCGCACCAACTCGTATGTTTTGTTTTTCATCGGAGCCTCTATAAGCGTTTGTATCTCTTTCTCCGTAAGATACCCCCTGTCCACGCTTTCGGGGCTGTTGATATATCCCGCAAAAGGATTGAACGGCAATAAGCCCGTGTTCCGTGCCACGGAAATGATATGCTTCAATACAATCATATATCCCCATACGGTATTGGTACGGCATTTCTTTTCTTCGCGCAGGAAGTATTCGAAATCGTTGATAAACGTTAGGCTTAATTCTTTGAGCGGTATATCCTCTCTGTGATAAGTAGAGGGAAGAAACTCCCGAATATGTTTGCAGACAGTACGATAACGGGCGAAAATTCCCTGTGCCCGACTATAACCGACTTTCTTCTCAAACTCGGCATTGTGCTGTTCGAATAGCTTTAGTAGTGTTTCCTGCTTTACTCCGATTCCGAGATAGGCGTTTTTCAACTTGGTGGCGGTAACATAACCGTCCGCCTGCATCAGTTCCTGATAACGGCGATTTATATCGACACGGATTTTGTCGATAGCACGATTGATTTTTTGCGCTTCCGCGCTCTTACCCGGTGCGCGATTATTCTTCACATCCCACAAGCGGAGCGGAATATCCATTTTGCAGCTAAATTGTTTAACTTCGCCGTCCACGGTGATACGGCACATCAAAGGCAGGTTCCCGTTAGGTTTTTCACTACCTTTCTTCACGTAAAATAATACTTTGAATGTTGACCTCATAACTCAATGTTTTTTCTGGTTACAAAATTAGTTATCATTGAGTTATCTGACGGTATGCAAAACTACGCAATACGCTGAATAAAAACCCATTAGCAAATAATCTGCATCACTATTCAAGTAACGGGATAGTAACGAAACTCCTGCTGTGTTCTGCCTAAATATGCTTTTCAGCCTTTTGCAATACAAAGCAAAACAGAGCGTAACGAACGCTCAATCAGCTAATTCGCTACACTCTGCTTAATTTTACTTTCTACTTAGAAGTTTATTTTATATCTGCGGCATTCCGGGGTCTTCGGGCAAGCCCGGGGCCAAAGCCGCCTCAACAGCAAGCCTGTCGCAACGTTCGTTTTCGGGATGCCCGGCATGTCCTTTTACCCAGAAAAACCTTGGGCGGTGCAGGGATGCTATTTTAACAAAACGTTCCCACAGATCGGGGTTTTTCTGTTTCTCCAGCCCCTTGTCCAGCCATTTTTTCAACCAGCCCTCATTTACAGCCCTTACCACGTAAGACGAATCGGAATAAACATTGACTTCGGCATTAATGCGCTTTATTGCTTCCAGTCCAATTATTACGGCAAGAAGTTCCATCCTGTTATTGGTAGTGCGACGGAAACCTCCGCTTATCTCTTTATAATGCTTTCCGCATTTGAGCACCGCCCCGTATCCTCCCGGGCCGGGATTTCCGCGTGAAGCTCCGTCGGTATATAAATTAACAGGTTCCATACTGCCTGGAGATATTTAAAACAGTAATCCCGACACAGATCATTCTATAACGGGCTTGTCGCTATTATTTTTATGGGAGACTTCGAAAACACTGGACTGCAAAGGGTTTTCATGGATTTTATCATAAAGTTTCCTGTTCCTGAATACATCCAGGGCAAGATATATGGCGCACATCATAGATTGCGGATTGGCTTTGTTGCTGCCCGCCAGATCGTAGGCCGTACCATGATCCGGAGATGTCCTTACAATAGGAAGTCCGGCCGTAAAATTAACTCCGGAATCAAATGCAAGGGATTTAAAAGGGATAAGCCCCTGATCGTGGTACATTGCAAGCACCGCATCGAACTTATATTGCATGCTTATACTGAAAAATCCGTCGGGAGGATAAGGGCCGAAAGCCAGAATGCCCTCCTCGTTAGCCCTCTTTATTGCCGGCGATATGATCTTTATCTCCTCGTCGCCCATAAGCCCCCTGTCCCCGGAATGCGGGTTAAGTCCCAGTACGGCCAATTTAGGTTTTACAATATTGAAATCCCTTAAAAGGGAGTTGTTCATAACGCGCAATTTACTCAATATAAGGTCTTCGTTCAATGATTCCGAAACTTTCGAAAGGCCCATGTGTCCGGTAGCAACTCCCACCCTCATTTTATCGGCGCAAAGAAACATAAGTCCGTCTTCGGCTTTAAACTCCTGGGTAAGGTATTCGGTATGTCCTGCGTATTTAAAAGTTTCCAGTGTTACCGCCCTTTTATTAAAAGGAGCCGTAACAAGAACATCCAGTAAACCATCTTTCATATCCCTTACGGCAGTTTCCAGGGCCATGATCGCCGCCTGAGCCCCTTCATGGGTACATTGCCCCGGCTCTATCTGCCCGTTGTCGGGAACGCAATTTATTATATTTACCCTTTTATGATGTACATCCGCAGCCGAGTTTATCACGTTAGTATTTATATTATCGGTTTCGGGTATCTGCTTCCTGTAAAATCCGAAAGCCTTTGACGAACCGTAAACCACAGGGGTACACATATCCAGAACTCTGGCATCAGATAATGCCTTTATTATCACCTCATACCCTATCCCGTTGGTATCCCCTTGCGTTATTCCTAGTATAATCTTATGAGACATATTTATATTTTTACCAATTTATAAAACTTTGCAAGTTACTAAATTTTCCCGAAGCATATAATAAATCTTTTACAGATTTTATTGTTTATGTCTTTATAAAATGAACCGGGCATAAACTTTTTAATTATATATTCTCTGAAAGCTAAGATATAAAATAAGTTTATGAGAGAGTAAATCGGCTACTATCATTCTTTAACAGAGAAAATAAAATTTTTCCGCTTATTGAAAAATAAAGTAAATTTGTAGAATTATGGCGCATATTCTGGATACCGATATAAAATATCTCCCCGGCATAGGGCCTAAACGGGGAAATCTTCTTTCCGGAGAACTGAATATAAACACGTTCCGGGATATGCTTTTCTTTTTCCCGTTCAGGTATGTAGACCGCAGCAAAGTTTATACGATCAAAGAGCTGGTTCCCGATATGGCTTATATACAGGTAAGAGGTAAAATAACGCACATAGAAATCGCTGGAAAATCCCCCAGGAACAAGAGGTTGGTAGCTACTCTTAGAGACTCCACAGGGAGTATAGAACTGGTATTCTTCAAAGGCATAAAATGGATACGGGAGAAAATTAAACCTGAACGGGAGTACATAGCTTTCGGGCGGCCTTCGGATTTTAACGGAACCATAAATATGGTACATCCGGAGCTGAATCTCTCCACAGATGATATTTTGCCGGGAGGAAGTTCCATGATGGGTGTATACTCCAGTACCGAAAAACTAAAGAACAACGGAATAGGGAATAAAGTATTTTCAAAATTACAGTACAATCTGCTTGAGAAATGCCTGGAAACCGTATCCGAATCGCTTCCACGATCGTTAATTGAAGAAAAAAGGCTCTGCCCGCTGCAATATGCGTTAAGAAATATCCATTTCCCCGCCGATAATTACGCCCTGGCAAAGGCTCAGTACAGACTTAAATATGAAGAGCTGTTTTATCTGCAATTAAGCCTGCTTAAACAAAAGAGCATAAGAATGCGCAACGACAGCGGCATAGTTATGAAAAAAGTAGGCGAAGGGTTCAGGAAATGTTATGATTCGCTTCCTTTTCCTCTTACCGGGGCGCAGAAAAGGGTAATAAAAGAGATACGCGCCGATATGGTAAGCGGTAAACAGATGAACCGCCTCTTACAGGGGGATGTCGGGAGCGGAAAAACCCTTGTGGCCGTGTTAAGCTCCCTGCTTGCGACAGACAACGGATACCAGGCATGTATAATGGCCCCTACCGAAGTGCTGGCCAGACAACATTACAGGGGAATATCAAAACTGCTTGAATTTTCGGGAATCAAAGCAGCATTACTCACGGGAAGTACGAAAGCAAAAGAGAGAAAGGAACTGCTTCCGCAACTGGCCGACGGAACTATAAAAATACTTGTTGGAACACATGCTCTCATAGAAGATACCGTAGGGTTCAGGAACCTGGGACTGGCGGTAATAGACGAACAGCATCGGTTCGGAGTGGATCAGCGCTCCAAACTCTGGGAGAAAAGCAAGATAGCCCCGCATATACTGGTAATGACGGCAACCCCTATTCCGCGCACCCTGGCAATGACACTCTACGGAGATCTGGACGTATCCGTACTGGACGAACTTCCTCCCGGCAGAAAGCCAGTGCGAACAATACATGCCACGGAAACTCAGAGAAGTAAAATATTTACTTTTATGAAAGAGCAGATAAAAGCGGGCAGACAGATATTTGTAGTATATCCGCTTATAAAAGAGAGCGAAAAGATGGATTACAAAAATCTGCAGGAGGGGTATGAAACTATTATAGAAGAGTTCAAGGCTCCGGAATATATTACCGCCGTAGTACACGGAAAGCAAAAAAATGAAGACAAGCAGCACGATATGAATCTTTTTGCATCCGGACGGGCAAACATCCTGGTGGCTACATCGGTTATAGAGGTAGGAGTAGATGTACCCAACGCTTCCGTAATGATAATAGAGAGCGCGGAGAGATTCGGGCTTAGCCAGCTTCACCAGTTGCGGGGACGTGTGGGACGAGGCTCGGAAAAATCGTACTGTATTCTTATGACCGGATATAAACTTAGCAAGGAAAGCAGACAGAGGATAGAGCTGATGTGCAACACTAATGACGGATTCGAACTTGCGGAGGCGGATTTGCGTATGCGCGGCCCGGGAGACCTGGAGGGAACAAGCCAAAGCGGCCTTGCGTTAGATCTGCATATAGCAAATCTGGCAAAGGATTCGCAGGTGCTGGAAAATGCTCGCAGAACGGCACTGAAAATACTGGAAGACGATCCTTTACTGGAAAAACCGGAGAATGCTATTTTAAAAGAGCAACTGAGCATATTGCGTAAAGATGGAAAAACCCCTACGGATTATTCCCGGATAAGTTAAAAAAGATTATAATGCAATTAAAAAATTATAAATGAAATGTAACTGAAAAATTTTTAAACGTATGAACCGAACATAAACTTTTTTAATCATAAATTAGCCGGAGGCAATGAGTAAAACAAGTTTATGGGAGAGCGAAGCGGTTACTATCGCTCTGAAAATTTTTTATAAATGAAATGTAACTGAAAAATTTTTAAACGTATGAAATATATAGGAGCACACGTAAGTGCAGGCGGCGGAGTACATAACGCACCTGTAAATGCACATGAAATAGGAGCTACGGCTTTCGCCCTTTTTACAAAGAACCAGAGGCAGTGGGTTGCAAAACCTTTCACGGCTGAAGAGATAGAGATGTTTAAGGAAAACTGTGAGAAATACGGTTATACTGCAAAACAGATCTTGCCCCACGACAGTTATCTGATAAATCTGGGAAGCCCCGGCGAAGAAGGGTTGCAAAGATCCCGCGCAGCATTTATAGATGAAATGAGACGATGCGAACAACTCGGCCTGGAAATGCTTAATTTCCATCCCGGCAGCCATCTTAACGAAATAAGCATTGACGAATGCATAAAAAAAATAGCCCATTCCATAAATATGGCCCTGGAAAAAACAAACGGGGTGACAGCCGTAATAGAGAATACGGCCGGACAAGGAAGCAATATAGGTTACCGTTTTGAACAGATAGCCCAGATAATAGATCTGATAGAGGACAAAAGCCGTGCAGGTGTATGTATTGATACATGTCATTCATTTGCGGCAGGATACGACATTTCCACGGAACAGGGGTTTATAAGTACTTTCGAGGAATTTGATAAAATCATAGGATTCAAATATCTGCGCGGAATGCATCTTAACGATGCAATGAAAAACCTGGGGAGCAGAGTAGACAGGCACAGCAGCCTGGGCGAAGGGGTACTTGGGTTATTGCCTTTCAAACTTCTGATGCAGGATAAAAGATTTGACGGCATCCCCCTTATCATGGAAACGCCGCAGCCGGAAAGATGGGCGGAAGAAATAAATCTGTTAAGAAGTTTCGAATAAATTCCTTAACACCATTTTTTTAATGCCGATAAAAGCACGTCCCTGGTTACTGGTTTTGTGATATAATCATTACATCCGGCATCCCTGGCTTTGATCCTGTCCAGATCGAATGCATTTGCCGTTACTGCTATTACGGGTATATTTTTATCGACTTCCCGTATGGAAGCTGTGGCTTCATATCCGTCCATTACAGGCATCTGGATGTCCATAAAAATAATATCCGGCTTATTTGCGATGAACATTTCCACGCATTCCGCTCCGTCATGCGCACGGCGCAGATTACATTCCTTTTCAAGTATCTTGGAAGCAAGCAGGTAGTTGCTGTCATTATCTTCTGCAATCAACACGTCATATTTATATCTCTCATGATGCGAACCCGCAGTTTTTCCCGGCGAATCCGCCCCTTTCAATTTCCCTCCTATCCTACCGGTCTGATATATTACAGGTTCACAAGGTATTTCGGCCCAGAAAGTAGAACCCTCCCCATAAGCTGAATTCACGCCTATGGAGCCGCCCATCATTTTTACCAGAGTTTCGCAGATAGAAGTTCCCAGACCCGTACCTACCGTCTCATTGCCGAATTTGGCGAACCTGTCGAAAACCCTTTCGCACTGTTCTTTTGTCATTCCTATACCGGTATCCGAAACATAAACCGTTATTCCTTTATCCGTCTTTTTATACCCGAATTCAATATAACCTTTATCGGTGAACTTGCAGGCATTCGTAAGGAAATTAGAAACAATCTGTATAAATCTGTTCCTGTCCGTATTTATAATACATTTCTCATAAGGGATATTAACTTTAAGGGCTACTCCGGGTTTTATCTTGGAAACGAAAGATTGCTCTATCTGCCTGAATATATCGGAAATATCTTCATCTTCATAATTAAATTCCAAAAATCCGGCTTCAATCTTAGAAAGATCCAGAATATCGTTTATAAGCTGAAGCAAAAGCTCGTTATTGGTCTGTATTATCCTATTATACTCCTCCTTTTCCTCGGGGTCGTCCATATACATCATAAGGTTGGAGAATCCCACTATGGCATTCAAAGGCGTCCTTATTTCATGGCTCATGTTCGCCAGATAAGCGGATTTCAGTTTATTGGCCCGTTCGGCCTCTTCTTTAAGCTCCAGAAGTTGCCTGGTAAGCTTCTTCTCATTATCGACATCCCTCCTCAATCCGATGACTTTTACGGGTTTTCCCGTTTCGTCCCTTTCGCTTACACATCCCTGAACATGCACCCACCTGTATTCTCCGTCCTGCATAAGTATCCTCATTTCAATGATATTGTTGTCGCCTTCGTCCGCTATAATATCACTGAATACCTTTCTTACAGCATCAATATCATCTTCATGCACCATTAAAAAATAATCTTCCAGGGTTACGGGAGAATAAGCTATAGATTGAGGATCGGAAGAATAAAACTTATCCAAATTTATATCATATTCCCAAAGAATCATTCCGGCGGTCTTTATAGCCAGATTTGTTTTTATACGGCTGCTTTCCAGGTCTTTCTGCCACAACACATCTCTTGTTATATTTTTCTGTACTCCTATTATAAAATTAAGGTTGCCCGTCTGTTTTGAATAGACTCCCCGCATTCTGCATTCATAATATGTAAAATCCGGGGTATCCCTGATATTCATCTTAAATACCAGTTTAAATAAGTCCGCTTCTCCGTTTATAATAGAGTTAAACCCGGAACGTAACTCTATATAATCATTTTCCGAGAGTAATTCCTTATCCTTTTCATAAAAAAGACGCCGTCCGGCGGATTCCTTTCCCATATTGAACTCCGTAACACTTCCATCCTCATTATGGTATACCCACGCTTCTATTCCCCCCGCATCAAGAGCCATTTGCAGTTCCATTTTTATATTTTCAAGCTCTATCTTCTTTAAATTACGGTTGGTTATATCCATTATCGTTCCCAGTATAAGAGGCTTTCCGTCAAAACTTCTTATAAGACACTTATTTATCTGAATCCACTTGAAAGGCTCTCCCTCTTCATTATGTATGATCCTTTCATGTTTTAAAGAAGTGCCTGTACGGAGAATATTATCATCTTCTTTTTCAATAATATCGAACGAGACATCAGTCATATTGACGATCTTTTCAGCCCCTTCCGCTGTAGTAGCATCGTAATCTCCGCATAACTTTCTCGCCTCTCTGCTAAAATAGAGATATTTATTTGATTTCAATTCCCTGATAAAAACCCCCGATGCCAGATTGTCGAGCAACTCCTTCAGTTCAATCCCTTCTCCCAGCGTTTTAACAATATTTCCTGATAACTTCGTTTTTAAACGCCTCTTCCCCGATAAACAAAAAACGTACAAAACAACCGCTGTACACGCCGCAAAAATGCACGCCGCGCAAATAAGTTCATACAATGAATACATAAAAGATAGTTATAAATTTCAGAGGTGTAAATTTAGTAAAAAAAGTTACACTTAATATGAATTATCGTAAAAAATAAAATATTTATATTTGTCATTACAGAATATCACTTACATACGGAAGAATGTATGCCTACCGTAAAATTGTAAAAAGTTATTCAATGTTATAACAAATATATAATACTAAATATCATGGCAAATCTATTGAACAAATTAATGTCGGGTACGAAACAATACTCCGTACTGGATTTCGGAATACTTAAATTTACACTCCTGTTTATAGGCATACTGTTTGGAACATATTTTTGGGAATTCTTCTCACAGCATATTTGTATAGTCTGGATATTAGCTGCAGTTGGATATGGGTATATCATTTATTCTACACTTACAAAAGCTTTTTGCAGAAAAAAGTGAATATCAACATTCCTCCCTTATATCAAAACAGCCATTTCCAAAAGTAAAGCCGCACCCTCTGTTTTATTTTCAGGAGAGATGATACTACTTAATAGCATTATCCCTTTTCATGACAACCATTACTTACTCATAACCCTCATACTCAATGGGTTTTCGTTCTCATCATCTAAAGAAACGTCCATAAGCAGCATTTCTACCGGGAATTTCTTAAAGTTATCATAATTTATAAAGTTAAAAAATCAGAGATGCACGAATATAATCACAAATATGTATAAAATCGTCTGAAAATACCTGAAATGCATTAACAAAATTACTCCGGACAGCCCATCTATGTGGCTAATGAACAAGAATAAAATATTATCTTTGTAGCTGACGATAAACCTCAGGTAAGATATGCCAGTTATTCATAGTTTTGCAAACTTGAGGCAGTATGTATTTTTAGCTGTAAACTCATTGTTATAGGTAGTACTACTTAGTTCTTGTAAATGATATACAGCAATTATTGATTTCTCTGTAAGCCTGTTTTTGGATAAAACAACTATGGTTTTAGATTGTGTAAAGAGTTGTGTGTTTATTTTCCTGTGTCTTTGATTAAGAAGTTAAAAGAACACTATTTCCTTTGTTACTACACTTTTACACATAGCCATTTAAGAAAAAACAAATACTCAAATTGTTTTATATGAAGAATGTATATACTTTGGCAGTGGAACGAATTAAATTTCTTATTGAAGAATTCGATCAGATTTATATCTCTTTTTCGGGAGGCAAAGACAGCGGCGTTTTATTAAACCTCTACGTTGAACTTTTACAGATTTATAAACCTGAAGTGCGGCCTGTTATCTTTTATATGGACTATGAAATTTGTTATCAGGAAACGGTTAAATATATCGAGCGTACCTTTAATAAATATAAGGATAAAGCAGACATTTATCATATCTGCGTACCATTTAAAGTAACTACCTGCACATCTATGTTTCAAAATTACTGGAGGCCGTGGGATGATGAAAAAAAAGATGTATGGGTAAGGGAAATGCCGGAACATTGTTATACAAAGAATGATTTTGACTTTTATACAAAAGAAATGTGGGATTATGATTTTCAGTTTCTCTTCGGAGAATGGCTGCACAGCAAAAATAAGGCAAAAAAAACATGTTGTTTACTAGGTATAAGAACACAGGAGAGTCATAACAGATGGAGGGCCATATATAACAATAATAAATATGCTACCTATAAAGGTAAAAAATGGACTTCATGTATCTTTGATGGTATATATAATGCTTATCCCCTACATGATTGGAAGACCTCAGATATATGGACTGCAAATGGCCGGTTTAAGTGGGATTATAACAGACTTTACGACTTATATTATCAAGCAGGTATCCCTCTTGCAAAACAACGTGTAGCAAGTCCTTTCCTGTGCGAAGCGCGTGAGAGTTTACAGTTGTACCGTGCCATAGACCCTGATACTTGGGGAAAGATGCTGAACCGGGTAAACGGAGTGAACTTCACAGCTCTTTATGGCGGAACTCACGCAATGGGCAGAAAAAAAATCTTATTGCCCGCCGGTTTCTCATGGAAAAAGTATATGTATTTCCTTTTAGACACTTTACCGGGTGAAGCAAAATATATTTACGAACAAAAAATAAAAGTAAGTATATCCTTTTGGAAAAACAGAGGAGGAGCACTCTCCGAAAGTACGATAGAAAAGTTAGTAGAGAAAAAAATCCCTATCGAGATAGATGATAGTCCGTATAAGACTCAAAAAAGAGCCGTTAAGATGGATTATTTAGATGAAATAGATATATCCGAACAAAGAGAAATACCTACATATAAACGTGTTTGCATCTGTATTTTAAGAAATGATTATCAGTGTAAATATATGGGATTTGCTCAAAACAAAGATGATAGAATCCGAAAGTTGAGAATTTTGGCCGATTACGAAAATTTTAAAGCACACTTTAATGAAAAGTTTTAAAAGCCCTGTCTATAAGGTAATTGCCGTTCCGGTTGAAAAGGTAGAGGCAAATAATTATAATCCGAATGTGGTAGCCCTCCCGGAAATGGAACTGCTGGAAAAATCAATTTGGGAAGACGGTTTTACCATGCCGTGTGTCTGTTTTTATGATAAAGAACGGGACAAGTACATTCTTGTAGACGGTTTTCACCGTTACTCAATCTTGCAAAAGTCAAAACGTATTTTTGAAAGAGAGAACGGATTACTTCCCATAGTCGTTATTGAAAAAAGCCTGGAAGAGCGTATTGCTTCGACCATTCGTCACAACAGAGCCAGAGGTACACATATTGTTGGTCTAATGAGCGGAATAGTTGCAGAATTAACAAAAGCCGGAATGTCCGATGAATGGATTATGAATCACATCGGAATGGATAAAGACGAACTATTGAGATTAAAACAACTCTCCGGTTTAGCAGACTTGTTTGCCAATAAAGAATTCAGCATTCCGTAAAAGATTTATAACAAACAGAAAGAACTGCAAGCAGATATAGACCTACGCCGGTTCTTCCATTATTTTCATACCATTAATTGGGAGCCTTAACCGCAAAACTACCCATTTTTAGGTATTGTAGTTATAATTAGTACTTGCGTACTTTGCAAAAAATAAATTATAGAATCACGGCAAAAATTAAAGAACTTAAAAATAAAGTAAGATGAAAGAATATTCACCTGTATTATACAATAGTAACACATATATTTTCTAGAGGCTCAACTTACAAGGTTGGGCCTTTTTTGTGAACAAAATTAAAAAACGTTCTCTAAAAACAATAACATAATGAAAAAACTATTTATTTTTATATTTCTACTGTCCGTTTATATTGAAGATATAAAGAAAGACGCCGCTGCAAACAAAAACGGAGAGTTCTCAATTTCAGGATTAAAACCCGGCAAATTCACTGCAATCATTTCATACACAGGATACCTGACAAATACAGAAAGCATTTATGCAGAAATCTAAAACAGATATTCGGAATATTATACTCAGAGCAGCCCGTGAAGAATTCGCAGATAAAGGATTCAAAAATACATCTATGCGTAAGATTGCCGGGAAAGCAGGAATAGGGGTAAGCAATATCTATAATTATTACAGGAGTAAGGATGAGATTTATTGCACGGTACTAAGTCCGTTAATAAGAACGTTCGAGACTCTTTGTAAGCAACATAACAGCAGTGACTACCTGACTACCGATGTTTTTACAATGAAATCGTATCAACGTAAAATGCTGGATGATTTTATGGTTATTATCAGAGAACATAAAATGGAACTGAAACTTCTGCTGTTCCGCTCGGACGGCTCGTCATTAGAAAACTTTCGCCGTGATTTCACCGACAGGCAAACTCATGAAGGTATAAAGTATATGAAGCGGATGAAAGCTGAATATCCTTATGTAAACTGCAATATATCTTCTTTTTTATTCATACAATTATTTCCTGGTGGATAACCGTATTAGGAGAAATTGCCACGCATGAAGAACTGACGGCAGACGATATAGAAAAATTTATGACGGAATATGTCGCTTTCGGTACCGCCGGCTGGAAAGAATTGATGAACATTCTGCCCTCTGTTTTTTTTGAAAATGACTGATAAATGGAAACAAACTATCTACAATTCTTTACTATATTAAAACCAGGTCTATATTAAAAAACTACGTTATTTTTTAATCTTCTAAAATTAATTGACAATAATAGCAAAAACTGCGTTATGAATAATTTGAAAAAAATCCTTAATTCCGCCACTATGGGAAATCCTGAAAGATTATATCCTATGATATATTGGACAATGGCGGAGTATTTCTTCAGAGGTGCGCCATATGGCTATATGTTGCTGGTAATATGGGAAATATTCAAGCCTTTACAGAATCCGGCCGTGCCGCTCAATATAGTAAATATCGTATGGGCCTGCATATTTCTGGCTATATCCCTGGTATGTCTGTGGTTAATAAGCAATAAAGCATATATGAAATCTTACTCGGATGGATACGATATTTGTTGTGACGGTCGTCTTGCAGTGGCAAATCACATGCGCCGTCTGCCGATGGGTTTCTACAACAGCCGTGATCCCGGCGATATAGGAGCATATATTGTAAGCGATTATTCCAACGTGGAAATGCTTACCACTCATCTTATAAGTCAATATTTCGGCGCTTTGGCCACGCCTTTAATCGCTATTACCGTAATGTTTTTCATTAATTGGAAACTGGCGCTGGCTGCCTTTTTAGTTATACCTCTTGCCTATCCGCTAACCTTGCTGACCAATTATTTTGTGGCAAAACTCGGAAAAAAACTGCAAAAGGAAAAAGTAAATGCATCTTCGCGTATGATAGAATATATTCAGGGTATCAGACTTATAAAAGCCTTCAATCTGGGCGGAACAAAGTTCGAACGTCTGGAAAAAGCATTCCGCATGCTTAAACGCGAGAGTATTCTTGCAGAAGCCGCACCCGCTCCCTCTATTACTCTCGCCGGCATTATCCTTAATGGCGGATTGGTGCTTATTATGCTGTTGGGCTTTTCGATGTTATTGCAGGCTCAGATATCGTTGCCTTTTTATATCATGTTTCTTTTGTCGGGAACCGCAATTTATACACCGTTAATTAACGCCATGACTTTTATTGCTTTAATGAACTATATGAAATTGGGGGCCGAACGAATTGACGCACTTTGTAAAACGCCGGTGCTTCCGGATGGTGATTTAACAATGGCGGAAGGGGCAGGTATTGAATTTTGTAACGTGAGCTTCAGCTACAATAACACCATTCCTGTTATTCGCAATATTTCTATGAAAATACCGTCCGGAGGACTTACCGCCCTGGTAGGCCCTTCCGGATCGGGGAAAACAACAGTCACACGCCTTATTGCCCGTTTCTGGGATGTGGACAACGGAGAAATCAGACTGGGAGGCAAGAATATCAGAGACTATACGGTTGATACATTAATGTCCCGTATTTCAATTGTCTTTCAGGACGTTTATCTTTTTAACGATACTATATATAATAATATCCGCTTAGGAAACGAGAATGCATCTCACGAAAATATTATTTCCGCCGCCAAGACCGCGCGTTGCCATGATTTTATCAGTGCATTGCCGGACGGCTACGAAACGCAAGTTGGAGAAGGAGGAAGTACCCTTTCCGGAGGAGAAAAACAGCGTATTTCAATTGCCAGAGCAATACTTAAAAACGCACCTGTCGTACTGCTTGACGAGGCTACGGCATCGCTTGATCCCGATAACGAGTTGCATATACAGGAAGCAATAACCGACCTGGTAAAAGACAGGACAGTGATAATTATCGCACATCGCCTGGGTACGGTCGTTAATGCCGATAAAATTGTAGTAATTGACCGCGGTGAAATCGTACAACAGGGGAAACACAACGAACTTATATCGGGAAACGGATTGTACAGGGATATGTGGAAAGAACAGGAAAAGATTAAAGGTTGGAAATTTTAAGTAATAAATAAAGATGAATAGAAATAAAAAAAATAAAACAGGGATGTCCCGGCTGATAGAGATTGCCGGCACAAAACGCTGGTTGCTTTTGGGTTCGATGTTTCTGGCGATTGCTACTGCCATATTGCAATTTATCCCTTTTATATCGATTTATAAAATCTTAGTCGAATTGGCAGATAATGCCGCTTCTCCGCAATTAATAGACAGAGAAAACATCTGGTATTGGGGATTTGTGGCACTCTGGTCTTTTGTAGGCTTCGGTCTTCTTACTTTTATTTCACTAATGCTTTCGCATATCGCGGCTTTCAATATCCTCTATGAACTAAGGATGCAACTGGCACAGAAAATGGTAAGATTGCCGACAGGTTTCTTTTCCCGGCGAACTTCGGGAGAGCTGAAAAAAATAATGAGCGATGACGTAGAACGTATAGAACTTTTTGTAGCGCACCATATTCCGGATATTGTAAGTTCCGTTTGCTTTCCTCTGTTTTTAATAACCTATATGTTTATGGTAGATTGGCAACCGGCATCGATATTGCTCCTGGTGCTTGCGGGAGCTTTCGGGATTATGTGGCAGATGTACGGCAGTGAGAAAGTGAAAAAGGTTTCTTTAGAGTACGTAGAGGCAATAGGACGGATGAACTCTTCTATTGTGGAATATATAAGGGGCATACAGGTAGTGAAAACCTTCAGTCGTTCTACCGAAGCTTATCGCAGGCTCAATGAAGACATTGAAAATTACCGGGACTTCGCTTCCCGTGTTAATAAGCAGTACAGGCCAACCTATGTTTCTTTTCAGACTCTGCTCTCTTCCGCATTATTGTTTATTATTCCGGTGATTACCTGTAAACTGGTTCATTCCGGATCATACTCCGCCTACGTTCCGTCGGCTCTTATGTTTCTTATCTTTGCGGCAGGGTTACTGTTTCCCGTTTTAAAATTGATGTGGATAGGCAGCTTTTTGAATCAGAATAATATGGGCGTTGCTAAAATAGACGAAATATTGCTGATGCCGGAAATCGATGATCCTGAAAATCCGTGCAGGATATGCAGAAGTGATATAGAATTCGACAGCGTTTCGTTTACCTACGGTTCTTCACCCGTTCTAAACAAGATTTCTTTTAGTGCGGCTCCGGGTTCCGTTACGGCATTAGTCGGACCTTCCGGAGCGGGCAAAACTACCATTGCCATGCTGACAGCTCGTTTTTGGGATGTTAATGAAGGGGAAATACGCATAGGCGGCGCATCAATCAAGCAGATAAGATATGCTCAACTGATGGATCATATCGCCTTTGTTTTTCAAGATAATATGCTCTTCTTTGACACCATTGAGGAAAATATCCGCATGGGTAACCGTACAAAATCTTTTAGCCAAGTGGTTGAAGCAGCCAGGGCCGCCTGTTGCCACGATTTTATCAGTGCATTACCTAACGGTTACAGAACTTTAGTAGGAGAAGGAGGAACCTATCTTTCCGGAGGCGAACAGCAAAGAATTGCTTTAGCACGCGCTGTGCTGAAAGATGCTCCTGTTATCTTATTAGATGAAGCTACGGCATACGCCGATCCTGAAAACGAAGGCAAAATACTGGAGGCTTTTTCACATTTGATTAAAGGAAAAACCGTGCTTGTTATAGCTCACCGCCTGAGTACAATAACTAATGCCGACCAGATACTATATGTAGATAAAGGAGAGATTGCCGAACGCGGAACGCATAAAGAATTACTCTCACTTGACGGACGTTATGCGCGAATGTGGAGATCATATTGTAAAGCAAGGGAATGGAGTATCGGTGGAAAATAAATACAAAATTCAATCAGGGATAAATATGAAAAGATTAATACGGATAATTGACGTAATGAAACCGAGTAAAACGCATCAACGTAAACTAAATTTTATCTTAAAAATCACGGCCAGGGGTCTTACGGCATAATTGTATTCGTATGCAGTGACGTTGTTGTAAAGACTTGAGTGATATGATTTGGTGTTGAGAAGATTGCGCCCTTCCAGGATGTATTCGAACCGTTTGGTCTTATAAATAATACGGACATCGGCAAAGAATATAGATTTATTCGTTTGAGCTACGTTGTTATCGTAATAATGTTCTCCCGACAGTTTGATAATTCCTTTCCGTGCAAAGACGATATTCAGGGTGGCTTTTTGCCGTAGAGCATCAATTGGAGGAAAAGTTTCTCCGGAATTTTTAACATCGTTCCCCATGCGGCTATAAGCTATTTCGTAATCGAATCGTACGGGCTCACCCCATTGGGTGGTGACGTCTAACCCCAGCGTAGCCCGGTTGTAGCGAGTGTCCAGAACCACTTCTTCCCTCAGGATATTCCGGTAGGAACGGGAGTAGCCTCCAGACAAGGTAATGCTGGTGGCGATGTTATCGAACCGTTTACTGAATTTTCCCTGCAGATCATATCCCTGTCCGAGGTTGGGAATTTCAAAACTTTCCACCCGGCTGAGTGAGCCGGAGAACTTGGTTCCATACATCAGGTTGGAGTTATTCCGCCAATAAGTTACCCGTAATCCGCTGAATATGGAGACAAGCGGATTGCCGTAATTAAAATCTACATAATAACTTTGATGTTTGTTGTCGGGAAGCAAACTGCCCATTCCCGATATAATCCGGTAATCGGTCATTATATATCCGCTGTACACATCGTAAAGTCCACCATAGTTCTCATTAAAGCTCCCTCCTGCCGTTAGCTTCAAGTCATTGGAAAGGCGGGCATTTAGTTGTAAAGAGGGGCTTGTTAATACTTTATTGAGATTTGTGTTTTTATTTTTTATCTTGTCCCCTATGTGCAAGTGATTGTATTCTATAAAAGTAGACAACCTGATATCAAAATTGGATGTTGGCCTGAAAATAACAGAAGGTCCGGCCTGAATCTTAATATCCCGGCCATATATCCGGTTGGTAAGAGAATCTGATGTTGGCATTATTATCTTTGCTTCTAATGGATTCAGAGAGCTGTTCATCCAATCTAATGATACATTTATTCCTGCAAAAAGAGAGAAAGTCCAGTTTGCTGTCTCTTTTGCAGCCATAATGGAATTGTTTATGGAAAATCGTCTGCTGTTTACTATCTGTCGGGCATCCGGCCGTACTTCGTTGGTAAAACCGAAGATTTGGGGATAGATACAAGGAGAGATAAATAAGGTGGATGGAGTGTTATAAAAGCCGGTGCGCGATTTAATCTCCAATGTAGTAAATCGAAGTGGTTTTACGTATTGAAAATGATTGGTAAACGATATTTTAGGGAGGGTAAAGCGTTGTTTAATATCATTCACCAGCCCCGAATGATTATCCCATTTCCCGGTAAAACTAAGTTTGTCCTGAAAATAATTCGCATCTGTATTGGATTTAAGATCAGCCTCGAATTTAGTAAAATGGGAGTTCAGATTTGCGTGCGTTTGCTCAATAATCACCAGCGGAGATTGGTCCGGCAAATAATAGGTGGTCATTGAAGAGGCATAGGAGTTTTGAGAATCGTGATAATATTTTCCATTCAGCACAAGCTCCAGCCTTTCGGTTACTTTCCGGATTGCATTTAGAGAAACCGCATGAATGTTGTTATTTAAGTATCGCTCTTTGTTTAGCGGAGGAGTGCTCGGTATCCGGATGCCAATCATCTCACTTAGCCCGGATGCGCCTCTATATAAACTCTCCATCTCCCCGGTTACATCTTCTCCCGTATTATTGCTCTTGTAAGTATTTAATGTTTGAAATTTGCGTCCGAAATACATGGCAGTTGCCTCACCCTGCCACATTCCCGGCTTATATCCGCCTCCTAATAAAACCGTAGCATTAAAAGTTCCTTTCGCCCCCTCCTTTAATTTCAGGTTAATGGCAGTCATATCCGGAAGTTGTATCTTTTTTAGAGCCTTTATGGGCTGGTGGAATTCAAGTACCTGCACGGCCGCAATGTCTCGCGCCCGTACGTTATTTGTGGCAATGCCGTATGATCCGCCGAGCATATCCATCCCTTCAATATAGAATTTCCCGATAGGTTTTCCATTATAACTTATCCTCCCGCTCTGAGCAACTTCTATCCCCGGCATTTTTTTCAGTACGTCCCCTATGGAACGGTCAATAGAGTCTATATAACTGGCAACGTAATAGTTAATTGTATCACTGCTCCGTTTGGCCGGATTGGATTTCACCACTACCTCTTTTATTTTAAGAGCCTCGCAGGTGACCGGAATATTCAGGTTCTCTTTACTTCTGGCGGGAATAATCATGTGTACCGCCTTAATGTTCATTCCGGCTACTGCAATCCTGACCGAATCGGCCTGTCCGAAGTATTTTAATGTGTATTTCCCATCTATTCCCGATATGGTATAACTAAACAATCCTTTTCCATCTTTCGATTGCAGCATTACATTCACATCGGGGACAGCCGCTCCCGTATTGCGTTCTACAATTATTCCGCTAAACGCAGCCTGCCCTTTGAGCATGCCGGAGCTACTAAAAAAGAGCAAAGAAAATATAATGATAAATATTTGTTTCATTACCTTGTTATTCAAGCTCTAACGGGGGAGCGTATTTCTCCCGGAATTTGACCCATTCTTTCTGTGTCATAGGGACTTTCTTTCCTGTTGTTCCATCAATGTAAAATTCTGCGATCTTTTTTCCATGAATCGCCAATAAATTTAAAGGGGTTTCCCAAGCCATTTTTTGCAATTTACGCACATGATCGCGGGTTGTTTTTCTAATTTTCATAGCAGGGATATTGGGCGTTTGTCCTACTTGCGGATCATAGATGTAAATATCTCCTTTTATCTGCGAAAGACCAATGGCTTCCCAGTCAAATAGTCCCGATAGCTCCTCTACCTTAAGAATCATTCCGGGCAACCCCCGAAATTTCCAGGGCCCATAATTCATAGGAATATTTTCTGTAAAATACAACTTGTACTTTCGCCCCTTGAATGCTGTCACAGCCACTTTTACCGGATAACCTAATATACTGGCAGTATCACTTCTAAATTCCCATACGAATTGAGGAATTTCTTCGGAATATTCATACTCCGTATCGACAATCGCAAATCTGGAGAGCAGATTCCCTTTTTGAGGGTAATTGAAATAGAGGTCCTGATACAAACATCGCTCACCCGGTTTCAGGTACCGGGATACTGAGAGTGCTCCCTGATAATTCGGATCCCTTCTTAACTTAAAGAAGATAGAATCAATCAGGTCTGCGTTTCTGCTGTAATACCGGGTTAATCCTCCGTTTCCTATTTCCAGATTATGTAAATCTTTATACCGTTTATTAGATACGGTATCCAATGCAAATGTAAACCTATAAGTAACCGTATACATATATTCTGCAATCTTTTTTTTACTGGCAGCATCCCTGGACACAGAATTTGACATTTGCGCTTTAATACAAAAAGGCGAAAACAAAAATATAAATAGAAGTATTTTTTTCATGGTAATCTGAGTGTTTTAATTTGCTAACAGAGAACTATAAATTGATTTTGATTATTACCTCCAATCAACTTATAGTCCTCTTATCACACCATTTGTTTCACGGATTAGTTATCGGGAACGCAAACCGGAACTGAGTGTTCATTAGTCCCTTTTTGAGAATGTCCCCCACCAGGGATAGCTGCATTTGCATCTCTATTGTCTTCTATACTGGCCCCTCCCGGTGTTCCGGCATAATAACAACTGCATGTGCACGTCCAGTTACCACCTTGTACATTTTGCATCTCTTTCTCCGAAAGATTCTTTTTTTCTAAT
>CAYVED010000009.1:54547-58799 GCA_964449975.1 uncultured Muribaculaceae bacterium
TGATTAAGTTTAAAAGGATTCATAAGATTTTTAGTTAAAGTTATTAAATAAGGGGGATTTTTCCAATTATTCTAGTTCTATTTCCGGAACTTTAGCGTCTGTGATTTCGCCAGGTTTGGCTGAGACATATTGACCGTTTTTTTGAATTTTTGGTGCTTTTCTTCCACTGGATACGGAAAATGAGACAGGGTCTTCCCATAAAAGCCGAAGAATTTTCAAATATTCAGTTCTGGTACAATTTTTTCGTTTCACCCCGCTATGAGCATAAACATATATAGGCCTTCTACTAACCTCTTTTATTTGAGTAACTTCCCAATCAAAAAAACTGTTGGTGTCTGTGATCTTAAGAATTAGCCCCGGCAGTCCCTGAAATTTCCAAGGACCGTTATTAATTGGTATTTGAGTCGAAAACCACGCTATATAATTTCTTCCCCGAAAAGTCAGCAAAGCTTTATTGCAGGAATGCCCCAAGATTGTGGTGTCCGTATCGGGAATAATTTCCCAGTTCATAGCGGGAAAGGGTTCGCTATGAATATATTCCACCCCGGCAATCCCATGACTTATTGTAAGATTCCCTTTTGTCGGGTAATTTTTATAACAATCGGAGTATACTCCCATCTCATTTGAATTCAGGCCAAATTTTTTATTCAATTCAGTTCTGGGATCAACACCTACTGTCGATTTACGCTTTTGAATCATAATGGAATCCATCTGGTCTGCATAAAAACTATAATAGCTGCTCATTTTAGCCCCTATATCTAGAATGCAATGATCATACATTGCCACATTGCGCTCTTCTTTTAGATAGAATTTAGCCCTGTAGGAGATACGATAATCGCAAGTATCCACAATCAGTTTCTCCGACGAAATCCGATAATGCCTCCATCGCAAAGATTGCCCATTTACATAAATCTGGCAAAAAATAAAAATGAAAAAATAAATATACTTCATTATAATTAATAGGAATTTTACTGATACTATTACTTAGGAGGTAAAGGTCTGTACTCTCCCTGATCCAACCACGGAACATCCGGCGAATATCCTCCATAATCACCAACATATATATTTGCATTACCATTGGCGTCCGTGCTTGATCCGCCCGGTTGTCCTTCATATTTACATCCGCATAAGCAAACCCGCTCATTACCACCTTGTACATTTTGCATCTCTTTCTCCGAAAGATTCTTTTTTTCTAATTGATTAAGTTTAAAAGGATTCATAAGATTTTTAGTTAAAGTTATTAAATAAGGGGTATTTTTCCATATAATTTTTTACTACATTTGCACGTCTTCCTCTGTTTTAGTTTAACATGTGAGTTCTCAGTCTCAGGTTTAGGATTCGGAATAGTTTTTTAATCGGCTGGTGAGGCCATAAAAAGTATGTTATACGGTACACATATTGCTCGTATTCATAACAAGTTCGTAATTAGAGGGTGATGGACATATCCATTGCCAGACACAATCCACGCACGGCTTTTTATCCCGAACCATTCTCCATGCATGATTTTGTTGTAGTTCCAGCAGGATAAGGTCATAGATGGATTCGGAAATGTCTCCCAAAGCGGGTGTGTTGAGATTGGAATAAACTTTTTTGTCTGGCATTATAATTAAATTTCCAAAGAAGTTGGTATTTACGGCTTGATGAGCGAAAACCTCCCGTCTGCAAAGAGTGCTTTTTAGTAAATCCTCTTTGGTTAGAAATACCTGTTTTTTAAAAAAGGCAAGATTGTTCTCAAATATCGGGATCATCTCATGATGTCCGAGGGGATATTTAAGCACTAGTTCCGAGTATCTTCGATACTCCGTATTGTTCCTGATAATAAACACGTAAGAGATGTTAGGGTGGTTAATAAAAGAGGTTTCCGGGATCGTTTGGGGATCATCTTGAATGAGTTTAATCTGTACTTTATGGCTTGTCATCCGCGAGATACCATCCAATGTTATTTTCTCTGCCGGGAGATACACATAAACTGACTTCCCGCTTTGCCGGAGTGTTTCCAATGTTTCTTTGTAAATAACAATCTGTTCCGGGCTGTTTATAACAAGATTAATCCGACTTAGATACGGAGTATCGTATTCGTGTAGAATCTTTTTCAATAAAGCAACAGGGAGTATTGTCCTGCTATTTACCGGATAAATAGTTTGTTTGTAGTAGTTGTTTTCTTTGTAAATGCCCCCTGTTTGAATGGTAAGTGAGCTAAAGTATTTTAATAAATCCTCTCCTGCTCCCCTATTTTTATCTTTAGATATTTTGGCAATATCTTTTTGGATATTCAGGAAAGGTGGAAAGGAGACAACGGGGGTAGATTCAGATACAAGCGTGCCGCATCGATGCGATATAATATTTTGGATGAAAGAGTCTGCTGCCTGTGAAATGGCAGATGCATGTATCGGGACGGTATATAAGTTTGATGGCAGGAGCAGCCCGTTGCACAATTGCCGAATTTCAGAGGATACATGAAACTCAAATGCGGAAAAATGTTTCGAGTTATACATCAGTCCGTTATCTCCTTTAAGCGAGATAAATGTGTCGGGATATAATGAAAGTTGTTTTTTCATACATTTAATTCTTTTTATAGCGATAGTAACCACTTGGCTTTCACATAAACTTTTTTTAATCATTATCTTGTGTGAATATGCGATTAAAAAAGTTCATATCCGTTTCATAGGCGCTTGATTTAATTAATCTACCATTACATCTGTCATAAGTTTTTCATATAAATAAGGGTTCTTATATAGATGAGATAGGCATTGTGATTGGTACCGGCTAAACGTCTCTTTATTCATATAGCCATGACAAATTGATTGATTGTTATTTATTCCGGGGATATAATATAAGCATTGAATACAACTTTCTTTACGAAAGCAAACAGCACATTGAGGCTGCAATTTATCTAAATATGCATTAAACCGTGCTGCAATCTGTTCCAGATTTAAATCAACCTGATTGTTTGTAATTTGTCCTAAAGTAAAATTATGATCAATTCGTTCGCATTGCAGAATTTTTCCGTTTACGGTAACGAACATTTTTTTACTAAATGGAGAACATGTTCCGGTAGGGATATATTTAAAATTGGATTTATCAATAAATAGGGTATTGTAATCATGGAATACGTTCCCGCTATATTGATGCAGATAGGTGAGCAGATTACTTGTATCCGGTTCTGACATAAATATTTCTTTGGACAGTTGCGAGTAATTTTCGGAAGATAGAAGACTCTCGCTCTTGTTTTGATAAGTGAGATCAAACTCCGCTTTTTTATCTTCCCGGATTCCTGAATTATTTAGTTCGGAGATAGACGGTTCTTTGTCAAATTCATTTTTAATAAAGCGGAAGATCCCCTCTACACTGTTACGGTTATGCAGTACGGCATTAAAATTTACATGTTCAGTAAAGTAGTCCGGATATTTACGTTGTATTTCTTTTATATTCCCGGATACCGCATCAAAAGAGTTGACATTTGAGTGGTTCACCCGATAACCGTGGGCATATTTATCACCATCCAAACTAATGAGTAAATTAATTTCTTTCTCAACAAGGTATTTGATGTATTTATTCAATAGCATTCCATTGGTTGTCATGGAATAAACAATATTACGATTCAGATTTAGCTGCTCTACATAAGATATAATTTCTTTTATGAGGAACATGTTCATCAGCGGTTCTCCGCCGTAAAAACCGAAATAGGTTCTAGGCTTATAAGATGCCGCCTTGTGATTTTTCCAAAGATTGGCAAGGTAATCAATAATTGATTTTGCCTGTTCAAAAGACATATACTTAGACTCCCGATGATCATACCCTTCATAAAACTCACCATATCCGCAATATTTACATTTGAGGTTACATGCATCTGTAACCTCAAATGTAATCTGTCGCAGATTAATGAGAGAGGAACGTATCTCTTCTGATGTGATTCTTCTGAAATTCATGGTATTATGGTTTAATTTAATATAAAGTATTCAAAACCTAACTTATTTACGTTGGGTTTCATCTGCATCACATAGTTTTTAATTTATCGTATTATCTGATTCTCGAATTTATCTTGTTTTATACTTTAATAGCAAGATTATCATTTCCTATGTTCGACAGTAATTTATATAAACTAACTTTTTTATATCCGGTATATTTAATCTCCTTATCGAAAATCAGGAGTAGTGTTCATCGGCTCATCTGCCAGATTTAGTTGTCGTGTAATTTCGCTTTTATTTTTGCAACCGTTGTCAACTCAAGCATATATCTAAATTTATTTTAC
>CAYVED010000010.1:0-54914 GCA_964449975.1 uncultured Muribaculaceae bacterium
AAAAGACGGACATAAATTATTATTCTCTTTTCGCCCATACCACCAATATAATGATCCAGAAACTTACGGCAACACAAGTGGAGAAATACCGTCCGGAAATACTTATCAATATTCCGTACGATACATATAATATAATGGAGTTTTACAAGTCGCACGAAATAATAGAAATAGGCCGTGAAAGAGCTGCAAAGGGGCTGGACGATTACCTGAAAAATACGATACAATAATGCTTCGCATTTCTGGGTAGTTAGCTGATAATCAATGGCTAAGCCTTCTAAAAAGTAAGTGTGGTATATAATGTTAAAGGTTAATATGTTGATAATATTGCGTTTACCCAGAAATGCGAAGCATTATTGTTCTCTGAGATCGGTAATAATAGCGCGGGGATACCGGCTCGTATCCAACTCAAACAGCGCTGCCTTTTCGTTAATATCCGGCAGGCTCTTAAAGCCGGTAATTTTTATAGTATATTTCGCCCCCCCGGTTGCAGTAAGAATAATTTTATCGGGAATATCTTTCAACTCACCGGGCGCTCCCGAACCTCTGCCAACCACAGAAACAGTATAATTTTTCAGCTTCCCTCTCCTCCCGGTACGCAAAACGGCAAAAGGATTCTCCAGTACATCTTCTTCTTCAGGATTATTATCAGCAATCACAATCTCCTCATCATTAATTTTATATATCCATCTAACAAGTCCGTTATTCACAACCAGCAGATCTCCCGGTATTTCCATCGTATATTTATTCCCGTAAATTATACTCTTACCCGAATCATTATATACCTCTTTCCCTTTATTATCGGTAGCGGAAAAAACAAAAGATATTTCACTGCCGGCATTTGCACGCAAAGCAAAAGCATTTAAATCATTATTCACTCCCTGCCCGTTTATTCTCCCGGTAAATAAAACCGTCGCAAGCAGAAAAAAACACAAACGTCCTGCAAAAAAACTTTTAATATGCATACCCTTAAAAATTCTTTAGTTATATAATTAAACAATTATCCGGAATATAACGATGTTTAATATTCCGGACAATAAACCTGTAATATAGTGCTTATAGCATCATTATCCGTAAATATCCTTTATGGAGGAGAGCTTCATATCCAGTTCGCTAAGATCGGAAACAAGTACCTGACGCGCCTTGCTGCCCTCGAACGGCCCCACTATTCCCGCCACCTCCAACTGATCCATTATACGTCCGGCCCTATTGTAACCCAGATTCATCTTTCTCTGTATAAGCGATGTAGAACCTTGCTGATGCATTACCACCAGTTTAGCCGCATCCTCAAAAAGATTGTCCCGTCTGTTAAGATCGACCGCTCCTACTCCCGACGAACCGTCCCCGTCCTTATCCTCCCCGGTATATTCAGGCAAATAATGGGCCGTAGTATATCCTCTTTGTCCCGATATAAAATCCACTATCCTTTCCACCTCTTTTGTATCTATAAACGCACACTGCACGCGGGTAAGATCGCCACCGGTAGAGATAAGCATATCTCCGCGGCCTATGAGTTGGTTTGCCCCGGTCTGATCCAGAATCGTCCTCGAATCTATGCTGGAACGCACCATAAACGCCACACGAGCCGGGAAGTTGGCTTTTATATTACCCGTAATCACGCTCGTGGTAGGCCTTTGCGTAGCTATCACAAGATGAATACCTATTGCCCTGGCAAGCTGCGCCAGACGTGCAATAGGCTCCTCCACCTCACGCCCGGCAGTCATCAGCATATCTGCAAACTCATCTATGACAACAACTATATAAGGCATATACCGATGACCTTTCAACGGATTAAGCCTTCTCTGCAAAAACTTCTCGTTATACTCTTTAATATTCCTTACGGAAGCTATTTTGAGCAGATCATAACGGCCGTCCATCTCCTGGCAAAGAGATTTAAGGGTAAATATCACCTTCTGGGTATCGGTAATAACCGGTTCGTCCGCATCGGGAAGTTTCGCAAGAAAGTACTTCTCAAGCTTTGAGTACAGCGACAACTCCACCTTTTTAGGATCTACCAGAACCAGCTTCATCTCGCTCGGATGTTTACGATAAAGCAACGAGGCCAGTATCGCATTAAGGCCGACCGATTTTCCCTGTCCCGTAGCTCCCGCCACAAGCAAATGCGGCATTTTAGCCAGGTCAAAATGCATTACTTCATTCGTAATGGTTCTTCCCAGAGCTACCGGGAGATCATACGAAGCCTCCTTGAATTTGGCATCGTCAAGTACGGAAAGCATTGATACCGTACTCGGTTTCTCATTGGCCACTTCAATACCTATGGCATTTGTTCCTATCAACGTAACCACCCTTACTCCTTTGGCGGCAAGAGATAACTGTATATCCTCTTCCAGCCGCTTTATCTGAGAAACACGGACTCCCGGAGCAGGCACTATCTCATACAATGTGACCGTAGGCCCTATCCTGGCCGATATTTTGGAAACCCCTATTTTATAATTTCCAAGGGTACGCACTATCTGCCTGTTATTCTTTTCAAGTTCCTCCCTGGAAACCTCATACCATTTATCTTTATAATCTTCAAGCAGCGAAAGCGGCGGTGGCTGGTATGAAGAAAGATCCAGGCGCGGATCGAATAATATCTTTAACTCGTCCTCGGTATATTGTCCTGTAAAATCCTCATCGTCTCTGGAATCCGTATCTTCGGCAACAGGGTCGTCTCCCGCTTTTACATCCTGAGAGGTTACTGGAGCCTGCGGAACCGAAATAATTTCAAGTCCCCCCGATATTCCGGCAGCACTGCTATCCTTTTCGGGATCCTCTTCCATATCAAATACCGGCATATCACCTTCCCCATCGTTGTTGCCGGGATTAACAAACTCTACCGTCCGTTCGACAAACTCATTGCAGTCTGTCTCCGTACCGGTAGGATCCGCCACAGCATCCCCGGCCTCTTTCATCTCCGCAATTTTTACTTTTTCAGATCTCGGAGCGGTAAGCCTGTCTATCCAGTTATTGAATCTTGCAATAAAATTTTTATTAATAATTATAAGCCATAGTACCAACGCAACAGCTATCACCGATCCTGTCCCTACCACCCCTATCATGTTTTTAAGCCACTCGTTCATATAATAACCGTACGAACCTCCTGCTCCGCTCCCGAACCATGCATCGAACCTGGTAAACGAAAAAATATAAGAGAATGCCACCGAAAACAGAATACATCCGAAAAGTGAAATGAAAAAGAGCCTTATAACTTTTATCTTCCTTATTTTCAGACAAAATAATGCAACCCCCATAAAAAAGAACGGCACTATGAACGCTCCCAAACCGAACAATTTGGTAATCAGAAAATTTGCCCAATACAGTCCAATAGTTCCCCCGTCGTTCTCTACATCTATGAATTTATTCAGCAGATCTTTATCGGCAAACAAGCTCTGATCTTCCGCCCATGTAAATAAATAGGAGATCAACGATATGAAAGTAAATACAGCCACCGCCAGCGAAACCAGACCGCATATAAGATACATACCGTCCTTTTTCCCCGGAACCGATGTTTCGGCTTTGGCCGCCGCTCTTTCTTTTTTAGATAGCTTGTCCTTTCTCTGCCTTGCCATTATTTACTGCTCTTCCAGCGCTTATTATTATTGTTACCGCCTCCTTTACCCTTTCCGCTGTTGCGGTAGTTGCTGTTACGTGAAGACATACTTCTCTGATGCCCCTGGTCGGATACGCCCATCCCTATATGTACGCTCTCAGGAACGGTTATTCTCCCTTCCGAAAGATTATATATATCTTTAAATATGGTCTCCTCACTTACCGAATCCTTATTCCATATAAGATACTGCTGTTTCATATAAGAGGCTAAGGTTTTTATCATATTGGTCTTTACCTGGTCGTCCTCCCTTGCGGCGATAACCTCTATCATATTCTGGATATTCCTGCCGTAATGGGCAGCTTTTATAGGCGCTTTCTGCAAAGGTATAGGATTAGGTTTCGTAGTAAGGGTCTCTTTGGTGGGAGTAGGATAAGGAGAATCTATATCTATCTCAAAGTCGGATATTATCTGTACATGATCCCAAAGTTTATGTTTAAAATCATTTATATCCCTCAATTGCGGATTCAAGGTTCCCATTACGGCTACGACAGCCTGTATCTGCTCATTCCGTTTCTCTTTATCGGGAAGGTTCTTCACATAATTTATCATTTCCTGCACATGCCTCCCATATTCCGGCATAAGCAATTTTTCGCGTTGCGTATTATAATCCATCGTAGAAAATTTTAACAAAAATATCTTATCTAATATTTTGCAAAAATACTAAATTATCAATCACATATTCGACAATTTTTAATAATTTTGCGAAACCGGAGAAAACTTCCGGCAGAACTCTCCGAAACAGGCACTCGTTCTACAGGAAACGGGAAACAACTGTAAAAATATATGGGCAGGAAAGCTACCTCATTTTTAATATACGGACTATCGATAATACTGACGGCAATAATAGCGGTAATAACACTTACGGCGGCAAATCCGTGTAATTCAGCAAACAGTTCCGCACTTTCATATTTTACCGGGCTTTTACTCCCCGTGCTTATAATACTCAATATATTTTATGCAATCTACTGGCTTATACGCCGCAAATGGCTTATATGTCTTATTCCGGCTGCCGCGATAGCGGGATCTTACAACTATTATACAACAATATACAGATTCAACGACAAAAAAACGGCGGAAATATTAATGCAAAAAGAAAAAGAAAATAACCTCAGAATACTCACATATAATACCGGAAACTTCTTAAACAAAGACGGCATAAGATTCGCACATACCATGGCAGACTTCCTTCAATCGCAGAATATAGACATAGCATGCTTCCAGGAATACGCTCTTCAGGGAAGATTCAAAGATACCGTAGGCAGGATAATGGATGCGTACCCTTACAGCATATCGAATGCGGATAACAAGAATATACAGCTTGCCGTCTACAGCAAATATCCCATAACGGAGAGCAGATACGAACAATATCCATCCTCGAATGACGGATATATAATAAGTACGGTGGCATTATGCGGCAAAGAGCTTATAGATAAAGAGACCTCGGAGGCTTTGCGTAAATATTCCGTGCTTCCCGACAGCATTGCTGACATTCCCCTGCATATCAGGGATTCGCTGGCAAAGAACGTCACGGACTCACTGATAGGATTATCTCCTAAAATAATATTGATAAATACTCACCTGCAATCGACGGGGGTAAGTACGACCGATATGGATGCGAAAGAGATAAAAAAAGCCGGAGGGGATATAGGCACAATAGAGATAGCCAAAACGCTGACCGCACGCATGAGCTGGAGTGCCGTGATGAGAGTTCAGCAAATAGAAATCCTTTCCGCCCTGATTGAAAAACAGACGTATCCGGTAATTCTTTGCGGAGACTTTAACGAGACGCCCCTCTCTTATGTATATAACCGTACTGCCAGTCAGTTAAAAGACGGATTCAAAGAGGGAGGACAAGGCTATATGTACACATATAAATATCTGGGAAAAATACTGCGCATAGACTATATATTTCATTCGCGGGGGATGGAGTCGGTAAAATATTTCTCTCCGGATAAAGAGTGGAGCGACCATAATCCGGTAATCAGCGAACTGGAATTTACGGATACGCAACCTTCGGTACCGAGAAGCTGAATACGGAACCTGTCCCCTCTCCCGATTCGAACCACAGCTTTCCTCCGTTCTTCTCCACAAAATCCTTTACCAGAAGCAATCCGAGGCCGGAACCTTCCTCATTGGCAGTCCCGAACGTGGTAAAATGCGAACTCATATCCAGTAATTTGTTCTGATCTTCTTTTTTTATACCCGTACCGTTATCCCTGACATGTACATATACAAAATCGCCAGCATCTTCCGAAGTTATTTCCACCGAGCCTCCCTCCATACTGTATTTCACGGCATTGCTGAGAAGATTGCGCATTACCGTCTTTATCATATCTATATCGGCCCTTACCGGTATATGGTTATCCGGATTCCTGAAGATAAGACTCACGTTTTTTACCTGCGCTACCAGACGGAAAATATCTATAATATCCGCCAGCATCTCCGAAATATCGCACTCCTGATACACTACGTTCAGGCGGCCTATCTGGCTCTTTGTCCATTTAAGCAGGTTATCGAGCAGACTGAAAGTATTTTCCGCTGTCTGGTTAGCCATATTGAGAAAATCGTAAAGATCGTCCCCTATCTGCTTTTTGGTAAGGCTCACCGACAACATGTTAAGCACCATTTTAATGGAACCCATCGGAGAACGCAGATCATGCGCAATGACGGAATACAGCTTATCCCTCCCGTTTATGGTATTTTTCAGTTCTTCGGTTTGTTTGGTAATTATACGCTTCGCTGCTACCAGAGATATCTGGTGAGTAATCCGTATTATAAGCTCTTCTTTATTGAAAGGTTTGGAAATAAAGTCGTTCGCACCCATCTTAAACCCCTGCACTATATCGGAAGAAGCATTCAGGGCAGTAAGAAATATGATTGGTATCCCACAGTACAGCGTCTCGTTTTTCATCCTCTGTGCCACCTCAAACCCGTTCATTCCGGGCATCATAACATCCAGCAACACCAGATCCGGCATCTCTTTACCCAGAATTGAAAGCGCCTGCTCGCCATTCGTAGCAGTAACTATCTGATATTGCTCTTTGGTAAGAAGCGCCTTTAGTAAAATCACATTGGAAACAACATCATCAACCACTAGTATTTTAAATTCCCTGGGGTCTACGGATACGTTCATAATACAGCGCTAAATATTTCCTGACATTAATAATTTTTCAAAATATTCAATAGTATGGGCAAGTCCCGTTTCCAAAGCTATATTGGGATTATAACCTATTATTTCCCTGGCCAGAGTAATATCCGGCCTTCTTTGCTTAGGATCGTCCTGCGGAAGCGGTTTAAGAGTTATCTTAGATCCTGACCCTGTCATCTCTATTATTTTTTTCGCCAGCGCCAATACCGAAAGTTCATGCGGATTCCCCAGATTTATAGGCCCTGTAAAATCATCTCCGGTAGCCATAACCTTTATCATTCCTTCTATCAGGTTATCTATATATTGAAAACTCCTTGTCTGGCTGCCGTCGCCGTAGACTGTAATATCCCTGTTTTTAAGAGCCTGCATTATAAAATTCGATACTACACGGCCGTCGTTGGGATGCATGTTGGGGCCATAAGTATTAAATATCCTTATAATCTTTATTTTAACGTTATACATCTTATTATAATCCATACACAACGTCTCGGCAATGCGTTTTCCCTCGTCATAACAGGAACGTTCCCCTATCGGGTTCACGTTTCCCCAATAACTCTCCTTCTGCGGAGAGTGTACGGGATCTCCGTAAACTTCGCTCGTAGAAGCCTGCATTATCCTTGCTTTCGCCTCCCTTGCCAGCCCCAGCATATTTATGATCCCTAGTACGGAAGTTTTCGTGGTCTTTATAGGATTATACTGATAATGTATCGGTGAAGCGGGACATGCAAGATTGTAAATCTCATCCACCTCAGCAAAATAAGGATTTATAACATCATGTCTTACAAGTTCGAATTTAGGATTGTGCCACAAGTCCTTTACATTCTCTTTTTGTCCGGTAAAATAATTATCCAGGCATATAACGTCATGTCCTTCGTTTACAAGCCGTCTGCATAAATGAGAACCGACAAAACCGGCTCCCCCGGTTACAAGAATCTTTCTAATCATAATTATTCTCGGATACTAATGTAATGTGCAAATGTAAAGTTTTTTTTATTAAAACCCGCATTATCTTCTCTTTGCTTTCTCCCAAACCCCCGTTTTCTTTTTACAGATGTACACCGCACCCCTGAAAACATTATAATTCATAAACAGGAAATAATACGGTACAAATAATATCTTATTCTTTTTACCCGCTGCCGACAAAATCCCCCCGGCAATTCCCGCAAGATAAAACAATATCTGAAAGAAAAAAATAATATCATATATCCGGTGTTCTCCCAGCAGGACGATATTCAGAGGCAGAAGCACAAGCAGAAACACCGGGGTAACCGTCCACCTTAAAACCCTGTGGGAAATATACTGAAAACTCAGAATGCCGTACTTAAATATATTCAGCAACGGCAACAATCTCCATACAGACTGAAGCCCTCCTGCAGAAATACGTATTTTCCTTTTTCCCTCCTCCTTAATATTCGCCGACGTCCCTTCGACTGCATAAGCATCGCTGCAATAAGCTATTTTATATCCCTTTTGCGCAATCCTCATCGAAAGTATAAAATCATCCAGCAAAGTATCGGGAGATAACTTTTCAAATAAACGGCTCCTTATTGCGAACAATTCTCCGGCGGCGCCCACTGCGGAATATAACCTGTAATCGAGGGCCTTCAGCGCCGATTCGTACCTCCAGTATATTCCCTCCGCAGATGCGGCATCACCAGTCGCGGGCAGCCGTTCTTCCCCCTTTATACTCATTTTATCGCTGACCCGCTTCTCTCCCGCCACACATCCCACTTTAATATCGGTAAACTCTCTCACCATATTCCTCACCGCTCCCCTGTTAAGCATGGTATTGGCATCGGTAAAAATGACAACAGGAGATTTTACGAACTCCATACCCCTGTTAAACGCCGCAGCTTTACCTGCCCTCCGGGGAATATGCTCCGCCATTATAACCGGATATTTATCCGTACGGGCTGCAACATACCGTTCAAGCATACACATACTGTTATCATCCGAACCGTCGGTAACCCACAATATAGTAAATTTATCCGGCGGATAATCCAGGGAGAGGGAGTTCGCCATTTTCGCATCCACTATATCCTGCTCATTATAAGCCGCTATAAAAAGAGTCACATCCGGCAGATCCTTATCCGGGGAAAGAGCGATTTTCTCAGGTTTTACGAAAAACTCTTTCAATTTTACAACCAGCCACAACAGGATACCGTATCCCAGATAGGTATAAAAAACAATAGCGACCGCTATCCAGAATATAATTTCAACAGCGTTCATTTTACAAAAAATTTTCTGCAATATGCGAATATATTTTTTTTACCGAATTCTCCCATGTATGGGTTCGTGCAAAAGCAATACCTGCGGCAGCCCTTTCCGCCGAATTATCTCCGAGCGCTTCTTTTATCGCTTTAATATATTCATCAGCCCCGGTGCAGTTCCGCACATAAGCGCCGAACATCTCCATAGCCCTGGTCTTTGTAGCCACAACCCTTTTTCCCAGAGACAAATACTCGTCGATCTTACGCGGATAATTCCCTACCGTTATTTCATTATCAAGCTGCGGATTAATACATATATCAAATGCCGCTATATAACCGGGTATCTGTTTTGCAACTTTAAGCCCCAGGAAATAAACATTCCCCAAAGTATGCAGTTTATGCCCTGCAAAATACCCGTCTTCGCTGCCAACCATTACGAAAGATATTTCCGGCATTGCAGCAGCCACGTCATACAACAAATCCGCATCCAGTCTTAAAGAGGTTATCCAGCCGGCATATCCCACTACCGGAGCGGGAATATTTTTAATATCCTCCGGTATCGTATAATTTTTATCCGGATCATAATCAGAAAGGTCCAATCCCTGCCCCACATCATAAGCTTTCGGATTATACATGCGAACCATATCCGCCAGATGCGCAGAGTTGGCAACGACAATATCGCTGCCGGCGCACAACTGAGGTTCGAGCCTCGAAATATGCCGCAGCCAGAAACCGGTAGCAAGATTATCCCTTCTGTAATAAACCGACATTGCAGGCCTGAGCATTTTACGCGCATAAAAACTCCTGTACACGTCATTATCTATGAATAATATATAATCCTTAAAGTCCAGTTTCTTTATAACCTTTTTCACATAAGAATATATCTTCCTGTTATTAAGATAATTAAAGAAGTCGAAAATAAATCCGTCAGGAAGGAAGTTTATAGGCAGAATAGCGAAAGGCAGATCGAGAACCCACAAAGAAGAGGAAATCCGTCTTAAAGCCGGGAGCCTCTTCCTTATAACATTTTTCCGCTGTATATTATCGGGAGTATCTCTCCCCGTATAATATGTCTTAATATCAAGAGGGGTATTTATATATAAAACCCTGTTATTCCTGGATATTTCCATAGCAATATCCTTAGCATTGAATCCTATGGGAATATCCCACGGCTGAAGGCCGGTAAAAATAAAATCCCTTCCCGCAATCATTATACCCTCTCCCATTTTTTAGTTTTGAAATTATACTGCCTGATCAGCCTGGCCGGATTACCTGCGGCCACGGAATAAGCAGGAATATCTTTGGTAACGACGCTCCCTGCTCCAACCATAGAATGCGAGCCTATATGGACACCCTGATTTATACAACTGTTACCTCCTATCCATACATCGTCTTCTATAATTACGGGGTTTGTAGAAACACCCTGCTTTGAAACCGGCATATCTACATCTTCATAATTATGCGTCAGTCCGGAGATATGAACCCCGTTCGCAAGAATAACATTATTTCCCAGTTTAACCGGCCCTACAACGGTAACCCTGGGAGTAATATGCGAATTATCCCCTATTATAACGTCTCCCATTCCGTTATTAATCACAACATAATCCTCTATGATAGCTCTTCTGCCCACTATCAGCTTTTTTGACGGAATAATATCCAGCCTGGCTTTCCGTCTTATTACGGAGCCTTTACCTCTCTTTATAATAAACGGTATTACAAACCATCTCATCCAGACCCTCGGCCTGGCGGTATAAGGATGATTGATAAGATAAAGTAAAAACTTCTTTAATCCGGGTCTGTTCTCCAACATAACAACTAATATTATAGTATTGAATTATATAGCTTTAACATCTGTTCGGCTGTCCGTTCCCATGAAAAACGCTTTACACGCTCCAGCCCGTATTCCACCTGCCGGTCATAAAACCGTTTATCCTGTTCCAGCTTTAATATTTCACCAGCAATGGCCTCCGGATCAAAAGGATCGGTAAGAATGGCCCCCTCTCCCGCAATTTCAGGCATAGCGGACGTATCCGAAGTTACCACGGGAGTACCGCAAGCCATACTTTCAAGAACAGGAATACCGAAACTCTCTCTTAAAGAGGTATATATAAAAACTTTAGCACCGCTGTAAATATAAGGAAGAGAACTATTGCCAATATATCCCCCGAATCTGAGATAAGTTTTAATATTCTCCATATCACCTTCCTTCAATATAATATCCACTACCGTCTCTTTAAGATCGGCTATAAGCAAAGGGAGCTTCTCTTCTGATTTTTTAAGATAAATACTGTATGCTTTAAGGGTTCTCAATGTATTTTTCTTGGGATCGGTATTGCCCAGAAAGAACAGATACTCTTTTTCAGGCAGATACTTTTTAGTAACCCCGTAATAATCGCTTATCGGTTTAAAATGCAGGTTATATCCGTTATAAATCGCAACTACTTTATCGGGAAGCAATCCTAGCGTCTGCGTTATTCTTCCCCGCTCGAATTCCGATACGGTTATTATCTTTCTGCATTCCGGAATTATACGGGGAACTACAAGTTTCCTGTAATACCATCCCATATTCTGGTACAGGGATCTGCTTGCATGCAACCTCTTTTCCATAAAAATTATATCATGCAGCGTAAGTATCAGAGGAACTTTGCAGAATACCGGAGCCGTATTGCTGGTACAATGTAGAATATCGGCTTTTACCTTTTTTACCGCACGCGGCAAAGCATATTGCTCCCATAACGGATAAGAAGGACATTTGAGTTCTATTATATGCATATTGGAGGAAGGTTCCAGGCATCTATCTTCTCCTCCGGCTACAAAAACAAAATATTCATTTACGGTATCGAGCTTCCGGAGGCACTTTAAGGCTTCCAGAATTACAAAATCCATCCCATGCTTATTAGTACGGAATATCCTTTGAGCTTCAATAGCTATTTTCATACGTTTAAAAATTTTTTAAGGCTTACGCCTCAATTTATAAAAAATTTTTAGAGCGATAGTAGCCGCTTCGCTCTCTCATTAACTTGTTTGAATCACTGCATGAATCCAAATTTGTGATTAAAAAAGTTAATGTTCGGTTCATACGTTTAAAAATTTTTTATTTATTTCAATTATACAAAAAATTTTTAGAGCGATAGTAGCCGCTTCGCTCTCTCATTAACTTGTTTAAATCACTGCATGAACCCAAATGTGTGATTAAAAAAGTTAATGTCCGGTTCATACTCCTTTCTTCTCCGTATGAATAAATCTATTATTTACCCCTTTAAGCCTGAATAAATTAATAAACATCATACATCCTAAGAGAGGAACATTCGCTACTGCTTTCCTGAAATTCCGGTCTACAAGATAATCCGGCACGGCAAAAGCCAGAGCAAACATAAGCATCAATAATAAAATCCACCATTTAACAGCCCAGGAGAACACTAAAAAAGGGGTAAAAACAGACATAAAAAGTATCAAACCCATAAGCACCACCCTGGGAAGCATCATCCACTGAATCAATTTATCGCAATAATCTATATTACCCGAAAAAACAGCGCCCGGCAATTCTTTCAACGAAGAGGCAAGCACTCCGAACTGAGCGGCAAGCCATCTCCGTCTCTGATTATAAAAAACGGAAGATTGCGAAACCTTTTCATCATACACAAAAGTATCTTCGAGATAATCTATAAAGACACCCTGCTTTAACAACATGACCTCAAGCTCCTTATCTTCACCGGCCGTTGAAGCGTTCCTTATATTGGAGGCAAACCATTTGTAATCGAAAGCCATTCCTGAACCTATCAGAGCCGATGAAACGCCCATATTGACATGCCCTTTTCTGAATATCGAATTATTTATCTCCTCGCTCACGGCATCCATCACGGCGGTAGGGGTATTCCTGTTCTTCGCAATCCTGTGAGCCTGTACGGCTTTCATTCCCATATCATAAGCATCGGCAATATCGCTCAGATACTCCGGTTCCACAATATTATCGGAATCCAGTATGGTAACAATATCAAAATCTTTCCTTTCCACTTCACTCGCCTGCCGCTCCAGATAATCTATTGCAAAATTAAGCGCTTTCGCCTTGGAACTCTCGCCGAATACCGGCTTAAGCAATATTATCGGGAGCCTTGAAAGCCTCTCATTAACTGCATCTCCCATTTTGTCCGATATGACAATTATATCAACCATACCGGACGGATAATTCTGCTCCAATACGGAAGCTACGCTTTTCTCAATAACCCTGTCCTCTTTATATGCCGGAATAAGTACGGCAAAACGGTAACGTTTTTTTACCCTGGGATATTTTTCCCTGAAATTCCATAAAGAGGAAAAGGCAAAAACGAATAAATAGACAATCTGAACGGATAGCGCTATAAACAAAACAGTATCTATTATACTTAATCCCGCCATTTACCGTAATTTTTAAAAAATTCTTTAATACCCCGCAGAGAAGCTTTTACAAGCCCCGGTTTCCCCCTGAGCAAATATACTGAATTCTGCTTAGGAACGGCTATTAAAATCTGATAAATTATACTCATAATACATTTTATCCCTTTTCTGTTCCTCACGGCATAAACAAGCCTGTTTCTTGTCATGTAAAAAACTTTAAGAGGACTTACAATTCCCGTAGAACGACTCTCTTTATGATATACAACCGCCCGCGGTTCATACCATAATTCATATCCGGCGGCCCTCATCCTTTCGCTCCAGTCCAGTTCCTCATAATAGAGAAAAAACAGCTCCGGCATCACTCCCGCCCTCTCTATTACTTCCCTCTTTACCATAAAAGCCGCTCCGTGGATATAGGGAGTAAGCGCAGGAGTATCATAAGAGCCGTCGTCCGGCTTCATAAAGCCTATCAAAAAGTTCCTTAGCGTTATTCCCGACAATACGGTATATCCTGCAAACTGTACCGGAGAATTCCCCCAGGCAAATCTTATTTTAGGAGAAACCGCTCCGGCCCGGGAAGAGGATTCAAGCCTCTCTACAAGATACTGTAAAGAATCATCTTTAATAACCGTATCATTATTGAGAAAAAACAAATAGTTCCCTTTAGCAGCCTTTATTCCGAGATTATTTCCCCCGGCAAATCCCAGATTAGTTTCGCTCCTTATAGTTACTACCTGGGGATGCCGGGCCTTTACCTCCTCCGCCTGGTTCCCGCACGAAGCATTATCCACAATGATTATCTCATAAGATAAAGATATGTTGGAGATAACCGAATCTATCATCTCCAATGTATCTTCAAGACCGTTGAAATTAACGGAAATGATTGATATTAAATCACTGTCCTTCATTCTTCTCTGCTAAATTCTTCCTGTCCTCCCCGGCTGCCGAAAGCTCTTTATCGAATAATGGACTTAAAAAGATCATCGCCATAGAGGTATAAATTATTATACCGTTAGGTATCTGTCCCAGAATCTCATTGGCATAAGAGGCCGCTATCATACCGCTGCATCCGGCGATCATCGCAATATTAAGCCCCCTGAGCAAATCGTTTTTTATACGGAATAAAACCTGGAAAACACCGAATCCCATAATATAGGCAAGAATGGCGAGATTCAATACCAATCCTACGATACCCGTCTCCACCCATAACATTACGAACCACGAATCCGTAGGTATGGTAGAGAGATATGTCTCGGCCCCGGTATATCTCTTCGCTTTCACGCCGCCCATTCCCAATCCTGCCCCGAACGGCTTATCTGCCATATATACTTTTAGTTTCGCTTTATTCTCGGTTCGGATAACCATCGAAGGATCATTGGGATTAAGAGCCGACCTCATCCTTCTTATCATATAATTTCCATGACCTATATATGTAAATTTCAGGAAACAGAAAAACGCAAGCAGCAAACAAGAAAAAACTATTATAAGTTTAGGCTTCCTCGATAAAAACACAAGCACCGAAAACCCAGTAAAAGGTACGGCCAGCGCCGCTCTCGTCCCGGAAATCAACATCCCGTACAGCGCCAGGGACGCAACTGCTGCAAACCATACTTTCAGCCGTGTTTTGCGGATGAAAATAGCGCATATTGCAAATACGGTCGCCGACATTCCCATAGCGGCCCCAAAATTCGCCGCATCCGTAAAGAAAGAAAAATATCTTACGCCGTATCCTATCAGGTGGGTAATTTGTCCTCCCGATACGAACAGCCAGTACATTTCCGCATCATCGAACCCTATAAATTTCTGTGCCAAGGCTTTCAGCACTGCCAGTACGGTCAATACCGACCATATACCCAGAAATATTTTAAAATCCTTGAATCTCGTGATTATTAAAGGAGCAAAAAAAGATACTGCAAACATGTGGAGGGCTACTCCCCGGAACGAAGTCAGCCACGCGCTCATCATCCCGCCGGTATTGAACAGTTCGAAAAAAGTATAACAAAGCCAGATAAAAGAGACAAAAGTAAACCCGTTCAGTTTTCCCTGCTTTTCATCCCGCGAACTATTAAAAATCCTCTGCAGAACCAGTACCAAAGCCAGGTAAGCTATAAAAACATCTATCACCGTTCCGAAAGGAAAAGCGGCTCCTTTCGAATATCTGTCTATTCCCATAATGAAATAATTCATTATAAAAAAAGCAAAAAACGCCTCTCTTGGCCTCTGCAAACCTATCACGAAAAGAGCAACCCCTATAGGAATCATACCTGCCGCAAGAGCGGGAAGAGCACCGTACGCGAAAGCTGCGTATCCTATAAGCAGAAGGCCGCATACCACTATTACGGCGATATATAATCCGGCATCACACAGCAGTTTCCGGACAGAATTATATTTCTCTGCTTCCCGTATCATAGAATCTGAAATTTATTTTGAAGTAATACCCAACTGGAGTATCCTGTATATAAATCTTCTGATCTTGGTATAAGGAGGAAGAAGCCCCGTAAAGGTCTCTACAGTCGTCTTGCTGCACATATTGAGAGATAATTTTACCGGAGTCCTGTCTGATCTCGAAACAAGATTATCCAATAATAACTGATCCGCTTCACGCCATACGGAATTTGCATCCGCCAGCACCAGGTTAATGCTCGAACCGGAAAGCAGCTTCTCCGGTACGGGAGCCTTATCGAGGGCCGGCAACACTACTATAACCACATCGGCTCCATCCGCATCCAAAAGACTCACGACTCCATCAGCAAATATATATTCCTTGGATTCCATAAAGAAATCCTCCCCGCTTACAGCCATTTTTATATTCAGTTCGGATTGCTGCCATTCGGAATAGAGCCTTTGCGCAATTCTTTCTTTCTCTCCGTTTTCATGGATACTGCATAGATTAACGACAAGCCGGCCGTCTATCTTATTAAAGTTCATAAGGGCATTTACCGTATATCTGTCGGCAATCTCCTCGCACTTCTTATTATAAATCCTGTGTCTGAACTTCATCGGCACGGGAAATGCGCTTATCACTTTCACGCCCGTAATAATCTCGGCCCTCCGTTTATCACGCAAAGTCCTGTCCAGCAATTCTATTATCATAAATATGCCCAGGATAAACAAAAATGAGCCTAAAGCTGCCCCGGCCACAATAAACCTACGTTTTGTAGGTTTGGAAATAAGAGGAAATATAGGAGGGTTTATAACCTGCAAAGAAGCTCCGGTAAGCTGCAGATTCTTTTTCCTCAGCCTCGCCTGGCTAAGGTTATGTAATATATTTATGTAAACGCTCTCCGTAAAAGAGACCTCCCTCTCTATCCTTTTAATGGTAGTACCCACGGGAGACAGTTTAATATATTTATTATCCAGTTCCACCCGCCGTGCCTCCATGACTTTAAGTTCTGCCTTAGCTTTTTCGTTATCCACGGTAGCCTGTAACCATTGTTCTATAAAAGAGAGATTTGAAATACCTTCTGATGAATACCGGGCTTCGGCAAATAATTCCGTAAAACTTTTAAATTTCTTTTCTTCATTGTCCAGGCGGGTTTTAAGCGCCCTGATCTTCGCCATATCTTCCGGAGTTTTATTTCTGAATATCTCCAGTTGCGAAATCTGCGTGGCAAGATCATTTATCTTCCGCGTCGTCGCAAGGAACTCCTCGCTGGATTTAGTCCTTGCCGCATATTCCCCTATCCTGGATTCCAGAACAGATATCTGTTTTTTAGTTCCCTCGTACTTTAATAGTATCTGCTCGTAAGCCAGTTCAAAATCACGGCTCAGTGCGGCAACATGCTTGGATTGTTCGTCATAATTTATAACCATGTTATCCATGCTGTACATAGTAAGAGAATCTTCCGCCCTGGTCAAATTCCGTCTGGCCTTGCTAAGCTCTTCCTCAAAATATTTTATAACGCTGTCGGTCTCTCCGTATCTTAAATTAGCGTACTGGTTGGCAAACTCTTCCGTTAAAATAATAAGAGTATTATATGCTATACCCGGATCGGATGACTGGTAAGAAATATCTATCATATCGCTGCTTCCTACCTTTCTTACCATTATATTCTTTAACGCCTCATAACTGTAAAAAGGCAACGTCCAGTTAAATAACCCGTACACATAATTATCATAAGACCGCTCCTGGTAAGCATAAAGCTTTTTCAAAGTATTCTCTTCGGATGATTTGTCGATCAGATCCTTTACATCCTGTGGTACGCTAGCATACAATGTCCTGAAATTATTTGCCGTTATATATTTGTTGTCCTTATCGGGGTTCCCGTACATCATGTGCTGTGCGAAAAGCCTTAAAGAAACCCTGTTGAGAGTCGCTTTAGAAACAAGGATATTAAGAAGATTATCCATTGCATTACTGACTCCGGTCTGATTGACGGATACATTGTCCCCGGACTGCAAATCATATCCCGATACAATACCCGTATAAACCGTCGTATTTACTTCATACTGTTTAGTCATATCAATAGTAAGATATATAACCCATAAAGTAACTGCAATGGTTCCTATCGACAACCACCAGCGTATCCTGTAAAGGAAAACTATTATTGTTACAAATATATTATTCATAGCCGGTTAAAAATTATCATTCATAGAAATTATTTTCGTATTCGACAAAATCTCCAGTTTAAGGATGTTTTTAAGAAGCGACATTTTATTCCTTTCCATATCCGCTCTCGATTTCGCCACTATCGTTTTCTGTTTATTCAACTCCTGTATGGTAAGTTTACCTTTAATAAAATCGATTTCCGATACGGCATATTGGGCGCTGGAAATTGTATAATCCTCCAGCAACGGTTTTATCATCACTATATTCTCCATTGCCATAGTATAGCACTCGACTATTTTAATCGCCTGATCATCATGCCACATCTGGGCCTGGTAATCTTTTTCCCTGGTTATCGTCTTCTGCTTCTTTATCCTGTTGCGCCTGTCGAATATTTCCGTCAAAGGCAATGAAATACCTGCCCCCAGCAGATAATAAGACTGTGCCTGATTAGTATATCTGTCGCTCGGAGGAACAATAATTCCGCTCTGGGCATACATCAGATAACTATTCGTAACCCCGTATTGATAAGAAGCATTGAGCTTTATATAATCGAGCCATTTCCTTCTTATACTTTTAAGCTCCCTGTCGTCCGCTTCCTTCTGGGTCTGGTAAAATAAAACCTGCGCACTCGTCCTGGCGTTTTCAATCAGGACGGAAACGGGAGGAAGCACTATCTGCGTAGAATCATCCAGGAATAAAGCCTCTCCTTCATACCTGCCTATCATATTCATACGATCGAATAAAACGCTATCTATATTATTCTGAGCAGAAGCCGTAACTCCCGACAAAAAAAATAAGAATAATAAAAATTTTGTATACATAATATCATACATTTTCCTTTTGAATAAAAGCAGTAACCGTTCTCAATATAATTTTCACATCGAGCCAAAAATTAAATGTCCTGGCATACTGTATATCAAGCATCTTACGTTCCTGTGGCGACATTTTACCCGCATCTCCCCTTTTCTCCACCTGCCATAATCCGGTAAGTCCGCTGGGAGCAAAGAACCTGTCCACATATTCATCTCCGGTAAGCAGTTCCGCTTCATACAATGGCAGTGGCCTGTTACCCACAACGGACATATCCCCCCTTAAGATATTTACCAGTTGAGGCAATTCGTCTATACTGTATTTTCTTATAAAACGTCCCACTTTTGTAACTCTAGGATCATTTTCCAGTTTTACGAATGCCTTTCCCTGCTCCTCGCTCCTTGCATTATTGAACTCTTTCTCCGGTATTACGAAATCGTCCGACACAAGAAAATCCTTAATAGACGCCTCGTCGAACTGCGTATCGTCACCAAAGTTAAATGAAGCGAGGGCGCTCGTTTTCACTTCTTCTTTTGCTGAAGAGTACTGATTAAGTTTATTAAACTCTTTTAACCGTTTGTCCGCATCCATATACATGCTCCTGAATTTAAGGAAATCGAATACGTGATAATTGCTCCCCACCCTTTTGGCTTTATATATTATTTTTCCCCTATCCTCTACATATATTGCCAGAGCCACTATTATAAATACCGGAAATAAAAATACCAGGGCGCAAACTGAAAATATTATATCGAACAAACGCTTCCATAACGGCAGATAAAATGTAGATATATCCTCTTTCCGGGAAGGACGTACTTCTCTTGAAAGAATAGTTTTCACATTATTGGAAATAAACTGGGCGGCATTCCGCAACTTCCGCTGTTCCACATCCGTAGAAACCGTATCATTTACCCCTGCCGAAAGATACCCCGCGCGCTCGGAATCCTTCAGCAGCCCGGTTATAAGAACAATATATGCATAAGGATATTTTTCCCGTATAAATTTTATTCTCGGCACATCCAGCAGAAGTTTATCTTTATGATAAAAAACAATTACACAATCGCTTTTTGATGAATTTTCCTTTATGATATTAATAGACTCCACATAATTAGAACATGCGACAAACTCTCCGCTCCCGTCCAGAAGACCTCTGAAATGAGAACTTACATTATTATCTTCACCTATATATACATATACTGTCTTCAACCTATAATTTTTTTAATTCTTACCTTTATCTCCATAGGGTTGAACGGCTTCAGGATATAATCGTCGGCTCCTTCCTCCAGCAATCTTATACGTTCGCTGGTACTGTCTTCGCTTGACAACATTATAACGGGAATAGCTTTGAACAACTCATTATTCTTCAGGTACGAAAGAAACTTATCGCCCGTCATTTCCGGCATCCTTATATCCGAAATTATAAGATCCGGAACATCTCCCTGCTGGAGCCAGGAAATAGCTTTCAAAGGATTCTCAAAATATATGAAATCATATTCCGAAACGAGATAAAATGATATAACCTTCGCGATCGACTCTTTATCATCGACAATTAATATCTTTTTCTTCATTATATGGTTAATTATTCTTTAATTTGTAAATATATAAAATAAGAAGATTGTCTCAAAATAAATCTTTCAAGGCTTCTTTTTTTTATTTTTCAGCTCCATATATTCATCCAGCGTTATAGCTTTTCCCGTGCCTAATTTCTCTTTTAACGCTACAAAGAGCATGTGAAAGAACACTCTTAAAGAAATCGCTATATCTTCCCATTTGGAACGGGAAGGAAAAATAGTATCCCTCATAAGGTTTGTCCATGATTTTGTAAAAAAATCTTTATAATATGCCTCCGCAGGATTTACAATAATATCAATACTGTCTTTCCATTCGTATCTTACAGTATACGCCTGGTGATATGAATAATAGAAAATCCGTAAAGCCAGACTTTTATACGGAAGATAATCTAAAAAAGTAGTGCCGTAATCGGGATAAATTTCCGGAAGCCTGGATTTTTCATATAAAACCAATTTGCCGTCTATCTCAAGACAAACCCATTTATGCGACTTCTTGGGGAACAGTGACTCCCCTACAAAACTCGGCACTTCGATATATCCTCGCACGGCAACCCTCTGCAACTCGTCAACGAACATCACAGGGTCTTCGGCATGTTCCAGAACATGATTACAAATCACATAATCAAATTCTTTATCCTTAAAAGGCATCTTTTCCGCATCCGCATTTATAAAATACTGATGCGGGAATATTCTGATATTGCCGCTTCTATGATAATTGGAATATAAGAACTTCTCCATAATCACATCAGCCCTCCTGGTAGGATTATGCCCGCTGCCGACCTCCAGCACCCTGTCCTTTTTCTTAATGCTCAGATCGTTTTTACTTATGGGATTACGCTGTTTCATACGTTTAATAGTTTTTAGTATATTTCTTCAATTCTTTGAGAATATAATACCTGTTAAGCGAAAAAGAGCATTCATGTTTATCCAGATATTTATAAACAGCATTTATACCGGTAATTAATTTCATCCTTTCGGGTTCATCATAAGAAGCAACCGCAAGATCAAACAACAATTCGGCAAATTTTTCCAGATTATCATTGCTGAATCCGTATTCCCCGGTAAGAATATTTACGAAATTTTCATTCTCCAGCAAAATATCAATATCGAGATTCAACTTTTCCAACAACTCAACTTTTGCCGCCCGATATACACAGCTTTCATCCGATTGTTTAACCAATCCCACTTTCTGCAGAACTGCCTGAATCAGTTTACCGATTTTATCAATTTCTCTTAAAATATAATCTTCCATAAACTATCCATCCGGTAATAAAAAGAAAAATTAAAAAAGGACAACTCTTACGAATTGCCCTCTTTTAGTAGCGGAGGCAGGACTCGAACCTACGACCTCCGGGTTATGAGCCCGACGAGCTACCAACTGCTCTACTCCGCGATATATTTCAAAGTCATACAGACTATATTTCCTTAATGGGAATGCAAAGATAGGGCAAATATTTCATATCGCCAAATTTTTCTTCAAAATAAATCTAATATCTCATCTTTATTTATTGTTTTCTGATCTCCGGAAGCAAGTTCTTTAACATTCAGCAGGCCTTCGGATACCTCACATTCGCCTGCAATAACAAAATACGGAATGCCCTTTTTATCAGCATAATCGAATTGCTTCTTCAACTTTACATTATCGGGATAAATCTCGCAATTAACCCCCCCGGCACGCAAAGAGGCCACAACCGGAAGCAGATAGGCCGCTTCCGCCTTTCCCATGTTCGAGAAAAGCACTTTCGTTCCCTCTATGGCATCTTTTGGAAACTTCCGCAATCCTTCCAGCACATCATATATCCTGTCCGCTCCGAAAGAGATTCCTACTCCCGACATATCAGGCAATCCGAATACACCAGTAAGATCATCATATCTGCCGCCTCCGCAAATGCTTCCTATGGCAAAATCCCTGGCTTTAACTTCAAAAATCGCCCCGGTATAATAATTAAGCCCCCTGGCAAGAGAGAGGTCTATCTCTGTCTCCTGCTTTATACCAGCAGCTTCAATATATCCGAACAACTCTTCCAGTTCGGCAACCCCCTGCATACCCGCATCCGAGGCGGAAAGAATGGCTTTCATTGCAGATATTTTCTGTCCCGTAGTGCCCTTTAACAGCAATACCGGCTCTATAAGCGCAATACCTTTTTCATCTATTCCCCTCTCCGAGAGTTCGGTCTTCACTGCATCCAGTCCAATTTTATCTATCTTGTCTATGGCTACGGTAATATCCACCAGCTTATCGGGACGTCCTATAATCCCCGCAAGTCCCGATAAAATTTTCCTGTTATTTATCTTAATACAGACATTTATTCCCAGCCTTCCGAAAACCTCGTCCGTAATCTGTACGAGTTCCAGTTCGTTAAGAAGCGAATTACTGCCTATAACATCCACATCGCATTGATAAAACTCACGGTATCTGCCTTTCTGCGGCCTGTCTGCACGCCACACCGGTTGTATCTGATACCTCTTGAAAGGAAAAGCCAGATCGTTGCGGTGCTGTACCACATAACGGGCAAAAGGAACCGTAAGATCGTACCTCAGCCCTTTCCCGCATACCTTTAGCGAAAGGGAGTTGCTATCCTGCAGCTCACCGGGATCAATCCCGGCAAAAGCGTCGCCCGAATTAAGTATTTTAAATAACAGTTTATCTCCCTCATCTCCGTATTTTCCCAGCAAAGTGGAAAGATTCTCCATGGAGGGCGTTTCCAGCGGATCATATCCGTATTTCTTGAATACGGAACGTATAGTATCGAATATATAATTCCTGCCGGCCATCTCCGCCGGTCCGAAATCTCTTGTACCTTTAGGAATACCTGGTTTCTGCGCCATAATTTTTATTTTAAAACAAATGAGAATTTATATTTTTTTCTTAGAAACTGTTTCGATTTTTTACCGAAACTATTTTAGGATATTTAAGCTATTTTAAGCTGCTTACTGCGGCAAATAACGGGCCTATAACAAGGTAAGCAGATAAAAAGAGAAAAAAAGAACTAAGAGTCTGTTTAAAAATATTAGTGATTAATAAAAGAGTTGTGTATTAACCTTATTTCGAAATATTTTTAAACAGACTCTAATAAAGAATGAGATTAATGAATTCAAAATAGTTTCTTGATATATTCATCAATCGCAGAAGCAGCTTTACGCCCTGCACCCATAGCGAGGATCACGGTGGCGGCTCCAGTTACCGCATCCCCTCCGGCAAATACCCCATCTCTGGTGGTAGCACCCTCTTCGGTAGCTATAAGACACCCCCATTTATTACTTTCGAGTCCCGGAGTAGTTGACGAGATAAGCGGGTTAGGAGAAGTTCCCAACGACATTATCACAACATCGGTTTCTATATCGAAAGCCGAGTCCGGTATCCGTACCGGAGAACGACGGCCGCTCGCGTCCGGTTCTCCAAGTTCCATCCTCTCGCACCTTATTCCCGTTACCCAACCTTTTTCATCTCCCAGAACCTCAACCGGATTTGTAAGGAGCCGGAAATTTATCCCTTCTTCTTTGGCATGATGTACCTCCTCTACTCTTGCAGGAAGCTCTTTTTCAGTTCTTCTGTAAACTACCGTAACTTCGGCTCCCAGACGTAAGGCCGTCCTTGCAGCATCCATAGCCACATTTCCACCTCCTACCACGCACACTCTCTTTCCTACATAAATAGGGGTTTGAGAATCAGGCTCGTAAGCCCGCATAAGATTGCTCCTGGTAAGAAACTCGTTTGCCGATACTACCCCGTTAAGATTTTCGCCAGGAATACCCATGAATTTTGGAAGTCCGGCTCCGGAACCTATGAAAACGGCTTTGAAATCCTCCTTGTCCATCAGATCATCTACCGTTACCGTTCTCCCTACCACAACATTGGTCTCTATCTTGACACCCAGCGCCTTTACATTCTCTATCTCCGTAGCCACGACAGTATCTTTAGGAAGCCTGAATTCCGGAATGCCGTATGTAAGAACTCCGCCCGGTTTATGAAGCACCTCGAAAATAGTTACATCATATCCAGCTCTGGCAAGATCAGTAGCACATGCCAGGCCGCTCGGACCGCTCCCCACAACCGCCACTTTTATGCCGTTTTCACGGGCTTTATCGGTGAACTTAATCCCGTTCTCCCGGCTCCAGTCGGCTACGAAACGTTCCAGTTTTCCTATGGCGACAGGCTCTCCCTTTATTCCCAGAACACATTTTCCCTCACATTGCGTCTCCTGAGGGCAAACCCGCCCGCAAACCGCAGGCAGCGAACTGTCTATTGCAATTATTCTTGCAGCCTCTTCAAAATCACCCTCCGCTACCTTACCTATAAAAAACGGAATTTTAATCGATACCGGGCACTCGTTCACACATGCCGGCCTTTTGCATTGCAGACATCTGGAAGCCTCCAGTTTAGCCTCCTCCGCATTATAACCGTAACAAACCTCTTCGAAATTTGCAGCCCTTACTTTAGGATCCTGCTCCCTTACAGGGACTCTTGGTATTCTATTTGCCATCTTTACTCTATTAATTATATATTTCTCCCAAAATCAGCCCCTTCCTATTTTACATTTATGATCGGCATCTTTCTCCTGCCCCTTATACATTGTCTGTCTGCGCATAGCCTCGTCAAAATCCACCAGATAAGCATCGAACTCCGGACCGTCCACACAGGCGAATCTGGTCTTGCCGCCCACGGTAACCCTGCATGCCCCGCACATTCCGGTTCCGTCCACCATTAAAGTATTCAGGCTCACGATAAGAGGCAGCCCGAACTCTTTAGCAGTCAAAGTAACGAATTTCATCATTATCATAGGCCCTATCGCTACCGCCTGATCATATTTTTCACCCTCATTTATCAGGCGGGAAAGCATTGCGGTAACCAGGCCTTTCTCCCCTTTAGAACCGTCGTCGGTACAAATATAAAGATTATCGCAAACCGCAGCCATCTCCTTTTCCATGATAAGCATATCGGCGCTCTTAGCTCCTATTATCACATCCACTTTCGCCCCCCTGCCATGCAGATATTTCACCTGAGGATAAACAGGAGCCGTTCCGAGGCCGCCCGCAACGAATATGAATCTTTTATTCCGCAGGGTTTCGTCGCTCTCATGTATAAATTCAGAAGGCTGTCCCAGAGGGCCTACAAAATCGGTAAAAGAATCCCCTTCATTCAAATTACATATTTCACGGCTCGATGCTCCTACTATCTGCGTAACGATAGTTACGGTTCCGCTCTCCCTGTCATAATCGCAGACCGTAAGAGGTATCCGTTCTCCGTTCTCTCCCGCCCTTACGATCAAAAACTGTCCGGGCTGTGCGGATTTCGCCAACCTTACGGCCTCAACCTCCATAAGGCAGATTGCAGGCGTAAGCATCTGTTTCTTTATTATTTTATACATGTCATTTATATTTTATATATATTAACTGCTAAATCTCGTTCAGGGATTTAAATGAGTACCCTTTTTTCTTCATATATTGTATAATTTCCCGGAGCCTGTTATATAATTTATCGCTCCTGGAATCATGCACTCCCGGATGAATGAGAATAACCGCTCCGTTAAGGTTAAAAGCTTTCTCAAACGAATATAGTTTATCTATAAGTTTTTGCGAACTCTTATAAGAACTCATGGAGGGAGTGGTATAATCGGCTGGAGTGGCCGTTCCCGGCGTATAATTAATCACTTTATATCCCATATCCCTTATTATATTGACGCTTTCGGTATTATAATATTCATAAGGAGGAAGGAACCATAAAGAACTACCCTTAGGAACGCCGTATTTCTCCAGTTCCGCGGCGTTGTCAATAATATCCCGTTCTATCTCCGTCCTGCTTACTATAAGAGAATCCCTGTTATCCCACTCCGCATAAAGCAAATGCCTGTCGGAATGTCCTCCCACATAATGCCCGTCCTCTATAACTGAAGTTATGAACTCTTTATGCTCCGGCATCCTTAAACAATTTCCGGTAAGAAAAAAAGAACCTCTAACTTTCTCTTTTTTAAGAGTCTTAAATATCTTATCCCCGCCCTGTAACATAGAATCGGCGGTAAACACAAGAAATATGTTCTTTTCACCCGGATTTATCCTTATTACGGCTCCGTACTTATCTTTAACCGTCTCCAATACGGCTTTCCCCGCCCTCGCAGCAACGCCCGGCTTCTGCTTCCTTCCCATATTCTCCATAGAAGCAAAATAATAAGCAAGTCCCGCCGTCCCGTCCATAGTAGGTTCATTGCTGGAATAGTCCCCTATATCATCATGGTAAACCGCCACTCCTTTATTGAATGCAGCATAATCATCCTCCTTCGTTAATGAACTGCCCGCCCTGGTAAGAAAAAGCTCCCTGTATATAGGGCCGTCCACCAGACCTCCCCAGGTAAGCTCACCGTTCTGTATAACGGTATACGAAGAATGCGGGTAACGCGGAAAATCGGCGCCCTGCGGGTATCCTACTATCATGGAAGTACCCCAGGGGTTGCATCCCAGCAGCCAGTCCCTCAAAGAAGTCTCCATCTCTGCATAGGTTTCGTCTCCCGTTACCTTATTATATAATCTGGCATGAGTTACCGCTGCGGAAACCAGATTATTGGAGCACCACAGAAAAGGAACGCCATACATGAAAGGATCATCTGCAGCCCTGTCTTTCAATGCCTTCAGCCCCTTTCTCATAAATTCTTTATATTTCTCCGAAACAGCCTGTTTATCGCTCCCGGCAAGGAAATAATGTCCCAGGTTTATAAAAGGATAATATTGATAATGCCTCCCCCGTCCAAGCTCCATCCAGGGAGAAACGGGTTCAAGCTCCCCCCAGTAATCGGCCCTGCGTATCCAGTCTTCATATTTCGTAAAATAATACAAAGTAGCGGCAGCCAGTTCCATATCGTCGGTATATGTATCTTCTTCATAAAAATACGGAGATTTAAGACAGGCGGTCTGCGTAGTTCCGGGATCTTCTTCTCCGAACAGATATGCCTGTTCTGCTTTTATCTGCATGTTTTTGGCAAAACCGGCATCTATATCTTTAAATAACGCGGCTCCAAGGGCAAACGCAGAAGCGAATTTTCCTGCGGCGGACGCCACCCCGGTAGTCCTGTTGATATATTTTCCGAGTCCCTGCGGTTTTCCGGTCACAAAATATACCGGCCTGCCCTCTCCCGGCCCCCAGCCGTAATCCACTTTATCATATTGCGGTAACCTGAATCCGGCATGATCCCTGTCGTCGGCGATCTGGTTAAACATGACCTTGTCCTCAGGATTCATCTTCATAAGCCATTCAAGTCCCCATCTGGCTTCATCCAGAATATCGGGAATACCGTTGGCCCCTTTCCGCCCGGAAGCATCATACTCGTCCTTAAATACAGACTTATCTTCCTGCTCCATATAAGCGAACATCAGATGATATACAGCCGTGGCGGAAGTTGTCTGATATTGAAGATAGTCGGTTGCATCATGCCATCCCCCGGCAACATCTATTTTTTCCCCGCTCCGGGAGGGATGATCCACTATATATCCGTCATGCCGGTGGCAGACGGTATCGTTATAAGGGTTATCCCCGCACCTCTGCTGCCTCATATATACGAGCAGAAAGTCGGCCAGGCCTTCATAAACATCTGTAGATATTTTAAAATTAGGAGATTTCGCGCTATCGCAAACTATATAATATCCTCCTTCCTTATTGACTTGCGAAAAATCCAGTCTGAATGCACACTCCATTCCCCATCTCGAAGCGTTGGCCCTCTTTACATCCCCTTCATACACAATTTTCCCGGTAACCGCATCATGCACGGTAAAAATCCCGGCATCGCTCTTCAGTCCTGAGATGAATACGGCTACTTTTTTATCTTCCGGGAGATAACCTGCTCTGTTTATCCTTACCCATTGCTGTGAAAATAAGGATATTGAGACAACTAACATAAGAAGTGTCAATACGGAATTTTTCATAATAACCCTAATAGTTTTAATAAACTGCTTTGCTAAGTATTTTAAATTTTCAAAAATACTAATTCTTTTGAAGAAAATAAGAATTACTCCCGTAAAAAATATCTATCGCAATCTATTATTTTATGAGATTGGACGAATCGTCTCTATACTCTTCCTTCTTCGTAAAGACGCTTCCGGCATTTTTCAGCACTTTAACTACCCTAACCTTAAAACTGTTGAAAAACGAGCCGTCGGCTCCAACCGTCCCGTATCCCGTTACAGGGCGGGCCTTGCGTTTTCTTACAAAAACTATTTTACCGTATTTTTTCAGACCGAATGCCAGATAACCGTCCTCCCCGCGCTTAATATCCGTGCGGATACCAAGTTTTACGGCAAGATCCGTCCTGTATGCGAAAACAAGCCCCCGGACACTCAGTTCCGGACGCTTAAAAGATTGCAGAAATAAATATATATCACGGCTGGTTTCATATATTTTTAATCCCAGCCGCGAATGGTCTTTATCCGGAATATAGCTCCACAACGAACTTGCACCAACCACCCCCGGTTTTTCAAGCGCGTCTACCATCGTCTCTACATAACGTGGAGGATACATTGTATCGGAATCTATATTTATATGATATTTCCCCCTGGCATGGCTAAGACCGCACATTCTGGCGAATCCGCAGCTATGCCCGGTTTCCGTATAATAAGGAATCCCGCACGATCCGAACACATCTGACGTCCCGTCCGGAGAATCATTATCCACCCCTATTATCTCCACGGGATATTTACATTTCATATCGCTCAGAGACCATAAACATGCAAGGAGCCGCTTTTCTTCATTATATCCTATAACGGAGACCGTTACAAGAGGATCATCGCTTTGGAGTTTTTGCAGTCCGGCACGCACCTGTTCCACTATTTCTACGGGCGCAGAAGAAAAAGGCTTCTCATAAACCTGTAAATATTTACTATACCACTTTGACATAAATTCAGACTTTCGCCAAAGTTAATAATAAATCACGGAAACTCAGAAACCGTTTTGGTTTGTTCCCGTAATTATTTGAAGGATATTTTTCAGTTATTTTAAGCTGTTCACCGCAGCGGATAGAGGCAGCTAAACCATCCGTGTTCAAATCCCGGTTATCAGACAGCAGGAACGGGAACGGAATTTACCTCTTTACCTTCATATCCTAATTTTTTAAGCTCCTTTGAAAGAACGTCTTTATCAGTTTTGGTATTGTCATATTTAATCCATATAGTCTGTCCTTCCAGATCCACCTTCATATCCTTTACCCCTTTAATATAGGGAAGAGCGGCCTCTACTTTCTTTTTACAACTTTCACAATGTAAAGATACAGAGTACTTTACTTCTAACTCTTTAGATGCTTTTTTACTGTTTTGTGCGTTTGCGGCAAATGAAACGGTCATTACCATAACAACCATCACAAGAATTCTTTTAATTGTTTTCATACTTTTAATTTTTTTAATTGTTTCATTTTATAAAAAACTACAAAAAAGTGAATATTTATCCGTGTTGCTTTACATTTTTAACCTGTTCATTCATAAAACTCTATATGACTGATATGCGGATATATTGACGATGGATCGGGCGGGATCATATAATTTTCTCCGTATAGCCTTCTTAAATAGCAATCGGTATTCCCCGGAGCCGGGAACATACGCCCTTCGAAACAAATCTCTTTCAGCGGAAATATCTCGTCTTTTTTCCTGAGTTTATCTATATAACCCGTTCCGTATGTATGCCGAATCTCCTTACCGGATAGAAGTCCCGATAAAATCCTCGCTGCCGGTATGGAACAGTACATGATTTTTTTCGTCAATAAGAAAACGAACTTCCTCCACGCCATACTCTTTCCGTTGTTTTTATACATGAGAGAGAACAGGCGGTCCCTCAAAACACTGTATTTAGAAGCAATGCCCCGACTACTTTCCTCAAGTACAAAAACATCTATAAAGATACCGTTATATTTATAGCTAAAATCGTGAACCTCTTTTATATATGATTTTCTATCCCGTACCTTTCCGTACGGAGCATCATAATATCTGTCGTTTTGTGCAGTCTGAAAAAAATATACCGTATCTTTTTTCATTACCTTAGAGAACTTTTTATAATCTTTCCTCATCATCTCAATATCCACATCATCATCCCACGGTATAAAACCTCCGTATCTTACGGCTCCCAGAAGAGTTCCGGAGCTAAGCCAGTATTTTATCCCGTGTTCACGGCATACGCCGTCGATATAGACAAGCATCTCCAGCATACGTTCCTGCTGCCTGCCTAATAATGTACCCGGAGCATTATATTCGGAAAAATCCATTTTAATACGGTATTGGTTTAACAATGCTATTTCCAGAGCGTAAGCCTCATCCCCGCATAAATCATAGTCTCCATAAGAGGCCCCCATATCATAGACGCGTTATAATTCGTGGAGAACGGCTTGTCACTGTTTATAATAGGATCCTTCTGTCTGTAATTCGTAAGATTTTCGGCTCCCACATATACCTCCACACCCCTGAACTTCCTTGTTACCTGCGCATAAAGCATAGGATATACGGCAGATTCCCCGCCTCCCAGAAACAACGGTTTTTTGCTGGGGCCGTTAAGTTGCGCGGTAAAATCGAATACCCATTTGCTCATCCTTGTAGCATATTGCAGGTTCAGCACCCCTTTATATCTGCTTGTAAGCGGACGATCCGTAAGTCCCTGATTATCCATTTCAACTTTGGCGTTGGTATATCTGAAAGTCGCGATAACCGTAAACCTTTCAAAAGGTTCTACTGAAAGATCCACCTGGTAAGTATCGGTAAAAGAGCGCCCTTTACAATTATACATGGAAACGCTATTCAGAGGCGAATCTGAGCCGGGTTTATAATTTTTGTCCCAATCCACAACCATCTGACTGTTGAAAGAAGTTCTGAAATAGTCGAAACTTATATAGGAATTTTCACTGGCCCCCAATTTGAAATACTGTGTGAAATTCCCGCCTAAAGTCCAGGCATCCTCAACCTTTATAGGTTCTTCTATCTTGATTTTACGCCCGGTGGACAGCACGCCGAGATTATCCGCTATAATATTGGGAGTTCTGAATCCCCTGCCGGCATTTATCCTGAATACCGAATTCGGAGTAAATGAATATTTCAGATTGGCCCTCGGTGCGAACATCCATTTGTTAAGGGAGCTATAATCTACCCTTGCACCTACAACGGCTGTAATCTTATCTCCGTAATTATATGTATATTCGCCGTACACTCCCGCCGAGTTCTCCACGCGCCCAAGATTTATATAATTAATATCAATCTTTCCGTAATTATTGTCATACCCCGTAACAGTCCTGTCTGTAAGACCTTCATCCATGTTATCATAATGATAACTCAATCCTGCCGTAAACCTGTGGCTCTCATTTATCTCGTTCTGGAACATCGCATTAATAAAACCCGTATTCTGATGGCCTCCGTAATCTTTTATTCCGAAACTGGAATTCATTTTATAATAAGAATAATCGGCCACAAACGCTATATTTTTAGAATTATCCTCACTAACCGGAACTCCCACTTTAAGATAACTGTCTACTCCTGTATTATGTACCTCGGACCCCCATATACCTTTTTTAAATCCCTCGCCGAGATAGCCGGAAGGATCCGGCGACGACATATCGGAACTCCTGTCGTTCATTCCCTGCTTATAATTCATCTGTCCGCCTAAACGACGATCCTTAAGCACTTTAGCCCCGAAACGCACCTGTACTCCGCTTGAAGCTATATACAACCACCTGTTATCAAAGTTAAACTGCCTGGTAAGCGGCTCGTCCCTGAAACCGTCGCCGTTACCGTCATGTTTTTTTCCATCCAGCGAAGCATGCCCCATAATAACGGTGCTCCATTTATCATTAAGCTGCAACGAAGAGGCGATATTGGCCTCCGAACGCAGATTACTGTTTACGAACAGATTCAAAAAGAAAGGATTTTCAGCAGTAGGTTTCCTGTGTTCCATGTTTATTTGTCCGGTAATAGCTTCCAGTCCGTTAATAACGGAAGACGGGCCTTTGGCAATCTGGATGCTTTCCAGCCATTGTCCCGGAATATATGACAGCCCGAACGGAGAGGCCATTCCGCGCATTACAGGTCTGTTCTCATCCAGCATCTGGGTATAGCTTCCCGACAAACCCAGCAGTTTTATCTGTTTCGCCCCGGTTACGGCATCCGAATACCCGACGCTTACGCTTGCGGAGTTTTCAAAACTCTCGGCAAGATTACAGCATGCCATTTTACAAAGCCCGGCGGCCGAAATCACCTCGGTTCTTACCGGTGTCATTTTGGAGAGGTAATTAGCCTCCTGTTTCCCCGTAACCACAAGGGCATTAAGTTCATTCTCATATTTGAGATTAAGCACTATATTATCGTGGGGACAGAGGTTCTCCCCGTCTTTTATGACCCGTACCGTATCTTTGATATAACCGATAAAAGAAGCTATAAGGGTTACATTTTTCCCCTCCTTTATCTTAATGGAAAACTCTCCGTCTCCGTTCGCCTCAACAGAAGAGCGCCCCTCCAGCCATGCCACGTTCGCAAAAGCGGCGGCTTCCTGTTTTCCGTTTCCGTTAAATATAACTTTCCCTTTAATCTCCCTGGCTCCTGCATAAAAAGTACAGGTGCATATAAATATAAATAGTAAATAAAATTTTTTCATTAATTTAAGAATTTAAACATTCATCTCATAAAAAATATAGCGATATTAACCGCTTTTCCGGCGAACCTGTAATTAAAAATATATAATAATCACAGAAACCTGAAAGATGCAAATTGATGATTCTCCGTTAAACCCTTAAAGTTCTGTTTGAAATGCAAAGGCTTTCCCAGCCCTGATATATTTGCCTGAAAGAAATATTTTCCCCGATATGTCCCGGAAATAAATTATCCGCAGAGATAACCGACGGATAAAGAAGCGCAAAATCTATATATACGCAGGGAACCACAATATCCGCATTATCCTCTATCGTCTGATCGTGCGTTATGCTGTAAACCGTTGTATGGCAACAATTATCGTCATGCTTATACGTCCATTTGCCTTCGCACCCGCATGAACGGCAACTGCGAGGCGAATCCGCCGACAATGCGCAGGCGCCGTGCGCCGCCGGATTATGCGAATGCACATATATATGTCCGTCGCCGTCTATATGAGAATGAATATACTCGCACGGAGTTTCTCCGAAAAGTACGACAACATCTTTGGTTCCGTCATGAGTGCATTCGTGTATACCGTATCCCATAGTCGATACAATATACATTGCAACGATCGTCAGGGTAAAAATATACGAAAGCAATTTTTTCATTCTAAATTACGGTATTATACATAGATTTGCGCAAAAATAACATTTTTTTTTATGTAAAATAATTTTTATCAGAAAATATTGCAGAATTTATTGTTTTTCGATAAATTTTTATACTTTTGCGATAAATTGTTTTAATAAAAAAGCTCCTTAAAAATTAAAATAAATAATATATGAAAAATTTTCTGAAAACCCTGCTGGCGGCATTCATAGGGACAATGGTCGCCCTGTTTATCTGCGGATTTTTCTTTGCGGCCATTATCGGCTCAATAGCCGTTATGAGCGAAGAAGCTACGCCTGTCGTTCCGCAGAACGCAATACTCAGGATAGATACTTCTATGCCTGTAACCGAACAAAGCGAGGACGATCCTTTTTCAGGTCTTTCTCTTTTTAATGTCAATACAAGTATGCGGACAACCGGAATATTGCCCGTAATAAAAGCTATCGAACACGCTGCAACCGATCCTTTTATAAAATTCATATACCTTAATGTAAAAGGATTAAACATGGGAATGGCCCAGCTCGAAGAGGTAAGAGAAGCTCTTTCCCGGTTCAGGTCTTCCGGAAAGGCGATAATTGCATACGGGGATAATTTTACCCAGGGAGATTATTACCTGGCTTCGATTGCCGATAAAATATATCTTAATACGGAAGGCTCCGCCATATTTACCGGTCTGGGTATAAACATGATGTTTTTTAAAGATATTCTGGACAAAATAGGGATACAGGTACAGTTGATAAGACACGGAAAATTCAAAGCTGCGGCGGAACAATTTACGGCAAACAATATCAGTAAAGAGAATCTGGAGCAAAACAGTCAGATGCTCGGATCTGTATGGAAAACATGGACGGAGGAAATATGCCGTAAAAGGGAAATATCTCCCGAAAAACTGAATAAACTTATAGATAACCTGCAACTGGGACTTGCCCCGTCCATGCTGGAAAACAATCTTGTAGATAAAATAGTAAGCAGAGCCGAAATGACGGAACAATTATGCACCCTTTCCGGAATTACGAAAGAAAAAGATCTGAAAGTAATCTCGCTCAGAGACTATGCCAAAGCCGTAGTAAGACCTAACATAAAGGCTAAAGAAAAAATAGCCGTAATCTATGCTAACGGAGAGATAACCATGAACGGGAAAGGATTGTCCGTAAAAAGGTTTTATCCGATAATCTCTAAAATAAGGCAGGACTCAAGTATAAAAGCGGTAGTACTGCGCGTAAACTCTCCGGGAGGAGATGCGCAGGCTGCCGAGATTATAAACAACGAACTCCAACTGTTGCGCAAGAACAAACCCCTGGTTGTAAGCATGGGCGATTATGCCGCATCGGGAGGCTACTGGATCTCTGCACAATCTGACAAAATATTCACCGACAATACGACGCTTACAGGTTCCATAGGAGTATTCAGCCTCTACCTGAACTACGGGCAGGCGCTCAAAAAGCATCTGGATATAAATAACATCACCATTACTACCAACACACATGCCGGAATGATGAGGGGCGTGGCGCCGCTCGACGAAGCCGAAACTGCATACATGAGAAGTTTCGTAGAAAAAATATACACCCAGTTCACAGGTATCGTATCATCCGGAAGAAATCTTTCCGGTTCGTATGTAGACTCCGTAGGACAAGGCAGGGTATGGACCGGCGCGGATGCAATAGAAATCAAACTCGCAGACGAGAAAGGCGGCCTGACCGATGCCATTAGTTACGCCGCCCAACTTGCCGGGCTGGACAATTACAGGATAAACGAATATCCTGTGGTAAAAACCTCGCTGGAAAGACTTATGGAAACTTTGAGTAATGCGGAATCCGGCGCCAGGATACTTGCTGATCCTTATACTATTATAGAAAAAACATATTCCGGACTAAAAGAAGAGAACGGATCCAGGACATACGCAAGAATTCCTTATATATACGAATTCATATATTAAGAAACTGTTTTGATTTGTTACCGAAATTATTTTAAGGATATTTTTTAACTACTTTAAGTTGCTTACTGCGGCCAATAGCGGGGACTACTATTGTTCTGAAATTTTTTATAATACAGTTTCTAAGATAATATCTTTATAAGAAGTATCTTTCCGGTAGCGGGAGTAATTCTGAAACGGGAATCTATCCTTAATCCGGGCAGGCAGATTATATCGCCGTCCGGATTTTTTTTATCGTTACGGCAACCGTTCAACAACACCGGAATCCTGTGGCGGAGAATATTATCCGTTTTTATATCGGTGAGGAAGTCCGATACCTTTTTCATACCGCGCATTCCGAAAGGGATGAATCTGTCCCCTGCAACCATATGACGGCATAACAGCGGAAACACCAGGTGGTCGGCCGATACGGCAAGTATGCCCGCATCCTCCGGAAACAGGGTATTCTCCATTTCATTATCTTTAAGTTCAAGCATTATCTTCATTCCTGCAAAATCATAATACCCTTCCCCCTTCATAATCACAGGCCGTACCGGAGCGGCTATGGATATATCATATATTTTAAGCATTCCCCGTTCCTTAACAACAATATGTCCGGGCGAAAAGAATCTTTTTACCTGCGAATTATTAAGGGATGCGGAGATATCTTCCACCTGCGACGGATTAAAACCGTAATCCTGTAAAATCTCATATAAAATATACGTAAAAAACTCCTCTTTCAGCAATTCCTTTATCTCAACCGCCCCTTTTTCAAAACTATTTCCCTCTTTCAGCAATCTTTTTTTCTTTTCATTTATCACTTCGTCCAGCATTCCGCAGGCCATTGCAAAATATCGAATATTCCTGTTCAGTATCTTTATAAGCGAAGGATTTATCTTCTTCAGATGAGGAAATACCTCGTTTCTTATCCTGTTGCGCGAAAAATCGCTTTGGAGATTAGTATGATCGACCCTGTAAGGCACGTTAAATTTAAGCGCATATTTCTCTATCTGCTCCCTCGTGTAACATAGCAGCGGCCTTAATATATAATCACGGTTAGCGGCAATCCCGCACAACCCCCTTATACCAGTACCCCTTACCAGGTTCAATATAAGCGTTTCCGCATTATCGCCCGCATTATGAGCGATTGCGAGAAAGTCAAAACCGCCCTCCCGCATAAGATCTCCGAACCAAGAATAACGCAACTCTCTGGCCGCCATCTCAGTAGAAACGGCATGTTTTTTTGCATATGCAAGAGTATCCGCATGTTTTACAAAAAACTCTATTCCGCGCTCCGCACACCACTCCCTTACCATTAATTCATCGAGATCGCTCTCTCCGGCACGCAAATGGAAATTAACATGCGCAACGGAACATTTCAATCCCAGAGAACTGTTATGCAGCGCATGCAGCAGAGACATAGAATCCATCCCTCCGCTTACGGCAACAAGAATCTTTCCGGAAGGCTTAACCCCCAGTTGCGAAAGATGCCTGTCGAATCCGTACCTATCCATAATGGTAAAAACTGATATTTAAGGTTTTTGCTTTTTGAACTCCCCGAACGTATATGAGAAACTGAGGCTGAATACCTCTTTAAACTGTACCCTGGGAGCCTCGTTCCCCGATTTGTCCGCAATAAGTATATTATCGTCATAAATAAGGTTGGTGCGTATGGAGGTCTTCAGGAATTTATTAATCTGGTACATCGCCTGAAAATCCCAATTAATCTGGAAATTCTGCGGTTTTTTCAGATAATCCGAGAAGATATTCAAAGTAGAAAGAACCTTAAATTGTTTAAACAACTCTTTTTCCATATTAATTTTTAATTGCGCTCCCAGTTCGAACCTTATAGGCTCATCTACCTTATTGCCGTATTTTACCCTTAAAGTACTATCGGTAACAATAACCCAACTGGTGGTAAGAGGCGAAAACGTTATGGAAAATTCTTTCCCTTTTCCGGGCTTATAATCCAGACCCAGACCGAAAGTAAGATACCCCGGATTAAGAAACTGCGATACTTTTTTAGGTCCCGACGAGGGATATTCGAATCCCGGAGAAAACTGGGATTTAAAATTCAAAGCCGCCGAAAAATAAAATTTATCAAAAGCCCTGTATCCCCATTTGCTGTCGAGAATAAGTTTATCGTCGCTTTTGCGGTATCCGTCTTCAAACGACTGTATGAACCCGTACCCCATCTGTATCCTGTTTTCCCAGAACATGGCGCCCTTATCATAATTGATATGAGCATTTACATAAGCGTTCATGGCGATAGACCCGCTACCTCCGGCAGCCCAGTTCGTAAGCGAAACCTGGGAAAATCCCAGTTCGGTAAGCATACCGCTTTTCCAGAATTTGGGAGGAGTAACAGGCTCATAATTTATTGTCGGAATATCAAACTTCGACCCTATCCTCCTGCATAGTTCCTGAGCGCTATTTAAACCAGATATAACGACAGGCTGTACCTGATCCCGGCCCCTGCCGCTCTTTTTCGTTCCCTGGGTGTTCTGCGAAAATACCAGCACGGGAATAAAAAGAAAAACAAAGAAATATTTATAAAAAGTACGGGTAACCATCATTTGCAACAATTATCAATTAATCCGCCTGCAGGACATCGTCGGAATTATATTTATACCCCATCCTCTTGCCCGTCCGCATTTTGGAGCTTTCTATTTTGGCATTTATCTGCTCCACGCTGGCGACTTTCACAAGATCGAAAGGAGGTACGAGCAGATCGAACGAAAGGCTGTAAATCATCGCCGACTCCACAAACGATACGAGCTCCTCTTTATTGAGCGGATATTTTCCGAAGTTGGAAGTCTTTTGCCTGGTTTGTCTTTTCCCTTCTACGAAAAACTTTTTATCCTTATTTATGAACATCCTGGCAACAAGGTATCCCAAATCTTCACTCCTGTTATATTTAAGAGAATCCGACAGGAAATTATACACGCTTATTACTCCGCAATAAGTATTATAAGGCGCTTCTTTGGAATATGGATTTTTCCATACCGGATGCTCCCGGTCGAACTGGAACACATCGGTATGCATGCTGAATACCAGCACATCGTCGGCGAACTTCAGTTCGGCTTCGAATTTTCCCCTGTCCCTGTATTCCAGCCTTACCCTTCTGTTATTATCATCCAGCAAATCGTTAAGATCATTGCTTAACTCTCCGAGTATCTCTTTCAAATGATTGAAAACATCCAGCGACTGATCGAAAACAATCGTTTTAATATGAGCTTTTTCATTTAGTCCCGCCAGAATCTTCTGTTGCGGTAAAGGGTCTGATGCCATGATTTTCTCTTTTTTATATTAAATTTTAGTATGATCTTGCGAATATAACCCTCTGTTTTGAAGGATTACCGGAATAAACACATTTTCCCTCTTCAGGAACCGCATCCGTATCCATCGGGATACATCTTATAGTAGCCTTCGTCTCCTCCTTTATACTCTCCTCGGTTTCAAGCGTACCGTCCCAGTGACACAACAAAAACCCTCCTTTCTCTATCTCCGTTTTAAAATCTTTCCACGTATCAACCTTCCTGGTATTATCTTCCCTGAACTTCAGCGCTTTTTTATAGATATTTTCCTGTATCACATCCATTAAAGACAGGATATGTTCCGCAAGTCCTGCCAGAGGAAGCGACTCTTTGGTTAAAGTGTCTCTCCTTGCGATCTCGGCAGTACCGTTCTGCAAATCGCGTGGCCCCATAGCGACCCTTACAGGAACCCCTTTAAGTTCCCACTCCGCAAATTTGAATCCGCTCCGCAAATTATCCCTGTCGTCTATCTTCACGGATAATCCCATAGCTTTAAGTTCGCCCTGCAGCTTCTCCATACTGGAAATAATTGCGGCATGCTCTTCTTCCGTTTTGAATATAGGAACCATTACGACATGTACCGGAGCCAGTTTAGGAGGCAATACAAGTCCGTTATCATCCGAATGGGCCATTATAAGCGCTCCCATAAGCCGGGTTGAAACACCCCACGAAGTAGCCCATACATAATCGAGGCCCCCTTCTTTCGTAGCATATTTCACATCGAACGCCTTGGCGAAATTCTGTCCCAAGAAATGGGACGTACCTGCCTGCAAAGCTTTTCCGTCCTGCATCATAGCTTCTATGCAAAGAGTATCAACAGCCCCGGCAAACCTTTCATTGGCGGATTTTCTCCCGACAACAACCGGTACGGCCATGTAATTCCTTACAAAATCGGCATATAGATTTATTATAAGTTCGGTCTCCGCAATCGCCTCATCGCTGGTTGCATGTGCGGTATGCCCCTCTTGCCAGAGGAACTCCGCAGTCCGGAGGAATAATCTGGTTCTCATTTCCCACCTTACCACGTTAGCCCATTGATTGCATAATATAGGCAGATCCCTGTATGAATTTATCCAGTTTTTGTATGTATTCCATATTATGGTTTCCGAAGTAGGTCTTACTATAAGTTCTTCTTCCAGTCTGGCATCCGGATCCACGACAACGCCTTTTCCTCCCGGGTCAGCCATAAGTCTGTGATGAGTCACCACGGCGCACTCCTTTGCGAATCCCTCCACATGCTCCGCTTCCCTACTCAAAAAAGATTTGGGGATAAAAAGCGGGAAATAGGCATTCTGATGTCCGGTATCTTTAAACATCTTATCCAACTGCGCCTGTATCTTTTCCCATATCGCATAACCGTAAGGCTTTATCACCATACACCCTCTGACAGCCGAATTCTCAGCCAGATCGGCTTTTACAACAAGATTGTTATACCATTGCGAATAATTATCCTCTCTCTTAGTAACCTCTTTTGCCATTATAACCAATTTTATTTTTTATATGTACTTTTTTCCCAAATTTCGTCAGATAAAGCAGTATTTTTTTAAAAACACCGTTTATATTATAAAGAACATGGAATAATTTTTGATATATTTGTAAAAACATAATTTAAGCCACAAAAATACAAAATAAATTAAAACACAGGAGGTAAAAATGAAAAACACTAATTTATTTCTTTATATAGCGGGAGTTTTCACTCTCATCTCTTGTGGTACTGCAAGCCACGCATCTTATTCGGATTCAAAATACCAGAACGGTATATATTATACTCCGGATGCCGCTGCCGCATACGCGGAAGCAGAGAGCCGGAAAGAACTGGATAATCTTCAGGGAAGGACAAAAAATTCTTTCAATTCCTCCACTCAGCGTTCAGATTTCAATAACAAAACAGGAGTTGAGACTATTTATGTAGGAGATACCAATCTGGTAAATATAAGTTATGACCCCAACATAACTTATTCGATAGTGGATGACGACGAGAGTTACGAGGCCAGACTAAGGAAATTCGACAGTCCTACCTATACGGTTAATATCAATCTGGATAACAATTATTATCCGTGGTGGGATATTAATTTCGGCTGGTACAGACCTTACGGTATCACATGGGGCACGGGATGGTACAACCCTTGGTGGGGCCCGTATTATTCATGGTACGGCCCGCGCTGGTGGAATAGCTGGTATGGCCCGGGGTGGGGAAATAGTTGGTACGGCCCTGGCTGGGGATGGGGATGGAATAACTGGTACGCATGGAACGGCTGGTACGATCCGTGGTATAATCCGTGGCACGGACACTGGAACGATCACTGGCAAGGACATTGGCCTGCTCCCGGTCCACGCAGGGACGTATATTACGGAAGAAGAGAAAATGTTTCGCCTAACGGAAGACCGGTTAACGGCAGGCCGGGAGTAAACACCGGAGGAAGTTATACCAGAAGGGATCCTAACATCAACCAGATACGCGGCAATAACAACAATTACACCGGAAGAAATCCTAACAACACACAATCCGTAAATACAGGAGGCAGTATTTACAGAAGAGGCGGTTCGCAAAACCATAACGGAGCTATTTTCAACAACGGCGCTTCAAATTCCGGACAGCAGAATTCATCCGGACAGAATTACAGGCCGCCGGTAAACAGCAACGGAGGAAACAGCCAGGGTAGTATGTACAGAAGATCGGCTACGAAATCATCTTCAACTACTTACTCAAATTCCGCATCCGACAGGAGAAACAACGAAACATACCGTAACCAAAGCAATTATAACAGGAATAATTATAATTCCAACAGCAGTTATAACAGAAGCAATTACAACCGGAGTCAGAATACTGTAAATTCCGGATCGAGCAGCAGTTACAGAAGCAACAGTTCCGGAGGAAATACCTCCGGATCCAGCGGGACTACCAATTCCGGCGGATCTTCTTACAGGAGAAGGTAAATAAGATTCCGGAATAAAGTATGAGCCGGACAAATTTTAATCGCAAACTCACCTAAAAACTATAATTAAATTGATAAAAATTTTAATTAATACATTAAAAGAAAATTCTTAAATTATATGAAACAAAATATTAAGTTATCGCTTATAGCCGTATGTGCCATTTTGACATCGGGCATAAGTTCCAGCGCTCAGAATATGTACGATGCTTACAGATTTTCACAGCAATTCTGGGAAGGAACGGCAAGAAGCGTTTCGATGGGGAATGCGATGGTAGCTTTAGGGGGAGATATGGGAGCGATCTCAATAAACCCAGCAGCATCGGGAGTATACAGATACTCGGAACTGGTATTTACCCCGGCCCTTACGAATATGAACAGCAAAGTCGATTATTTAAGGAACAGTATCTCCGACAATAAGACCAGATTCGGAATCGCAAATTTCGGCTATATAGGGTCTTTCCGTACCGGAAGGACAAGCAGCGGGCTTATCAACTGGAATATAGGAGTGGTTTTCAATAAAGCCAATAATTACACTTCCAGGATGAGTGCTGCCGGAAGGACGGACAAAAGCAGTTGGCTTTCCAGCCTTGCACAAAGGACAAACGGGATACATGGTACCGCAATGGATATAAACGACAAAAACGACCCGTTCAACAGAGGCATATCATGGACTTCTATTCTTGGATGGAATACATCCCTGCTGGATACATTGCCCGATTCTGGAAGAGATTATATAGGAGCTACGGAAAATATAAACGGAACCAATATAGGAGTAGGCGGAGAACTGGATCAGAGATATTCCAGGGAGATGACCGGTAACGTTTCAGAAGCCGCGATAAGTTTCGGGGGGAATATATCGAACAAATTATTTTTCGGAATAAACCTGGGGATACAGAGTATCTGGTACAAATACACCGATGTGTATTCCGAAACTGCGGTAAATTCTAAGAACTTCAAAAAAGGATTCGAACATTTTACCCATTCGTTCAGCAAACGCACTTCCGGAACGGGTGTGAATCTGAAAGCAGGCGTGATATATCTACCTGTTAAGGGGCTAAGGCTCGGAGCCAGCATATCCACTCCTACATGGATGTATCTGTATGACGAATATGAAGAAACCATGTCTTCCAGATTCAGCGACGGATACAACCAAACGCTGCGCTCTCCTCTGGGGACATATAATTACCAGATAAATACGCCTTTCAGATGGAACGTGGGAGCTGCTTATACATTCGGGAATATAGGAGTATTAAGTATCGATTACGAACGTACCGATTATTCAAAGATGAAAATGAAAGACAGCGACAATGCAGGCGTTTTCGCAGAAGAGAACAGAAATATCAAACAGGCGTTCACAAATTCCAATGCAGTAAGGACGGGTATGGAGATAAGAGTACTTCCGGAATTAGCTTTAAGGGCGGGTTACCAGTACTATTCATCCGGAGAGAAAAATATCGGGAACAACAAAGCCAAAAACATTACACTTCAGTACGGCTCACTGGGAATGGGCTATGTTTCCAAAAGCGGATTTTTTGCGGATATAGCATACCAGCAGCAATTACAAAAAACAACTGAGAGGTTCGGCTTATACGATAATATTGTAGATTCCAACAATAATATTATTACAGCCGCTCCTGAGGGAATAAATAAATTCGGAACGTTCAAGATCCTTTTATCTTTGGGATTCAGATTTTAAGAAATGAGATAGAATTAGGACCTTCATTACTCAGAAGGTCTATGACGGATAAGTTGGAAATAAAGCCCCTATTATCGGAAAAGACCTGATAATAGGGCGTTTCCTTTTTATATAACTGCATAAGATTCTCGCCCTTATATTTCGGGTGTATCCTCTCCCTCAGATCCGTTATGTTATCCTCCGGTTTTATTCCGCCCGGCATTATAAAACTGTCGGTGAGCCTTATATTGTCCTTTACCCCTATCAGCTCTGTTATTTTTCTAGTAAGCAACAAATTCATATCCAACAGAAAAGGCTCCTTTCTGTCGAGAACGGAGAAAAGGTCGTCTGCATAATATTCAAAAAATGCAGAAGACATATAGGCAGCCTCCAGCGCTCTTTTATGTTGTTGTAGCCAGGGTTTCGAGTAATCTATCCGTATCTCTTTTATAGGGCTTTTATGGACTCCTCCGTTTCTCAGAACGGGAACGGTAAGAACAAGAATCCCGTTACCGCTGTTAATACGGCAACGGGTTCTGTAAGATTGTTTCTGATACATCTCCTCTCCCTCAAGCAATACGAAGGAAGAATTAGCAATAGCGGCAAAATACTCTACCGGAGGCAGATATGCCGTACTTAACAGGGCGGTATCGAAAATTTTGCTCTGCATACCGGCGAGGATTATTCGTCCCCTATGGCATTAAGATTATATTTGACAATTCCTCTCTTCGAAGCTGCAATAAAATCCAGGATAACCCTTTTCTCAACTGTTTCTGGAAACTCCTCTTCTATCTTCTTGCAGGCATCCGAAACATTCAGATTGCTTTGATATATTACCCTGTATATATCCTTTATCCTCTCTATCTGCTCATTAGTAAAACCTCGGCGGCGCAGGCCCACAATATTTATCCCGGCATAAGAAAGAGGCCGTTTACCTGCAAGCGCATAAGGAGGTACATCCTTGCCTATAAGAGATCCTCCCGACAACATGGCATGAGCACCTATTTTAGAGAACTGATGAGCGGAGGAATTACCGCCTATAATAGCAAAATCATCCACCTCGGTTTCACCGGCCAGCCCTACATAACTTGTCAAAATAACATTATTCCCGATAACGCAATCATGTGCAACATGTACATAAGACATTATAAAAGAATTATTCCCGATAATAGTTTTGAGTTTCCCGCTTGCCGCAGTTCCCCTGTTGATCGTCGCACATTCTCTTATGGTAACATTATCCCCTATCTCCACATAAGATACCTCTCCGACAAATTTAAGATCCTGAGGTATGGCTCCTATAACGGCTCCGGGAAATATCCTGCAATTTTTACCGATCTTAACATAATCAAAGATCGTAACATTAGGACCGATCCAGGCCCCGTCTCCTATTTCCACATTCTCAGCGATAGTACAAAACGGACTTACTACAACATTAGCCCCTATCTTTGCATTAGGGTGCACCATAGAATTTTCCATATCTTTCTTATTAAATATTTTATTCTTTGTTCTTTATTACCTGGGCCAGCATATCGCTCTCGCATACCAGCGTGTCGCCTACATACGCCCTGCCGGTCATCCCTACGATAGACCTTCTCAGAGGCTGGGTGATAGTAAGCCTGAATACCAGCACATCGCCCGGTATGACTTTTCTTTTAAATTTGGTATTATCTATTTTCGCAAAATAAGTAGAGTATTTTTCAGGCTCATCCAAATCTTTCAGCACTAAAATTCCTCCCGCCTGCGCCATTGCTTCTATGATAAGTACACCGGGCAGAACAGGCTCCTCCGGAAAATGACCCTGGAAAAACCACTCATTTACTCCTATGGTTTTAACACCTACTACATAATCCTCGCCTATTTCGGTAATTCTGTCTACCATAAGAAAAGGAGGACGGTGAGGCAATAATTTTTTTATGCCGTTTATATCTATAACGGGATTCGCATTAGGGTTGTATTGAGGTATATCCATTGTATTAAACTTATTTTATTACCGGATGAAAACACCGGCATCGTTATCTGTTCTCTTTCACATACTCCATAGCGGCAGCTCTTAACGCCCTGGCCACTACGGTATTTATCTTATGGCCCGATTTATATCCTATCACTTTCGCTTTTACGGGATAACCCACCAGGGAAAAATCGCCCATAATATCAAGCAACTTATGCCTTGCACATTCATTAGGAAATCTAAGTTCCAGGTGATTAAGGTATCCTTCAGGAGCCCTTTCCAGAGATTCCACCTTAAAGAGGTCGGCCAGCCTGTCGAGTTCCTGCTGAGGAACAGGCCGCTCTACAATAACAATAGCGTTATCCAGATCTCCTCCCTTGATAAGATTGTTTTTAAAAAGAGGCTCCAGTTCGTGGAAAAATACGAATGTCCTGCACGGTGCTATATCCATAGCGAAGTCCGTAGTTTTATCCAGCCTTGCATATTGGTTGCCCAGCACTTTAGAGTTATAATCAATCATCAGATCCACTGAGAAATGATCGTCCGGCATTATTACAATCTCCGAACCTGTTTGCTCGTCCCTGTAAAGGATTTTCTCTTTAAGATAAACATATATACGCTTTGCATTTTGCTCTTTCAGACCGTCCTTGCCTATCTCCCTGACATAAGGCAGTGAACTGCCGTCCAGAATAGGAACCTCCTGAGAATCTATATTTATAAGGGCATTATCTACTCCCAGCCCGTATAAAGCCGCCATAAGGTGTTCGAGCGTAGATATTTTTACCTCCCCTTTTTCCAGAGTAGTTCCCCGCGCAGTTGTGGTAACATAATCCACCAGAGCCTCTATAACCGCATCATCTCCGAGATCCGTTCTTCTGAATTTAATTCCGAAATTTTCCGGAGCAGGCTCTATTGTCATATTCGCCATTTTTCCGGAATGTAATCCCTTTCCCCTGAAAGTATATTTGTTTTTAAGCGTATGCTGATTTATTTGCATCAATCCTGTTTTTGTTGTTTTTTATTAAAAAATAATTCGCAAAGATACTAAATTATCTCTATTTCGGAAGTTTTCTGAAAATAGCATAGGCTTTAAGATATTGCTTATAATCAAAAGCCGGAGACCCCAAAAGCACCTCTCCTTCTTTTTTTACGCTTCCCATAATCCCTGCCTGCGCCCCTATACTGGTTCTGTCGGCAATAGAGATATGTCCGGCTATTCCTGCCTGACCTCCTATCTGACACTTATTTCCTATTTTCGCGGAACCGGCTATTCCGGTCTGCGCCGCAATCACCGTATCCGACCCGATTTCGACATTATGAGCAACCTGTATAAGATTATCCAGCTTTGTCCCCCTTTTTATAACAGTAGCCCCCATAGTAGCTCTGTCCACAACGGAATTGGCTCCTATCTCCACATCATCTTCAATAATAACTATTCCGGTCTGCGGAATCTTCTTATACGATCCATCCTGCGTAGGAGCGAATCCGAATCCGTCCGAACCCACGACCACATTCGCATGCAATATACAATTATTCCCTATTTTACATCCGTCATATATTTTTACACCGGGATACAATATACAATTCTCTCCTACGGCAACGCCGTGCCCTATGTATACCTGAGGATAAACCTGCGTATCTTTGCCTATAACGCTCCTTTTCCCTATAACGGAGAAATCCCCAACATATACTCCCTTTCCTCTTTTACTGCTCCATGCACATCTGGCTAAGATAGATTTACCGCTCCTTTTGGCGCTTTTAAGCGAATTAAGCAGATCCAGCAGAGATGCCACCGCCTCATATGCGTTATCCACGAGTATGAGAGTGGGCTTAACCGGTTTTTTAGGAAGAAACTCCCTGTTTATTATTATAATACTTGCCTTGCACGTATATAAATAGTTTTCATACTTAGGGTTTGCCAGAAAACAGATATTCCCGCTTTTTCCGTTCTCTATTTTAGCTACGGAAGACACCTTTACAGCAGGATCTCCTACTATTTCCCCGTTAAAATGTTGCGCAATTCTTTCCGCCGATACTTCCATGTTTTTCTTTTCAAAAGATATTTGCAGGCAAAAATAATAAATTAAACCAATTTTGTTACATTTTCATTACCATAATAATAAATTACAAGTCCGTGGAGAGGATTTATATTTTTATTTTAATTGTACCGGCATCACAACCGGATTACTGGAACTGACAATTTTCCCGGCAGGGAATACGTTAATATTTTCTCCTGTTTATTATCCGAATGATATTATATGTTTATATATTAACTATATTAACAAAAAACAGCACTAACGGTATAAACAATATAGATTATGAGCCGTAACCTATCGTTTCTTCAGTCAGCCTGCGTACAAGGTTTACTTATTTCGGCGGCACGTTTTTTGATTTCGCGGATTGATTCAAATAAATTTATATTAAAGCAAATATGAAAAAAATCAGATTTAAAATAATTCCGGTGCTGTGTTTGCAAATGGTAATAGGCCTCACCCTTTTCAGTTGCAGCAAAAAAGCATCCGAACCCGAAAAACCAGCGACTATCCTCGAAACTTTATCTATAGAACAACTGCCGGATAAAACGATTTACGGCTTGGGAGAGGATATTGATTTGACAGGACTTAAAATTACAGGCAATTATAGTGACGGGAAAAAACTCCCAATTAAAGTTACAGCAGAGCAGATCAGCGGCTTCTCCTCTTCTACGCCAACTAATAAACAGGAAGTTACGATAATCATAGAAGGGAAACGGCAAATCTTTACCATTCAGGTATCTCCTGTTCGCGTAAAAGACGGAGTGTTATCGGAAGTTCTGAACGGCTATGATGAGATCATACTGCCCAATAGTGTGAAATCAATTCCAAAAGGCGCTTTTTATTCCAGAAAAATTAAAAAAGTGATTATGAATGAGGGACTGACATCTATAGGGGAAGATGCATTCTTTAACTCAACCGTTCAGGAAATCGTATTTCCTTCGACTTTAGAGAAGCTCGAAAAAGATATATTCTATTATTGTAATAATCTAAAAAAAGTCGATTTAAGCAAGACAAAAATTACGGAACTTCCAGCCAGCACTTTTGTGCACGCCGGCGTCGAAGAGGTTCTGCTGCCGCCTGCCCTGAAAGAAATCGGGCCGCAGGCATTTATGAAGACCTCCCGGCTGAGAATGATTGATGTGCCCGAAAATGTGAAAATAATAGGCCGGGAAGCATTCCGTGAAAGCGGCATAGTAACTGTCCGGTTACCCAACGGTATAACAATAATATCCGGCAATGCTTTCTATTATTGTCCGGAATTGACAGAGGTAAAAACTTACGGACCTGCTTCCGGCGATGATCCGGGAGCCGTAATTCAAACTTATTGTTTTGAAGGATGTTTGAAACTGACCATCTTTGAAATTCCGCAAAGTATCCGGATACTGGGGCAGGGGCTACTCGGCGGCAACAGAAAGGTTACCCGGTTAACCATCCCGGCAAGCGTTACCCAGATCGATTTCTCTGCATTCAACAATACTGGAATCAAAGAAGTTAAGGTAGAAGGAACAACTCCCCCGCAGGTATTTGAAAAGGTATGGTACGGATTCCCGGAAGATATTACGGCAATTCTGGTTCCTGCCGAATCCGTGGAAAAATATAAAAACGCACCGGGCTGGAAAGACTATGCAGCCAAAATAAAAGCATTCCAGTAGTTATTCACTATTCGGAAAAAGTAAAATAATTTTTAATAAGTATTTGTTGCATAACTGATAAATAGTCTTTATCTTTGCACCCGATATGAGAAGGAGGTAAGGGAGTCCGGTCGCCGGACGCCCTTTATCTTTTTATAAATATATAATTGATACGGGAAGATGGATAAAACAAGCATGTCCGAAAGCATTCAGGGATATCTCAGGGAAAAAGAATTATTCCTTGTAGGTATAGACATCTCAAAAGATAACGATATAGAGATAACCGTTGAATCCGAAGAAGGCGGTGTAAGTCTGGATAATTGTATAGATATTACAAAAATAATCGAAGGTATCTTTAACAGGGATCTTGAAGATTATTCTCTTACCGTGAGTTCGGCAGGACTGGATCAGCCCTTCAGGGTTGTAAAGCAGTATTTAAAATTCATCGGGAAGGAGGTTGAAGTCGTGCTTAAAGGGGGCGGCAAGGTTAAAGGTGTTTTATCGGGAACGGATGAAAACGGATTCGAAGTTACGACATCAAAAATGGTGAAACAAGAGGGATCCAAAAAGAAAGTGCAGGAAGATACTGTTACCGCTTACTCGTATGGAGAGATAAAAAGTTGCAAACCTGTTATAAAATTTAAATAAACGAAATTTATAAAATAAAAATATATAATAATGGAAGGGCTAAATTTAATAAGCACATTCGCAGAATTTAAAGAGCTTAAAAACATAGATCGTCCTACGATGATGAGCGTTCTGGAGGATATTTTCCGGTCTCAGCTTACGAAGATGTACGGGTCTGCAGATAATTTCGATATAATTATAAATATCGACAAAGGAGATTTCGAGATATGGCGCAACAGAACGGTAGTCGAAACGGTTGAAGATCCCAATACACAGATTTCCAAGAAAGAGGTTGATAAAATAGACAATTCTTACGAAATAGGCGAGGAATTTACGGAAGAGGTAAAATTATCGAGTTTTGGGAGAAGGGGTATATTGAATCTCCGGCAGAATCTTTCCGGCAGGATAATGGATATCGAAAAGGCCAACCTTTATAACACTTACCGCGATAAAATAGGAGAAATACTTGTCGGGGAAGTATATCAGGTATGGAAAAAAGAAGTCCTTGTAATGGATGAGGACGGAAACGAACTGCTGTTGCCTAAATCGGAGCAGATACCTTCTGACTTTTTCCGCAAGGGCGATTCGGTAAGAGCGGTAGTTTCTAAAGTAGAGATGCGGAACAATACCCCGGTAATAATTTTATCCAGGACGGCTCCCGTTTTCCTTGAGAGATTATTCGAACAGGAGGTTCCCGAAATATTCGACGGCCTTATAACCATTAAGAAAATAGTAAGGATCCCGGGAGAGAGGGCAAAGGTTGCGGTCGAATCTTATGATGAAAGAATAGACCCCGTAGGGGCATGCGTAGGCGTCAAAGGCTCGCGTATCCACGGAATAGTAAGGGAGTTGAAGAATGAGAATATAGATATTATAAACTGGACGTCAAATACCCAGTTGCTGGTTCAGAGAGCACTGAGCCCGGCAAAAATATCCTCTATAAAAACAAGTGAGGAAGACGGTAAAATATATGTACACCTGAAACCAAGCGAAGTTTCATTGGCTATAGGTAAAGGCGGAAGCAACATAAAGCTGGCAAGCATGCTCGTCGGAGCGGATATAGAGGTATTCAGGGAACTTGAAGAGGAGGAGGAAGATGTATTGCTCTCCGAATTCAGCGACGAAATAGACCAATGGATAATAGATGCCCTTAAATCCATAGGCTGCGATACGGCAAAAAGCGTACTGGCTCTGCCTGTTTCGGATATTGTAAAAAGAGCCGATCTGGAGGAAGAGACCGTTATCGAGGTTCAGAGAATCTTGAAATCGGAGTTTGAAGAGGAAAAATAATTTTTGGTTTAATTTAATCTGGGGGAGTATAAATATGACAGGAAACGAAAATATAAGAATAGGTAAAGTTTTAAAAGAGTTCAACATAGGACTGGGAACCCTTATTGACTTCTTAAATAAAAAAGGATTTACCGTAGAAGCCAATCCGGGAGCTAAACTCTCGCATGACGAATATGCTCTGGTTGAGAAAGAGTTCAGGAATTCGCAGCAAGCCAAAGAGGAGTCGAAAAAGGTATTTATTAAAGTAAAGGATATTACGGCGGAGAAGGAAAACAAATATGTTGAAGAAGAGGAGGAGCCGGTAAAAGAAATTTTAATAAAAACCACCGTGGAGGATCTGAAAGGGCCTAAAATACTGGGGAAAATGGATCTCTCCAAACCTGCTCATACTACCCCCGCTCCCAATATAGAGAAACAACCGGAAGCCCGGCCGGTAAAACAGATCGAACCCGAAATTAAGCCGGAATTTAAACAACGGCCGCCGGATGTTGCGGATAATAATCCGAAACAACAGGAAGCTCCTCCGCAACCGGTAATACAGAAACCGGAGCCGGAAAAAACCATACAGCATTTCCATAATAAACATGATAAACAGAATCCGGCCAATAACAAACAAAAGGCTCCAGAGAGGCCGGCGGCAGAAAATATCCGCCCGTTAGAAAAGAATACCGCCGATAAACCGGCCGGGGATATAAAAGAGGTGATTAATGCCGCTCCCGCCGCTATACAGCATATCGAAACCAGAGTAGAAAAATTATCGGGACCTAAAATAAGCGGTACGATAGATCTGTCTCAGTTCGAAAAGAAAAAACATCCGGGGGGAGACAACAGAAACAATAAAGGAAAAAGGGAAAGGATACACAAAAAGAACGAAAAGGTTGATGTAACCCGCGAAGTAGGAAAAAACAAACAGGGAAATAACAATAACGGTAAAAACCACCCTAATGCTACAGGAGGCAACAAGCAGTCCCACGGCAAAACAGCCCACAAGAAGGAAAGATTCAAGCCGGTAAGAGTAGAAGTAGACGAAGATGCAGTACAAAAGCAGATAAAAGAGACCTATCAAAGAATGGTGGAGGGGAAAGGAAAGACAAAAGGGGCAAAATACAGGAAAGAAAAAAGAGATCTGAATACCCAGAAGATGCTGGAAGAAGAGGAAATGCAACAAATTAACAGCAATATCCTCAAAGTTACGGAGTTCGTTACCGTGAACGATCTTTCGGTTATGATGAATGTTCCCGTAACGAAAGTAATCGAAGCGTGCATGAACCTGGGACTTATGGTTTCTATCAACCAGCGTCTCGATGCGGAAGCTCTCGTGCTGGTTGCGGAAGAGTTCGGTTATAAAACGGAGTTCGTAACGGCGGAGATACAGGAGACCATAAATGAAGAGAACGAAGCGGACACGCCGGAAGATATGCTTCCTCGCCCTCCTATCGTAACGGTGATGGGACACGTAGACCACGGTAAGACCTCTTTACTGGACTATATCAGAAAAGCTAATGTAATCGCAGGAGAAGCGGGAGGAATAACCCAGCACATAGGCGCTTACAACGTAAAGCTCCCCGACGGACGGAAAATAACATTCCTGGATACTCCGGGTCACGAAGCTTTTACCGCAATGCGTGCAAGGGGAGCCAAAGTAACCGACCTGGCCATTATTATAATTGCGGCCGACGACGCTATAATGCCCCAGACCGTAGAGGCTATCAACCATGCCCAGGCGGCAGGCGTACCCATGATATTTGCAATAAACAAAATAGATAAGCCTGGCGCCAATCCCGAAAAAATACGGGAACAACTTTCCCAGATGAATATACTTGTAGAAGATTGGGGGGGGAAATTCCAGTGCCAGGAAATATCCGCTAAAAAAGGCATAGGAGTAGAAGACCTGCTGGAAAAGGTTTTACTGGAGGCAGATCTGCTGGAATTAAAAGCCAATCCTAAAAAACGTGCGGTAGGAACCGTTATAGAATCTTCTCTGGACAAAGGACGCGGATATGTCGCCACGATACTCGTACAGGCCGGAACATTGAAAATATCGGATGTTATGCTCAGCGGTTACTATACAGGAAAGATAAAAGCGATGTTCAATGAGCGCGGACAGAAAATATCGGAAGCCGGACCTTCATCTCCTGTATCCATTCTGGGACTTAACGGTGCACCTACTGCAGGTGAAACGTTTAATGTGTTCGAGGATGAGAAAGAGGCAAAAGACATTGCGAATAAACGGGAACAGCTTATCCGTATGCAGGGATTGCGTACTCAGAAACATATAACGCTGGAAGAGATAGGACGAAGGATAGCGATAGGAAACTTCCAGGAATTGAACATAATTGTAAAAGGAGATGTGGACGGTTCCATAGAAGCATTATCCGACTCTCTGATAAAACTCTCTAACGATGAGATCCATGTAAATGTAATCCATAAAGCAGTGGGAGCCATTTCTGAATCGGACGTACTTCTTGCGGCCGCATCAAACGCAATCATTATAGGATTCCAGGTAAGACCTTCCGTAAATGCAAGGAAACTGGCCGAAAAAGAGGAGATAGAAATAAGGCTTTACTCCGTAATCTATGATGCCATAAATGAAGTCAAGAGCGGTATCGAGGGTATGCTTGCTCCTGAAGAGAAAGAGGAAATCACGGCTACCGCAGAGGTAAGAGAGACCTTTAAAATTTCCAAAGTGGGTACTATTGCGGGATGTATGGTTAAAGAGGGTAAACTCAACCGTAGTGCGAAAGTGCGCGTGATAAGGGACGGCATTGTGGTCTACACCGGATTACTAGGTTCGCTAAAACGTTTCAAAGACGACGTCAAAGAAGTTAATGCCGGATACGATTGCGGCTTGAATATAGACGGATATAATGATATTAAAATAGGCGATATAATAGAAGCCTATCAGATAGTAGAAATAAAGAGAACGCTTTAAGCAGAAACGCATAAACGGAGACAAAGGGATTGTTTAACAAGCCCCATTTCAACGAATTCATCCCCGCTACAAGTATCTGTAACAGGGATGAATTTTATTTTTTAAGACTTGTTAAACTTGTGGACTATCCACAGAACGAAATTGCTCCATTACTACGATACATAATTAAAGAAGATTTTAATATAAAATAACACTTTGACTCTGACAATATCCTTGGTACAAGAGGATAAGTTTATATATTTGTATTTGAATAGAAAAATGCCCCTATTATTTAACTAAATTTAATTGATTACGATAAAAATAATTTCAAGTTTATTAACATGTGTATTCTTATTTACCGCATGTGATCAAAGTAGTAAGATAGAGGAACCACAAGCTTTACAAGGGACATTCACTCCCGAAAAGATAGGCATACTTCATAATAAATATCTTGCTTTATGCATGCAAAATAATTTACTGAGCAACAGAAAAACAAACACTAAATCTGCTAAAGGTGAAGATTTTATGCTCGTTGTAGAATTTCTTGCACAACAAGAAGAGATAAAAGTCCATTTAAAAAATGCAAATTTAGAAGAGTTTGCTCTTCTTTGTGAAAAGACTTATAATGACATAAAAAATAAAAACTCGAAAGAACTAGAAATTTATGTAATGGAAATTTTGCAACAAGAGACTAAATCACATAATGATAAAGATTATAAAATTCAAGTATATAACTCTATATATAAAGCATCATCCGAATTTTGGGGTAATATCCGTCCACAAACTAAAGATGAAAATAGCCGAACAGTTATACTATGCGATGGTATCGGAGGGCTTGCAGGACTTTTATTCGGTGGAGTTGGCAGTATTATTATAGGAACTGCTATGTCATATTTTGCAGATGAAGCATTGGAAAAAATAGAGGATGATCTTATAGGTCCTCCAATTCCATTTTAATAGGAATATTTAAATAAATTAGCGATAATGAAAAATGAATTTATATCAATATTTATACTATTAATGAGAGTAGTATTCTTTCTTATATTTTTCTTTATATTTTCATATGTAATATATTATCTTTTAGATGATATCATTAAAATAGAAAATTCTTTTCTAA
>CAYVED010000011.1:0-3512 GCA_964449975.1 uncultured Muribaculaceae bacterium
TTGCTATCCCAATATCTACATTACAGAGAAATTCTAGGTAACCTAGTAATTTTTCCGCTTTCATAATGTAATTATAATCACTGGTTTATAATATCGGGAAAAATTAAATGGGAAAAATTGAGCTACTAGGTTACCTAGAAATCTCTTTTTTTCTATATATTTGCGGCCGAATTAGTAATAATATGCTTGGGGGTGCCGTTCGGCTGAGATTATACCCTTTAAACCTGATGCGGTTAGTACCGCCGTAGGGAAAGCGTGATTTCATTCACACTTTCAGTTAGAGTTTACACCCTCCTGCTAACAAAACAAATTTTATGTGAGAGCGAAGCGGTTACTATCGCTCTAAAAATTTTTTGTAAATTGAGGCGTAAGCCTTAAAAAATTTTTAAACGTATGAACAGATTAATTGTTTTCTGCGGGATTATTATGTTCCCTTTTTGCGGATTTTCTCAAAAATCCGCTTTACAACAAGAACAACTGGACAGTGTTGTCGTAAGTTCTTCCAGAGCCGGAAAAAATACTCCGGTAGCTTACACGTATGTAACGAAAAAACAACTAAAAGAGCAGGCGGCTTCATATTCGCTGCCTATGATTCTGGCGTTGCAGCCCTCTGTAATAGCCACCACAGAGGGGGGATCGGGATTAGGTTATTCAAAACTATCGGTAAGGGGGACGGATGATTCGAGGACAAATGTAACCCTTAACGGGATTGCCATTAATGACGGGGAGAGCCAGCAGGTTTTCTGGGTGAATCTACCTTCTATTCAGGGTTTTCTGCAATCGGTACAGTTACAGAGGGGAGTGGGAACATCGGTGAATGGTTCCGGAGCTTTCGGTGCAAGTATCAATATGCAGACGTCGGTTGCCGGCAGTACTCCATATGGAGCAGCTCAGTTCGCTTTAGGTTCTTACCAGACTTATATGACGACAGTTGCGGCTGGAAGCGGGGTTTTACGAAACGGATTTTCTATGGATGTTGTTTATTCTCATAATAATACAAAAGGATATATTCGTAATGCAAAAGCAAATCTGAACTCTTTTTATACTTCGCTGGGGTGGAGAAATGAGAACAACAGTCTTAAACTCAATTATATTTTCGGGGATCAGACTACAGGAATTACATGGGAAGGCTGTCCGCTTGAGGTTGATCCCGATAATCCGGAGGGTAATTATTATGCCAACAGGAGGTATAATGTTGCAGGAAGGTATTATGATAATGCCGGCAATGCGCGTTATTATGATAATGAGACGGATAATTATAGGCAGCATTTTATACAGGCTGTTTATACTAGAAGGTTCAACCATTTTCTTACATGGAATACTATATTTAATTTCACAAAAGGGGACGGTTATTATGAGAATTATAAATATAATGAAAAATTCTCAAAATACACCTTGAATAATCAGACAATAGGAGATACTACATACAAGAAAAGCGATTTTATAATCCGTCAGGCTATGGACAACTATTATTATGCTGCTACTACCAACCTTAATTATGTAAAAGGAGCAGTCAGGGCGACTTTAGGCGCTGCTTATTCGTTCTATGACGGGGATCATTTCGGGAATGTGCTGTGGAGTAAATTTAATAATAATATTCCCGATAATTTCAGGTGGTATTCGAATAATGGTAATAAACGGGATTTCAGCGTATTCTTAAGGGGAGAATGGGATATTACCGACAAATTTACGGCTTTTGCAGATCTACAGTACAGGCATGTAGGATATGAGCTTGCCGGAAGAGATAAAGATGCTGTATCGCTCGACAGCAAGATGTCGTATAATTTCTTTAATCCTAAAGCGGGCGTGACCTTTAACGCCTCGGAGAGGAGTAAATTTTACGCTTCGGTAGCTGTAGCCCATAGGGAACCTACCAGAGCGGATATTAAGGAGAGTATAAAATCCGGTAAAGCCGGGGATATTACCCAGGAACGCCTTATAGATTATGAAGTAGGTTATAGATATACTGCCCCTAAATTATCGGTTTCGGCCAATGTCTATTTTATGGAGTATAAGAATCAGCTTGTTTCAACCGGAAAGCTTTCGGACGTAGGATATGTTATAAAAGAGAATATTCCCGACAGCTACCGCCGCGGGATAGAGCTTGCCGCCGCATGGCAGGGTACTAAATGGCTCAGGTTCGATGCTAATCTCACATTATCAAAGAACAAACTTAAAAATTATACAGCCTATATAGAGACTTTGAATAATCCTGACGATTGGGAAAGAGTAGAGCAGACGAAGGTATATTATAAGAAATCCAACCTTACACTTTCTCCTGAAATAATAGGCATGGCCATGATTACGGTAAATCCTTGTAAAACCTTGACATTATCTATGAACGGAAAGTATGTCGGGAAACAGTATATGGACAACTCGTCGGACGATATAGCAAAAGTCCCTGCATATTTTGTTGCCGGATTCAATGCCGTAAAAGATTTCAGGATGAAAAATAATTCGGCCATACAGCTTACATTTACGGTAGATAATCTGCTTAACAATAAATATTATTCTTACGGCTGGATATATCAGGCCAGGTTCGCGGACGGCTCTGCTCCTTATATATCAAGAGGCGTATATTCCCAGGCTGAAATTAATTTTATAGCTAAAATCGCCTATAAATTTTAATCCGCAGATGATAAATGACGATTGTTTAACCGATTGATTGCTCAATATTTAAGAAATTTTTTGCTTTGTTGGCGAAGTTATTTTAAGTATATTTTAGCTGTTTTAGGTTGCTTACTGCGTCAAATAGCGGGGCCTGTTTAACAAGGTAAGCAGATCAAAAGAGAAAAAAGAGCTGATAAAGAATGAGATTAATAAATTCAAAACAGTTTCTAATTTGCTTAATTGTTTAATAATCGTTTATATTTGTTTAAACGGATATTTATAGCACACGGCAGGAGCAGGGTTTGGGGCGCCGGTTTCCGGTATTAAGGTTTAGAATGATATTAAGCCGCATATTATCCGGTTATATTATATAAGGGTATTCGGCTCACGGGGTTAAAAACTATTATTTTAGTGTTTACATGGAGTTTTTATATACATATATAGAGTATTTCGGATTTGTTTCCGGATTATTATACCTGATATTCGAGATAAAACAGATAAGATTGATGTGGCTGGTAGGAATGATCTCTGCAATAGCTTATATAATAATATTTGCGCAAAGCTCTCTTTATGCCGCTATGGGATTACAAGTCTATTATTTTGCGGTAAGTATATACGGTTGGCTTGAATGGAAAAAAGGGGAAAAGGAATTGAGTAATTTAAACAGGTTGATAACGGAAGACGGGAACGGGAAAAGTAATGTTCGTATTCCCGATAAATCCGGTGTCGCCGGGGGAATTACCGGTACATGTATTTCCTGCATATCAGAGGATAAAAGTGTTATCAGGGATGTCGATATTCCGGGTATATCTGAGGATATAGCGGCGGGTAATTCAGGTATTTCCGGAACAGGGGAAGGTAATTCAGACATTTCCGGAACAGGGGAAGGCAATTCAGGTATT
>CAYVED010000011.1:3612-53432 GCA_964449975.1 uncultured Muribaculaceae bacterium
TCCGGAACAGGGGAAGGTAATTCAGGTATTTCCGGAACAGGGGAAGGCAATTCAGATATTTCCGGAACAGGGGAAGGCAATTCAGGTATTTCCGGAACAGGGGAAGGTAATTCAGGTATTTCCGGAACAGGGGAAGGCAATTCAGGTATTTCCGGAACAGGGGAAGGCAATTCAGACATTTCCGGAACAGGGGGATATGCAGGAGTTATTGGTGATGCCGAATCCGGTGTCGCCGGGGGAATTGCCGGTGTGTGTACTCCCGGTGCGTTTTGTGCTACAGGTTATTCCGCAGATGCTTCTGTTGCAGACCATTCGGTAAATTATTCTGCTACCGGACATCCGGTAAATTCTGCTGTCGCAGGAGGATCAGATGGGGTGGGAACCATATTTTACAGAAATCCGTCGGGAATAACGATATTAATGAGTTCGGGATGTTTCCTTGCAATATTCGGCTTGCTGGTTACGGTTCTGAAAAATCTTACCGGAGATCCTATGCCTGCTGCCGATGCCGCCGCTACTGCATTGAGTGTCGTCGCAACCTACTGGCTAAGCCGATCTTACCGTGCGCAGTGGCTCATCTGGATAGTTGTTAATATTATAACGGTGATATTCTGTTTTACCCAGCAGTTATATCTTACATCAGCTTTATATGTTATATATACCGTATCGGCTTTTTACGGCTATTTACATTGGGGTAGAAAAGGGATTTTGTTGCGTTAGTATAACATTTTGTTATAATTTTTTAGTAGTTTTGCAGTTTTAACGATAAAAACACTATGAAGCTATGTTATTGATTGCCGACAGCGGATCTACAAAGGTTGATTGGAGAGCGATAATGGACGACGGCTCGGTAATATCCATATATACCGAGGGGATAAATCCGGTCTTTGTATCCAAAGATTATATAGTAAATATACTCGGACTGAAACTGCTACCTGAGATAGGCGCCGGCGTGAAGGATATTTTCTTTTATGGTGCGGGTGTTCTTTCCTTAGAACTTGCAAATGTGCTTAACGATTCTTTCAGGGAAGTTTTTCCGCAATCCACATCTCATTCCGCCTCCGATATTCTTGCTGCGGCAAGGTCTCTTTGCGGCCACTCTCCGGGAATAGCCTGTATTATGGGAACCGGAGCGAATTCCTGTTTCTACGACGGAGAAACTATTGTGAAAAATGTAAAGGCGGGGGGATTTATTTTGGGCGATGAAGCCAGCGGAGGCGTATTGGGGAAAAAGCTTATTTCCGATTATATAAAGGGGCTTCTTCCCAGAGATATTGAAGATGAATTTAACAAAAGGTACGGGCTGGATTATATGAAAGTTGTGGATATGGTCTACAAACAACCCCTTCCCAGCAGATTCCTTGCATCGTTTTCTCCATTCATAAGCGAATTCAGAAATAATCCGCATATTAATAATCTTCTCAGGACAAGTTTCGACGAATTTTTCAAAAGGAATATTTTCCAGTACGATTATAAAAAATATGATGTGAACCTGGTCGGTTCCATAGCTTATTATTATAAGGAGATACTTAAAGACGTAGCGGAAGAGAATAATGTAAGAATAGGAAAGATACTTAAATCACCCATAGAAGGATTGGTTGAGTATCATAAAAATATTATTTAAGTTGTACGGTTTATAAATATATGTTATCGATTATGAAAGTTACCGAACAATCTTCTAATTATGCAAATCTCGACAGCATGACTACAGTTGAGCTTTTGCAGAATATGAATCGTGAGGATAAGACGGTTCCGCTGGCAGTTGAAAAATGTATCCCGCAGATAAAGAATCTCGTTGACGGTATAGTTGAAAGGATGAAAAAGGGAGGAAGATTATTTTATCTCGGAGCCGGCACCAGCGGCAGACTCGGAATTCTGGACGCATCCGAAATCCCTCCTACATACGGGGCTCCTTTCGATTTGATAATAGGACTTATTGCCGGCGGGGATACCGCTATCAGAAAAGCGGTTGAAAACGCCGAAGACGATTCTATGGCCGGGTGGCTTGACATGCAGCCTTATAAAGTGGGGGAAAACGATGTTGTAGTGGGAATTGCAGCGTCCGGCTCCACTCCTTATGTGATAGGCGCCTGTCTGGAGGCTAAAAAGAGAGGAATTCTAACCTCCTGCATAACCTGTAATCCGGGGGCTGCCATAGCCGATGTCGTGGATATTCCTATCATTGCCGTTGTTGGCCCCGAGTTTGTTACGGGCAGTACCAGAATGAAATCCGGAACCGCGCAGAAATTGATCCTCAACATGATCTCTACATCCGCAATGATAAAAATGGGACATGTAAAGGGAAATAAAATGGTTGATATGCAGCTTTCCAATGCCAAACTGGTGGACAGGGGAGCCAGGATGATAATGGACGAAGCCGGTATTTCCGATTACGAATATGCAAAATCACTTTTACTGGAGTACGGTTCGGTAAGGAGCGCCGTTGATTATTATAATTCTCACCGATAGATTTCCGGATGCTTAAACAGAAATATTCTTCAAAGTTGCTTGAAAGGGCGGTAGAAGAGTTCGCTTCATTACCCGGAATAGGAAGAAAGAGCGCGCTGAGGCTTGCTTTGCATCTTTTAAAACAACCGGTTGAGAATATCGACAGGTTCGGATGGGCTTTTATAGAGTTCCGCAGGGGAGTTAAATATTGCGGGATATGCAATATGATAACGGACGGGGAAATATGTTGGGTATGTTCCGATAAATCCAGGGATGTGTCGGTTATATGTGTTGTAGAGAGTATACGGGATGTCCTGAGTATAGAAAATACCGGTCAATACAGAGGATTGTATCATGTCCTGGGTGGAATAATATCCCCTATGGACGGCGTGGGGCCTTCTGATCTTAAAATAAGCGAGCTTGCGGAAAGGGCGAAAAAAGAGGAAGTCAGGGAGATTATTCTGGCTCTGAGTACCGGAATGGAGGGAGAGACTACTTCATTCTTCTTATATAAAAAACTGAAAGATATGAATATAAGGATAAGCACCATTGCAAGAGGTGTCGGGTTCGGAGACGATCTTGAATATACGGACGAACTTACACTGGGTAAATCCATAGAAAACAGGCATCTGTTTAAAATCTAACTTAATAACTACTTAACACTGACAAGAATAATGAATGCAACTATCCTCCTGATTACTTTTCTCCTTTACACCTGCCTTCTCTTCGGCATTGCATGGCTTACTTCACGCAGAGCGGATAATCAGTCGTATTTTACCGGTAACCGTAAATCCAACTGGTTCCTGGTGGCATACGGCATGATAGGAGCCTCTTTATCGGGAGTATCTTTTATGTCCGTTCCGGGCAATGTCTATAACGAGAGATTTTACTATCTCCCGATGCTTCTGGGTATGATTATAGGTTATGCTATTATTGCCGGACTTCTGCTTCCTATGTATTATAAAATGAACCTTACCTCTATTTATACATATCTGGAAAAAAGATTCGGAGCTTACAGTTATAAAACAGGGGCATCTTTTTTTATCATATCTCGATTGCTGGGTGCTACCGTAAGGACTTTCCTGGTGATATTCGTACTGTACAATTTCGTATTGGCGCAGATAGGCGTCCCTTTCTGGGTCGCTGCGGTGATATTTGTATTGCTTGCGATCCTTTACACTATGAAAGGCGGGGTGAAAACTATCATCTGGACGGATACCATGCAGACTACCTTTATGATCGTAGCCATTGTGGTCTCCGTAGGATTTATATGCAGCGAATTGGGTTGGAGCTTCACCGATATGTTCGGCAATGTTTATAACAGCCACTATTCGGATATATTCAATGCCGATCCCGTACCTGCTTCAAACTGGGTCAAGAGGTTCCTCAGCGGTATCCTTATCCCGATAGCCATGACCGGACTGGATCAGGCTATGATGCAGAAGAGTCTGAGTTGCAAAAATATAAGGGAATCCCAGAAAAATGTTATGACATCGGTAATAATGATGCTTCCTATAAACATTCTCTTCCTTACATTGGGAGCGGTATTGGCTATTTATATACAGCAACATCCGGAAATGCTTGCCGCCGCCACGAATACGGCGACCGGGATGGTGGAGGCCGATAAAATTTTCCCTACCGTAGCATTCGCACTTAAACCCGTGGTAGGGGTGATATTCTTCGTAGGGCTTATTTCGGCTGCTTATCCTACCTGTGCCAATGCGCTCACTTCCCTTACGACGTCTACCTGTATAGATCTTGTAGGGATGGAAAAAAGGGATTGGGACGATAATAGGAAAAGAATAGTACGTCAGCGTATTACATATATCATGGCGCTTCTTTTCGTGCTGCTGATAATAGCATTCAATATCCTGAAAAACGACGCGGTAATAAATATGGTTTACCAGATTGCCGCTTATACTTACGGGCCTCTCCTGGGATTATTCATGTTCGGGCTTCTTACCAAGATAAAGATTAACGATAAAGCTGTTCCTTTTATTTGTATTGCGGCTCCGGTAATATCTTATTTTATAAATAATTATGTGTTTAATTTTGGATTTTCGCTTATTGCGATATGCGCCGGAATAACCGTTCTGGGACTTTTGGCTTTTATGAAACGAACATAAACTTTTTTAATCATAAATTCGGAGTAATCGCCACAAATACCAGACAGAGCCGGGAAAGGCTGTTATTGTCGCTCTGAAAATTTTTAAACGTATTAAAAATGACATATACGGAACTGTTCATACTTGCCATGAGCCTATCTTTCGACACTTTTGCCGTTTCCATAGGAGGCGGAACTGCATTGCCGGATATAAAGATCTCGGAAAAGATAAAAATAATGTTCTTTTTCGCCTTGTTCCAGGCGGGATTTCTGTTTGCAGGCTGGTTTATAGGAGGCAAATTCACCGATACAATAACCGAATGGGATCATTGGATAGCATTTGTCATCCTGTTCTATATAGGAGGCCGGATGATCCGCGGCTCTTTTAAAGCATGCGATTGCGGGGAAGAAGAGCGGCAGGCCAAGAGCATGTTGGATACAAAAAAGCTGCTTATACTCTCAGTCGCTACTAGTATAGATGCGCTCGCAGTGGGTATCAGCCTGGCTTTTATAAACCTTGTTGCGACGGGAATGTATTACGCCGTGATTATTACTGCTGTAGTTACCGCTTTTGCCGCTTATGCGGGGATTACTGGCGGAAAAAAACTGGGATGCTACATAGGTAAACGTGCCGAAATGACAGGGGGCGTGATTCTGATTATAATAGGGCTGAAAATTCTTACGGAGCATCTGTTTCATACCTGATAATTTCCTTTTTATCAATTATGTTTGCCGGATAATAATTATTTAGTAAATTTGCACAGCCTTTTTGCGATCTGCAATATTCTGATTATTTGGATTATTTAATTATGGTTGGACATGGTAAAAGTAGCGGCAATATCATACCTGAATACTTTACCGTTTATCTACGGGCTTGAAAACAGCGCTGTAAATAGACAGATAGAGTTGGATATATGCACTCCGGCAGCAGGGGCGGATATGTTAATTTCCGGAGAAGCCGATCTGGGCATTATACCCGTTGCCGCCGTACCGTTCATTCCTGATTACAGGATAGTCTCCGATTATTGTATAGGAGCTACCGGAAATGTCGCCAGCGTATTGCTTTGTTCAGGCGTGCCTGTAGAAAAAATAAAAAAACTATATCTCGATACGGATTCGCGCACTTCTGTTCTTCTTGCAAGAATACTTTGCCGCAATTATTGGAAAACAGCACCGGATTTTGCGGATTTTAATTTCAATGAAGATATATTCGTAACATCCGGATCATATATAATGATAGGGGATAAAGCCCTGGAAAATTCCGGGCGCTTCGAATATGTATACGATCTTGCCGGAGAATGGATAAAATTTAAAGGCAAACCGTTCGTATTCGCCTGCTGGATTGCCAATAAAGAACTGGAGCCTTTATTTCTCAGAGAATTTAACAATGCTATGGCTTTCGGAGTAAAAAATATTGACGGGGCCATAGAAAGGGCAAATCTTAAATTCTCAAAGCAATTTGCACATAACTATCTCTATAACAATATTTCGTATAATTTTGACAATAATAAAAAAGAAGGATTGCAGGATTTCTGGACACTGGCCCTCGAAGAGTTGAAATCCAAGTTCCGACGGTGAGTTCCCGCATTTTAATTAACTCTAAGATTCACCTACTAACAGCTCTTTTTTATGATTGAGATTTTCTACAAATCAAAAGGACAAATATTAACTTCCGGAGATGTAAAACTGCTGGACGAGCTGGGTTTCGATGATGTTTTATGGATAGATTTATTCGAACCTGCCGGAGATGAAAAACGCGCCGTTGAAACATTTTTGGAGACTACCCTGCAAAGCCGTGCACAGGCGGAAGAGATTGAAAGTTCGTCCCGTTATTCCGAGACGGACACGACTATTTTTGCTAATACCAACTTTCTTATACCTGGTCCCGACAGTTATAATATGGAGGCCGTCTCCTTTATTATATCCGAAGGTATTCTAGTTACCATAAGGCAGGTTCCCCTGCGTACATTTACCGATCTGCAACGCAGGATAATAATATCTTATAAACTATATCCTACCGGTTACCATATCCTGGTTTCCATTCTGGAAAACAGGATAGATCTTGATGCCGATATGATAGAGCTTATGGCAAAAGAGATAGCCCAGTTCAGCAAAAGGGTTAGTCTGGGGGAAAATGTAAACGAGGATTTCCTTTTGGAAATAAATCAGTTGCAGGAGAATACCATGCTGGTGAGGGAAAACGTCATAGATAAACAACGCATGATTTCGGCCATTCTTAAAAGCGATAAATTCCCCAGGGACGTACATACCAAACTGAACGTGCTTATAAAAGATATTTCCTCGCTCCTGAACCATACCAATTTCAGTTTCGAGAGGCTCGAATATATGCAAAATACCGTACTCGGTCTTATCAACCTGGATCAGAATAAAATAATGAAGATCCTCACATTTGTCTCGTTATTATTCATGCCCCCTACGCTTATTTCCGGAATATTCGGTATGAACCTGGGGTTGCCTCTGTTCCATCAGTGGTGGGATTTCGTTTTTGTGATAGGGATAATGCTTATATCCGTATTACTGGCCTCATTATTATTCAGGAAACGTAAAATGATGAAATAAAAAGTATATGTTTTTCCTTTAAATAATATCCGGACGGCCTGTATATTTTCATGCTTTTGCAGGCTTTTTGCCGAACATCTTGTTGTATATAAGCAGACCGGTAATGCTGCATACGCCTATCCCGCTGAAAATAATCCATAATAATGACGGCCTGCCCATTTCTTCTATTATCTTTACGTACAGCCCGGCTCCCAGGAACGATCCTATGGAACTTCCTATTACGCCGTACAGGAAAGAGTACCCCATATACAGCGCGGTTTTATCGGGAGGAGCTATAATACCTATATACGATATGAATTTAGGGTGGGTTGTCATCTCTCCTAATGTGAATACGATTAATCCCGCGACAAATATCCACGGACTGTTAGAAAGGCTTAATATGAACATACCCAGAGTACCGCAGGATATTCCGGCTATCATGGTAGGAAGAGCCGGAGTTTTCTGTACGAGTTTGGATACGATAAGCTGCAGGCATATTATTACTCCCGCATTAATGGCGGTTACATGTTCCGTATCGAATTTCCAGGACGGATCATTTATAAAAATCCCCAGGAACGAATTTACCGCATTATTAAAAGGCGTCATATCCACATGGTCTTTCAGATACCAGAGCACAGTACCGTACATCTGGAAATAGAGTATCCAGAATCCGGAATATAATATTATGAGTACTATAAACTTGGTATCTTTCAATACATGCACGACCCCTATGAGCACTTCGCCTATGGATTTGCCTTTTTCCCCTCTGGCCCTGGCTTCCAGATTTGCCGCCGGCTCTTTATAAAAGAAAGTGTTCACCAGGAGCAAAATACATCCGGCAAACGCCGCCATATAAAAAATATTCTGATACCCTGCCGATTTCAATATAGGGACAAGTATAAGCGGCACAAGAAATGCTCCCAGATTTATAGACCAGTAAAATATTCCGAACCCTAAAGTAGAGTTTTCGGGAGTGGTGCTTTTTGCGATTGTTCCCGATATTACGGGCTTGAAAAATCCGGCTCCTACCGCCATAAAAAGCAGGGATGCGAAAACCGGGATGTACGACCTGGTTACCGACGTAAGCAGATACCCCGCGGTAATACATACGAATGCGAAAAAAAGTATTCTGCGGTATCCGTATCTGTCGGCTATGCCTCCGGCTATTATCGGGAGAAAATATAATAAGGGCTGCATTGTTCCCATTATTGTTCCGGCCTGGGTTTTAGAGAATCCCAGCCCTCCTTCGTCGCCGTTTAATATAAGATATACGGATAAAACGGACAGAACCCCGTAGTAAGCTCCCCTCTCGAAAAATTCCATTAAAATTGCCACCCAGAAGTTCTTTTCAAATCCTTTTTTTGCCATGTCGGTTTAGTAAATTTCATTAAGTTTTTAATGCCTGCAAAGATAATTATTATAAAGTTAAAAAAAAGAGTATAAATATTTGGATAACTGTGCAATAATCGCTACTTTCGCGCTTTCGAAAACGGAGATTGTCTCCGGATTTTCGGAAATATTTGAAACTCAAATATTTGAGACTATAAATAATGTTTAACCCACTTGTTGTCTAAATTCAAACAATTAAAATGAGTAAAGAAAAACAAATTATCGATGCCGAAGAGCCAGTTGTAACTCCTGCGCATCCACAAAATGAGACCATAGCGGCTTTTGTAGAAGAAGAGCCTGCTATCGTGGACTCAACAAAAAAACGTAAAAGCAATGCGTCCGTTGCGGTTGATAAATTCGACTGGGATGCGTTTGAAAAGGAAACTGATTACGGAGTTTCCAAAGAAGAGGTGGCGGATAAATACGACCAGACCCTTTCAACTGTAATAGAAAATGAAGTTGTAGAAGGAACCGTGGTTGCCATCAGCAAAAGGGAAGTTCTTGTTAATATAGGTTACAAGAGCGAAGGTATAATCTCCATTAGTGAGTTCAGGTATAATCCGGAACTTGCGGTAGGAGACAAAGTAGAAGTTTATGTTGAGAATGCGGAGGATAAAAAAGGACAGCTTATTCTTTCCCATAAGAAAGCCCGCTCACTCAGGTCTTGGGACAGGGTTAATGAGGCGTTCGATAAAGACGAAATCGTTAAAGGTTATATTAAATGCCGCACCAAAGGCGGTATGATCGTAGACGTATTCGGAATAGAGGCATTCCTGCCGGGTTCCCAGATTGACGTTAAGCCTATCCGCGATTACGATATATTCGTTAATAAGACAATGGAGTTCAAGATCGTTAAGATCAATCACGAATTCAAAAATGTTGTAGTTTCCCACAAAGCCCTTATCGAGGCAGAACTTGAGGCGCAGAAAGCGGATATAATCGGTAAACTGGAAAAAGGACAGATTCTTGAAGGAACTGTTAAAAATATTACATCTTACGGAGTATTCATCGACCTTGGCGGCGTGGACGGTCTTATCCATATTACCGATCTTTCATGGGGCAGGATCAACCACCCTGAGGAAGTTGTTGCTCTGGATCAGAAGATCAATGTCGTTATCCTTGATTTCGACGATACGAAAAAACGTATTGCACTTGGTCTTAAACAGCTTAGCGCTCATCCTTGGGATGCTCTCGATACTAATCTTAAAGTTGGCGACAAAGTTAAAGGCAAAGTCGTGGTGCTTGCCGATTACGGCGCATTCATTGAAATACAGCCCGGCGTAGAGGGGCTTATCCATGTATCCGAAATGTCTTGGTCTTCTCATCTGAGAAGTGCCCAGGATTTCCTTAAAGTAGGAGACGAAGTAGAGGCCGCTATTCTTACCCTCGACAGGGAAGACAGGAAAATGTCTCTGGGTATCAAACAGCTTAAAGCAGATCCTTGGGCTACGATAGGTGAAAAATACCCTGTAGGCTCCAGACATAATGCAGTTGTAAGGAACTTCACCAATTTCGGTGTATTCGTAGAGCTGGAAGAGGGAGTCGACGGCCTTGTACATATAAGCGATCTTTCATGGACTAAAAAAGTTAAACATCCTTCTGAATTCACCGCCATAGGGGAAGCTCTGGAAGTTGTTGTTCTTGAGATAGATCAGGAGAACCGCAGGCTTAGCCTCGGACATAAACAACTGGAAGAGAATCCTTGGGATGTATTCGAAACCATATTTACGGTAGGTTCGGTACATGAAGGGACTATCATATCTTTCAACGATAAAGGCGCAACCGTAGCCCTTGCATACGGAATAGAAGGATTCGCTCCTGCTAAAACCCTTGCTAAGGAAGACGGTACTACTGCTAAGGTTGAAGATAAACTTGAATTCAAAGTTATTGAGTTTAATAAATCTAATAAGAAAATAGTTCTTTCTCATTCCAGAATAGCCGAAGACCAGAAAAAAGAGGTTGAGCAAAAAGAAAACAAAGATAGAGCTGCGGAAGCCGATTCCACTCAGAAAGCAGTTAAGAAACTCAAAGCCAATATAGAGATAACTACACTTGGCGATATTGACGCTCTTGCCGCACTTAAAAGTGAAATGGAAAAATCTTCAAAATAATTCGATGGAATTTTCTCTTACGACATTGGGGACGGCTTCGGCCCTCCCCACTGCCAACAGATATCCGAGCGCTCATGTCCTTACGGTTCATGAGCGTTTGTTTTTAATCGACTGCGGCGAAGGTGCGCAAATGCAGATGAGAAAGGCGGGTATCCCTTTTTCCAGGATAGACAATATTTTTATCTCCCATCTTCACGGGGATCATATATTCGGACTGTTCGGATTCCTCTCCACCCTTGCGATGAGCGGCAGGCGGTCTCCTTTATATATTTATGCTCCGTCCGCTTTTGATAAAATACTATCTTTTTTCCTGGAACAATTCGGAGAGGGAATACAATACGGGATAATCCATAACCCTGTGAAATGCAAAGAGCCGCTTCTTATTTACGATTCTAAACAAGTAGAAGTATATGCGTTTCCTCTTGTGCACAGGGGGGAGACATACGGCTATCTTTTTAAGGAAAAGACACCGCAAAGGAATATATATAAGCATCTGATAGAGCCTTACGATTTATCGTTATATGAAATTGCGAGATTAAAGGAGGGTAAGGATATAGAACGGCTACTTGATGAACAGTCTGATGCAAAGATTACTCTTAAATCCGAAGAGTTCACGTACAGGCCTTACAAACCCCGTTCTTTTGCCTATTGTTCCGATACCATGTCATTTAAAAGGCTTTTCGGATGGATAAAAGGCGTAGATCTTTTATACCATGAAGCTACTTACGGAAGCGAACTGGAAGCTCTTGCCAGGACTACTTTTCATTCCACTGCCCGCGATGCCGCATTATGTGCCAAAGAGTCCGGAGCAGGTAAACTTATCATAAGCCATTTTTCTTCGAGATATAAAGATTTGAATATTCTTCTCTCCGAGGCGGAGAATATATTTCCGGATACTTATCTGGCTAAAGAGGGCACAAAATTTGAAGTTCCTTTGGAGAAATTTAAATAAGACAGGCATGAAAGCATATATTATAACGGTCATTTTTTCTCTTTTTACACTATCGTCCTCAGCACAGAAAGGGATTGCAGGAAGCAGGGGATCTGATTTCTCTCCCTCTGTTACAAAATTGGGACAAACATATTATTATCTGAACAATCTTTATCTCGATACGGTTAATTTTAATCAGCTCACCGACAAGGTGCTTATCAATCTGATAAAGGAACTTGATCCCCATTCGGCATATATATCGGTAAAGGATGTAAAGGCGATGAACGAACCTCTGGAGGGAAATTTTGACGGGGTAGGAGTTGAATTTGCAATTATAAACGATACCCTTACCGTGCAGGCCACCATTTCCGGAGGGCCTTCCGAGAAAGTGGGGATAAGAGCGGGCGATAAGATAATAAAAGTAAACGCGGAAACGGTTTCCGGAACCGGACTTACAATAGAGAAGGTGCATAAATATCTGAGAGGACCGAAAGGCTCTAAAGTTAATGTCGGTATCCTCAGAAAAGGAGAGGAGGGGCTTATGGATTTTGTCATTACCCGCGATAAAATTCCGTTGAACAGCCTTGATGCTTATTATGAGATTGAACCCGGCATAATCTATCTTAATTTAAGCCGGTTCGCGGCAACTTCATATAAAGAGATAATGACTGCATTAGGCGGACTCAAGGATAAGACGAAAGGGATAATCCTGGATTTGAGAGGAAACTCCGGCGGTTATCTTATCTCTGCATTACAAATTGCCAATGAGTTTCTGGATAGAGGAGAACTGATCTTATATACAGAGGGCAGAACCGCTCCCAGAATGGAAGAGTATGCGAACGGTAGCGGTATATTGAAGAATGTTCCGGTTGCGGTGCTTATAAACGAGAACTCCGCTTCTGCGAGCGAGATAGTATCGGGAGCCATACAGGACTGGGACAGGGGAACTGTTATAGGGCGCCGTTCTTTCGGCAAAGGACTGGTACAGCAGCAACTTCCGCTTCCGGACGGATCTCAGTTGAGGCTTACCGTAGCAAGATACCACACTCCAAGCGGCAGGGTCATACAAAGCCCTTATCAGCAAGGCAAAACAGAAGAGTACTACAAACAGCTTTTCGAAAGGTTTACAAGAGGGGAGCAATATAGCCGGGACAGTATCCATTTTCCCGATTCGTTGAAATATAAAACTCTCCGGCTCGGCCGTACCGTATATGGCGGCGGAGGTATAATGCCCGATATTTTTATTCCGCAGGATACCTCTTTTTATACTCCTTTTTACGGACAGATATTGCGCAAAGGGCTGCTTAACGATTATGTAAATGAATATGTGGATAATAACCGTACCGGGCTGAGCGCTCAGTACAAGACGGCCGCCCGGTTTGAAAAATCGTATGAAGTAACGGATGAAATATTTGCCGGTTTTATTGCATATTGCAAACAAAAAGGAGTTGAGCCTAAAGATAATCAACTCGAAATATCCGGGCCGGAATTGAAAAAGTACTTTAAAGGACTTATTATACGCTCCCTGTACGGACTGAACAGTTACTTCAAATATATAAATAAGGACGATACCGAAACGCTCAAAGCCCTGGAAGTTATAAGAAAACAGCTTTAGCACGGAAATACGGACAATAAAAATCCAGTATAGATCGGATCTTATACTGGATTTTATTTTATAGCCTGTCGTATGGTTACCAAAGTCTGGCAGGATATTCTCCCGCATCTACCAATGCTTTGATTTTCGCAACTACTTCCGGCCTGTCGGAAGCATAAGTCACCCCGAACCACAAACACGGCGTATCCAGTACTTTAACGGTTACTTTCTTATTTTCTACCAGATTGTTTACGACCATCGGGATGAAATATTCGGCTTTCAGGTTCCCTGCCGAGGCATGGAGGAAATCTGCAAACATTTCGTCAGAATAGCGGAAATAATCGGGCGTGAATCCCCACATATTCATCGAAACAGGAGCATTATCCGGAATTGCGATCCACTTTTCCCCATCTTTATATGAGACTTTGCCGTCTATACGCATCACTTCGGTACGCTCCGTAACTTCCGTCAGGTAATCCGAATCGTCGGTACTGCAAACTCCTCTTGCAACGCTGCCGCTCTCTGAAAGGGTATTTCCTATCCGGTAACCCACCATGCAATATGTATTCTCTTTCCCGGTACTTGCCCGTAACTGTTCCGCAAGTACGGCAAAACTCTCCCTGCCGTAGAAATCATCTGCGTTTATTACTGCGAAAGGCTCATTGATAATATCTTTACTCATCATTACCGCATGGTTCGTACCCCAGGGCTTAACACGTCCTTCCGGTACTTTAAAACCTTCCGGAAGCGTATCTGTTTCCTGAAATACCACGTCTACGGGAATATGGTTTTCGTATTTGCTAAGTACGATTTTACGGAAATCCTCTTCAAAATCATGTCTTATTACGAAAACGACTTTTCCGAATCCGCCCCTTATGGCATCATATATCGAATAATCCATAATGGTTTCTCCGCTTACCCCAACGCCGTCAAGTTGTTTCAATCCGCCGTAACGACTCCCCATTCCGGCGGCCAATACACATAATGTAGGTTTCATACGTTTATTATTAATTTTCGGTTGCTCTCTTTATTATATTGCACATCGTTTCATATTGTGCCTCCATACTTTGCAGAAGCCTGTACTGTGCATGCGCTCTTACCAGATTATGATCGGGAGCATTTATTTTATAATATTTATCCCCGTCTATATAATCCATAAGGAAACGAAGTACCTGCTCGTATGTTATATACCGGGCGGAAAATGCCAGGTATTCCAGTTCCGTTCCGGTAAGGCTCTCTTTTCTCTGGCTCAGGTATCCTAAAGTATATGCCCTGAACATTTCGATATTCATGGATACTTTGGACAGATCCCTCTCGTCTTCGGCTGCGGTGTTGGCATAGGACCGGATAGCATCCCCGAAATCATTAAGGGAGGTACTGCTCATAACCGTATCCAGGTCTATTGCGCATAATACGTCTCCCGATATTTTATCGAAAAGGATATTGCTTATTTTCGTATCGTTGTGTGTAACTTTGGTCGGAATCGTACCGTTTTCTACCAGACTCCAGAATTTCAGCATCTCCTCGCGTCTGCTTTCGATCCATGAGATTTCCTCTTTAAGAGAATCTTTCCTGCCTGCCGCATTTGCAGCAAGGGCTTCATCCCATTGTTGAAAACGCCATCTTATATTATGGAATCCTTTTATCGTCTCCGACAGAGGGGCTGTGAAATCGGATAACAGGGTTTGGAACCGTCCTATTCCCACGCCTCCCTGATATGCAAGCTCGGTAGTTCCGGCAGTCGAATAGTTTACAGTGTCTTTTATCAGAAGGCATGCCGCCCAGAAATCCCCCTGAGAATCTTTATAATAAGGCAATCCGGATTTTGTAAAAATAACCGTGAGAACTTCCCTTTCCGGGTCTTTTACTTTTTTCTTTATATGATTGGAAACGTTTACAATATTCTTCATCATGGAAGGCACATCGGGAAATATATTGCTATTCTTTCTCTGAAGGATATAATCCGGTGATTCTCCGGTGGTTTCTACGATATAAGTATCGTTGATGAATCCTTCTCCCAGCGGACGTACACTCTCTATTTCGCCTTCAATGAGGAACTGTTCCGCTATTTGTTTTAGTATTATCTCTGTCATACGTTTCTTTTTTATAATAAATACTTTGTTTGCGAATATCCATCCGCCGGCATGAATTTTAGCCGTACGGATGGATTTATGCAAATTTAAATACAAATTATCTATTTTAACATAGCGAATTCCAGTTTCTGCAATTTGTTCCAGGCGCCGCGGGTAAAGTCAGGAATCTCAACAGGAGCGGAATCGTTATCCAGAGAGAGAGCCGTAAGCGGAGCGAGGCAGCACCATTCCGCAAGATCATATACATCCATATCCAGAGGCAGACCGTTGCGCAGGCAGTAAACAAGCCTGTAATCCATGATAAAGTCCATTCCTCCGTGTCCTCCCACTTTCTTTGCAATTTCCTCAAGTTCCCTATGTATAGGATGTTTATATTTTTCCATAAGAGCTTTTTTTACATTCTCCGGAACGAAGCTATGAGTTGAAAGATTCTCATGGTCGGGGGTTATATCCGCACCTATCTGGGAGGTTTCCAGTACATAGCCGCTTATAGGATATTTATTGGCGAATCCTTTTGTCCCCGAAAGCTGATACATACGGCTGTAAGGTCTTATATTGGCTACATCATGCTGTATCTGAATTGTTTTACCCTTTTCGGTTCTTATCATTGTCATAGTATGATCGCCGTTTTTAAAATCCTTCATATCTTCTCCCCGTTTCTTTTTGATGAACTCCGGAATAGATACGGCTTTGGTATCCATAGAAACCAGGTAATTCATTTTATCTCCCCTGTGAATGTTAAGTAACTGGCATGCAGGACCCATTCCGTGAGTAGCATATACGTCTCCCCTGTGCTCTTTGTTGTATTGCAGCCTCCAGTCTTTGTAGTAAGAATCCCAAAAATCCTCTAAATTATGTATGTATGCGCCCTCAGTGTGGAGAATTTCCCCGAACAATCCCTGTTGCGCCATGTTTAGCGTAGTAAGTTCAAAGAAATCGTAAACGCAATTCTCTAATTGTATGCAGTGCTTGCGTGTCTTTTCAGCCATATTCACCACCGCCCATATATCTTCCATTGTCATGGCGGCCGGTACTTCACATGCTACGTGCTTACCATTCTCCATTGCATATAAAGTCATAGGCACATGCGTTTTCCAGTCTGTCGCAATATAAATAAGGTCTATATCGTCCCTTTCGCACATCTGTTTCCATGCATCTTCCGATCCGCTGTACCCCGTGGCTTCCGGAAGACCTGCTTCTTTAAGAATATTCTGGCAATATTCGACTCTTTCCGGTCTAAGGTCACACAGCGCTTTAATCTCCGTACCTTCGATATGGGTAAATCTTTTTACCGCTCCCGGGCCTCTCATTCCAAGCCCTATGAACCCTACCCTTACTACCGGTATGGGATCGCATTTTAGTTCCAGGACATCCGTTTGTCCCGCCGGTCTCTCAGGTGTTACGGTTTTTATAATGTTGCTTTCCGCAACGTTGTTGTTATTATTACAGCATCCGCCGGTAATAACCGCAGCAAATAATATTAATGATAAAAATATAAATATACGTTTCATACATTAAAAATTTTTTAGATACATTTCATTTTAGTTTGATGTAGGGTTCTGGGTAAGTATATTAGGTTTATATGAGTTTATGGCTGTCTGCGGTATGAAATATACAACTCTGTAATCCGTAGGCTGCACAATCTCTTTAGGCTGAGGGCCGGGATAGTTTCGCGTAAGCGTAAGTCCGTTGCGGTAAACGTCGTATGAACGTTCTGCCTGGAATGCGAGTTCAAGCTGGCGCTCTTTCTCTATAAGCACTGCCGCATTCGAAGCGTTTATAGAACCGTATCCTTTCCCCGGAATAGAGCGTTCCCTAACCATATCGAGATCTTTGACGGCTTTGCCGTACTCGTTCATTTTAGCATATGCCTCGGCTCTGTTAAGGTACATTTCCGCAAGGCGGGTAATTACAGGGGAGTGCAGGTGAGACTCTTCTCCATTCTCGCGGGAACATTTTACAATATAGAACATAGGATAGGCGCGGTTTAACCGGATATAATTATCAATAACTCCCGTGTAGCTTCTGCCGTCCTGATGATTGATTTTGTAAATCCCCTGAGCGGAATTTGTAGCGGTCAGATTATAGGTGATTTTCTGCTGGACATTGCTTGCATCCGTTACCCACTCCCAACAGGTAACGGTACCGTCGCCGTTGATGACAGGTTGCCCGGTTTGCTGATTGATTACGAGCGAATCCTGCATATAGTTGTAAACATCATATTCAGGCCCTATAGCCGATTTGTCGATTTTAATATAACGGAATACCGGCAGTTTATACTCTTTGCCATCCACATTAGAGGCATAGTTAGGCTCTATAAACGCGGCGCGGGCATCTACCATTCCTTCCTCTCCTTTTCTCCAGTCGTTTCTTCCGGTTTCATCCAGCAGGGCGATATATTTGGCGCTGGCGTACATCTCTCCCCAGCCCATACCGCCGATATTGGCATACATGCCTCCTATACCGTAGTAATGATCGTATCCGGAAAATTCCGATGCCATCCTCTTTATTACGAAAATAGACTCTTTATTTGCTTCCGGAGAAAATCTGGGATATTTAAGGAATTCAGATCTGGGTAATAGCATGTATCTTCCCGAATTAATAACGCTGTCTGCGTATTTTTTAGATAGTTCGGCATATGTCCTGTCCGGATTTTCCCAGGTTCCGCTCATGAAGAGGTAAACTCTGGAAAGCAATGCCCATGCAGCCTCTTTGGAGGCATAAGCCGCTCCCTGATTAACGCTCATGAGTTTTGCTGCTTTCTTAAGATCGTTGATGGCCTGCTCGTAAGTCTCTTTTACGGTAGATCTGTCCGGAAGCACTGCGTGCAGCACATCATCCGGCGTACCGTTTACGATAGGAACCCCCAGATTCTTCTCCGGATTCTGATAGTAAGGGCGGCCGTAGGCGCGGCAAAGATAGAAATAGTTCATTCCCCTGAGGAAGTAACATTCCCCCAGTTTATTATCTACTGAAGCGTTCTGTCCTTCCGCAACCATTTTTATAATGTTCGAGGCCTGCGCTATCGCTTTATAGCTGTTGTCCCAGAATGACTGCAGACGATAGTTATTAGGGGTACGGCTGTATGAAATGAATTCATAAAAGGCGTCTGTGGAGGTTCCGCGTATAACTATATTATCTCCCGCATACTCGCCGCAGCGGTGCATTACGTCCGACCATGTTTTCATTTGGGCATAGGTGCCCGTAAGAAGGGATTCGAGCGATGCATTCGGATCGTTTGTGATCTTATCGGAATCCATAGCATCTTTAGGCAGTCTTTCTATGTCACAGGATGTGAATGCAAATGAAGCTGCCAGAACCGAAACTAATATATTTTTTATTTTCATTGTCTATTCAGATTAAAAGGTTAGATTAACACCAAACATAAATTTACGTGTCTGAGGATAAGCAGACGGGGTTACGAAACCTACAACGCCGTAATCGGAATTGGGCATAACCTCAGGATCTACCCCGGAGTATTTGGTTATAGTAAACAGATTTTCTCCGGTAAAAAACACTCTCAGATTTGAAATGTGAATTTTAGGTAGTTTAATATTGTATCCCAGGGTTAAACTTCTTAGTTTCAGGTAGCTTCCGTCTTCCAGATACCGTGAAGATACTTTATTGGAATTTGTTGAGTATTTATTTTCGTAGCTTGGCTTTGGATGTGTGGCTATATCTCCCGGTTTTTCCCACCTGCTCCAGCTTTTCTGGAGTTTCATCTGGTTCCTGTCCGTATAAGCTCCGTCGGAGTCTATTTCGGAACGGAAATAGTTATATATTTTCCCGCCTACGGAGTATCCGAATACGGCGTTGAAGTCAATATTTTTCCAGGAAAGATCGGTTGAAAATCCTCCGAAAAATTTAGGAGTATAGGCTCCTAGTGTGGAAACTTCATTGGCCTCTGCATATTTTTCGGTAACGACGCGATTTCCGTCCTTGTCGGTTTTATACCAGGTCGGCTTACCGTTTTCCGGATTTACCCCGGCCCACTCTCTCAGATACCAGGTGTCGGCATCCATTCCCAATTTCAGAATTCTGTCCGCACCGCCGGCGATGTTCACGCCTCCGCTGATTATCATCTCGTCTTTACCGGAATAGAGTTTGTCTACTTTATTTCTGTTCAGACCCAGATTGGCGTCCACACTCCAGTTCCAGTCTTTTCCTTTTATAATATCAACCCCCAGCGTGATTTCAATACCGTTATTAATAACGTTTCCTACATTGTCCCAGTATCTGGTAACACCCATAACGCCGGAAATCGGAATAGCATATAGGAGATCGCTGGTTTGTTTATTATAATAATCGAAGATGATTCTGAAACGGTTGAACAGTACAGCATCGAACCCGATACCTGCGGCATAGGTTTTTTCCCAGGTAAGGCCAGGATTTCCCCTCTGGCTGATAAGAGCACCCGGTTTTTCGTTATATTTGGCAGTAATGGAATAGAGATCGTACTGTGGATACAGGGAGTTAGGACGATTACCTACCGAACCGTAGGAAGCACGCAGTTTCAGTACGTTAATCCATTCGGTCTCTTTCATGAATGCTTCGTTCATGATGTTCCAGCCTGCGCTTATAGAGAAGAAGTTACCATATTTCTTGTTGCTTCCGAAGTTGGATGCCCCGTCTCTTCTGAAAGAGACCTGAGCCAGATACCGGTTGTTATAGGAATAGTTGGCATTGAAGATGAGAGATTGTACTGCCCATCCGCTGCCGGTTCCTGCTACCTCTTCCGGTTTTACCGCCGTATTAGGGGCATCGTAACCCGGTACGATACTTACTTTTTTAGAGCGGGTCCAGTCATAATTATAATCGTTGAATTCATACCCCAGTACCGCATTTATATTATGATCCCCGAATGATTTGTTGAAACGGAGAAGCTGGTTGGTATAACGGCGGTACATATTCTCGTTCTGGTCTGTAAGACGACCGTTAACGCCCATTCCTGAGTTGGAGCGCGGATCTTCATATGCCTGGTATTTTTTCCCCTGCCATTTGTAATTGTTTACGGAGGAGAAAGTGAGCCAGCCGGTAAATTTAATATCAAAGTCCAGGTTACCCATAAATTCATACGTTTTGGATTTACTGTAATTCCACTGTAAGTCATACAGGTAGTTGGTACTGTTTGAGTTTACCCACTCCTTTGATTTGTGTGGCATAGGAGAACCGTCTTTGTCGTAAGGATTATCCCACGGGAGCATTGTGTACATGGCGTTCACAGAATATTGGGTATCATTTATATCTTTTAGAGATCCTGCAATGGAAGGTTTAATCGTAAGCCATTTAAATGGAGTGAAATTAACTTTCAGGCGCGTGTTGTAACGGGTATAATCATACCCTTTTACGGCTCCGGTTTCATCATAGAAACCTGCCGAGAAGAAAGAGTTAAGTTTTTCGTTGCCGCCTGATAGAGAGATGTTATAATCCTGAGCAAAACCGGTCTGGGTTGCCAGATCCCACCAGTTGTAATTAGAATTTCTCAACTCGTCATTCCACCTCGGGAATTTGATGTCGTTTTGATTACTGAAAGATTTGTAATAATCATATAATTCGGCTCCGTTCATAACTTGAAGATTGCCGTTGTTAAGCGTAGTAACACCTACTTTGGCTTGTACGTTAAGGCTGATGTTTCCGCCTTCGGAAGCTTTTTTAGTTGTAACGACAATAACGCCGTTAGCACCCTGTGAACCGTAGATAGCCGTTGAAGCGGCATCTTTGAGTATTGTCATAGCCTCTATGTCGGCCGGATTCAGGGCACCGGCATTGCTTCCCACTATAACCCCGTCTATCACCCATAAAGGATCGGTACTTCCGTTGATGGTGGATTTACCTCGGATAATGATCTTACCTTCTGCGCCGGGCTGGCTTCCACCCGGTGCTACATACACTCCCGGAGCTTTTCCGGTTAGCATATTCTCTACGTTAGGAGTAGTTATATTGGTGATCTTATCGCTTTTCAAAGTTTGCAAAGAACCTGTAAGGCTCTCTTTTTTAATTGTAGAATAACCTACAACCACCAGTTCTTCAAGCAACTGAGTGTCAGTATCCAGTTTAACAGTCATCTGCTCTGCCGCAGGCAACTCCTTGGTTTTATACCCTATGCAGGAAATTTGTAAAACAGCTCCTTCGGGCGCATCTATCGTAAACTTGCCGTCTACATCAGATCCGATACCGGTAGTAGAACCTTTCACCATAATATTAGCGCCTATAACCGGCTCTCCGGTTGCGGCATCAATAACCACACCGTGTACCTTTATGGTTTTCTGTTGCAGGGCATATCCGACTTCCGTCTCCGCCTTGACAACAGAATAGGTGAACAGCATGCACAGCAACGCAACTGTAGCGAGACATGCTTTCCTACTTTTGAATAAATAGCTTTTTCTCATAAATTTTGTTTTTGTTTGTTAAAATAAATACATCGCAAAATTATAGGCTTATTAAAAAGGTTTGTTTTAAAATCATTGCAAATGCTTTAAAATTTCTTAACAAAATTATAACAACTTTCCACAGTGTAATATACTGTATGTCAACTGGTTTATTTGATATTTTACCATATTTTAAAATATATTTACAGGTTTTTAAAAGCAATATTATAATAAAACCGGGAGCAACGGGACGGATTTAAGTAGTTATATTTACTTGTTGTATTAATATGAATATCTTATATTTGTCGGATAAAGAAATAGAGAAGACTTTGAAACGCTATTTTAAGATCATAGTATTTATTATCCTTTACCTTATGGATACTCCGGGCACGGACCTGTTTTCCCGGGAAAAACAATATTTGTACAGACATTATAATTATATAGTAAATAACCCGACCTATCTTATACGCTCCATAGAACAGGATATGTTTAATTTTATCTGGCTTTCGTCCGATGAAGGAATATACCGCTTTGACGGGAACGAGCTGATAACCATAGATTTGCTTGTGACAGGGAATAAAACCGCAATACCAAACGGGGCGAATCTTTTTGCGGATAATTCCGGAAATCTTTGGCTGTACGGTAATAAATATCTGTATGCAATGGAATTATCGTCTGGCAGGGTAACTTCTTTACTGGAGGGTGAATTTGATAACGGACTTATACTATATTCTATTTCCGGAGATGATAATGGGAGTATCTTGCTCGGTACTTCTTTCGGAATAATTCTTATGAACTCTTTGTCGAAAGAGTATAAATATCAAGAATATATCAAGGATATAATGGCGCTGTCCACGGTCTATAAGGGGACCATAACCGGGGCGCTTAATGACGGGCGGCTTATAACATTCGATTGTTCCACTTTTGAATCGTCACTTATAACAATTCCGGTAAAAAGGATAGGCAGACCTTCCCGTATAAGGCATATCTCCGATTCGCTTACTTTGATCGGTTACAAGGATAACGGAGGACTCTGGGAATACGACAGGAGCTCCGGAACATTCAGACAGCTTGTCCGGAATACGGATATAAACTGTATAGAACCCAATTCAGGAGGAGAATTCTGGATGGGGACCAAAGACGGGATATATATTTATAATAGGGGGAATATCTCTCTGCTTCGTAAAGGTATCGTACCTTCGCTAAGTCCTCCTGAAAGTTTTACATCTACATTAAAGTGCGACCGGGAGGGAGGGATGTGGATAGGAACTTATTATCAGGGTTTTTATTATCTTCCATCCCAACCTTTGCAGATGCAGTTCTTTATTCCCGATAAAACCCATCCGGGATTCAAAGGTAATGTGGTAATGTCGTTCTGTGAAGATAAATACGATAATATGTGGGTGATAACTCAGGATGACGGGATAAACAGATATAACTATAAAACGGGTAAATTTATAAATTACTCAAAAAATAATCCTGAAAATAAACTGTTCTCCTCTAATTTTTATTCTGCCATAGCCATAGATAACGAACTTTGGGCGGGGTCTATAAATATGGGCATAGAAGTACTTGATATTCCATCGGGAAAAAGTATCCGGAAGTATCAGGCGGCGGATGCGCAGGGCAGCATCAACAGTAATGTCATTATTGCCTTTTACAGAACCGGTGCGGGAGAGCTGTATGTAGGTACGGCAGCAGGGCTTATGCGTTATAATTCCGGCGAAGATATTTTCGAACCGGTTTACGGTAATAATATCGGAGGTGTCAGTTGTATAACGGGTGACAGTAAACAACGGCTCTGGGTAGGTACATGGGACGGGCTTTATTGTATCGATAAAAACAATATACTCAGAAAATTTATTCACGATCCGGCGGACAGTTCTTCGTTACGGCATAATTCCGTGACCTCCGTATTTGAGGACAGCCGGGGCGATATTTATATAGGCACTCATGATGGTTTCGATCTTTACAACAATGACGGTTCGTTTACCCATTTTATTCTGGACCGTAATACGGCATGTGCGGTAAACGGAATGGTGGAGGACAGTAATAATATTATATGGGGAACTTCGGATAACGGGATATTCCTGCTTAAACCCGACAGGAAAAACCTGGTGCAATATATTAATCTCGACGGCAATTTTGAGAGGAAGCTCAACCAGATGCCTTATATAAACAAGTACGGGAAAATATGTTTCGGTATGCATAACGGCTTTGTGGAGTTTGACTATAAGCCCGGAAACATAGAATTCCGTCCAGGCCTGTATATTACGGCGGCGGAGTACTATGATGTGAAGGCCGGCAAACACTCTTTCATATATAATAATACAAGCACGCCCTTAAGATTGAATTACAGGCAGAATACTATCAGGTTCCATTATGCCGTACCGGCTTATACGTATATGAACAATATTAAAAGTATTTACAGGATAGAAGGTACGGGAATTAATGAATGGCAAATTATAGATGGTTACCGTCCTGTGGAGGCGCACAATCTTTATCCCGGGAAATACACTCTGCATATTAAAGTCTCGGACTTGTCGGGAGTATGGGGGGAACAGGAGTTAAAATATGACTTTATAATAGATCCTCCTTTATGGAAAACGACATGGGCCGTTCTGTTTTATATCTTTCTTATAATAACCGGAGTTGTTCTGATTGTGAGATATTATGATAATAAGAATGCGGTAAAACAACGCACTTTCAAAGATGAAATAGAGGTGCAAAAAGAAAAAGAGCTTTATAGCGCAAAAATACACTTTTTTATGATGATTGCGCATGAAATACGCACTCCGCTTACTCTTATTAAAATTCCTTTAGAACATATTATGGGGAAAATACATGACGAGTCGATTAAAAAAGATCTCAGCGTAATAGAACGTAATACGGAGAGGCTTACAAACCTCTGCACCCAGTTGCTGGACTTCAGGAGTACGGAAGTCGAAAACACGCTAAAGCTAAGTTTTGTAAAGACGAATATCGTAATATTTGTAGAGGAGATATTATACAGGTTTTCATCCGCTGCAAAAGAGAAAAATATTAATATGGAATTTGTCCGCGTTTCGCAGTCGCTCATGGTAGCGGTAGACAGGGAGATATTTACTAAGATATGCAGCAATCTTATAAATAACGCAGTAAAATATTCCGGTAAGGTTATACGTATTATCCTTGAAGAAGATGATAAGAGCGTTTTCCTTTCCGTAATCAATGATGGCCAGATAATACCGGAAGAGGACGGGGAGAAGGTATTTACGCTCTTTTACCGCTCTCCCGAGGCCTCCCGTCAGATGGGCAGCGGAGTAGGTCTTTCAATTACGAAACAGCTTGCGGAAATGCACGGGGGAAACATAGAATTACTTTTCGATATTGAAGGAATGAATCACTTCCGGCTTACCATACCTAAAAGTCAGGAGGTTATTTCTTTGGAACAGAGCGAAATGCCTCTCTGTTCTGAGCCTGAAATTATTTCGGAAAGCGTTGGTTCGGAGGAGAAAAAGACAATACTTATTGCAGAGGATAACAAGGAACTAAGCCGTTATCTTGCGGAATATTTCAAACCTCTTTATAATGTTATTACGGTATCCGACTGTACTATGGCGCTGGAAATATTAAAGAAAAATACCGTCTCTCTTGTGCTTAGCGATATTATGACTCCGGGGGGGATAGACGGTTTCCATCTCTGTAAAATTATAAAGGGGACGATTAATCTCAGTCATATTCCGGTAATACTTATGACATCCGATGTAAGTGCGGAGACTAAAATAATGGGAATAGAGTACGGAGCGGATGCCTATATGGATAAGCCGTTTTCCGTAAAATATCTTGCGGCAAGAATAAAGAATCTTCTTAAATCCCGCGAACATATTTATGAAGCGCTTAACAAAATGCCTGTAAATCCTTTTATCTCTACGGGAAGGAATAGTGCCGAGCAGCAGTTTTTAGATGATTTTTATAAATTGGTAGACATGCATATAGACGACCCCGATCTGAATATGCAATATCTTGCAGGCAAATTGAATATGAGCCAATCTTCTGTATATAAAAAAATAAAAGAACTTACTGATATTTCGCCTAATGATTTTATCCGTATAACCCGTCTTAAAAGGGGAGCTGCACTTATATTGGAAGGTAAAATGAATATAAAGGAGATTGCCTATACCGTAGGGTATTCGTCTCCCGCTTATTTTGCAACATGTTTTTTGCGACACTTCGGGATGTCCCCTTCCGAATATGCAACATGTCACGGGCCGACCAGAACATAAAAAAAGGGTAAGCTGAATATATCGCACCGCTACAACCGCATACCCTTGCTGCCTTCCGGCCCTGGGGGAGTTCTGCAGGAGCTGGTCGTATATGACTTACCCGGGGACAAAGATATATATTTTTTTATTATTGCAAAAGAAAAATATCATTTATTCTCAGCCGGCAGATTATCGAAAGCGAACGGCAGCAATCCTGTTATTGATTCTATGACTTCTATTTTTGAGGCGCTGCCTATTATTACCTTTATAGATTTTTTACCCCTTGCCTGCGACTCGTTCATTACCTGGCGGCATGCTCCGCAAGGGTATGTGGGGGTTGCGGTAAGGATTCCTTCCGTTTTTGCCGCTATAGCTATGGAGACTACAGGTACGCGGGGATATTTGGAATGAGCATAAAAAAGAGCCGAGCGTTCCGCACATAATCCCGATGGATATGCTGCATTTTCCTGGTTTGCCGCACTTATTATACAGCCGTTTTCAAGCCGTACCGCCGCTCCTACGTTAAATCCGGAATACGGGGCGTATGATCCTTCCGCAGCTTTGACCGCAGCTTCAAAAAGTTCTTTATCTTCCGCAGACAGTTCGTCCGCCGATAGAAATTCCTTATATTTTATGGTGATTAATTTATCTTTCATAATTGTTTGACGAATTTTATTATAAAGCAAAGATAATGCAATAAAATTGAAATGTACTTTTTATCAAAATTCAAGCCATATCTGAAAGATAAAATAATTCGCTAATTCTACGGATTTATTTATTATCTGTTATCTTTGTATTAAAAACAGATAATGAAATATTCGCATTATAAGCCTGTTTTGGCGGCAGTCTTATTATTATTTATAAATCACGCTATCGCCCAGAATTTTACCAGGGAACAATATATAAATACATACAAGGATATTGCAGTACGCCAGATGAAATTGTACGGTATACCTGCGAGTATCATACTTGCACAGGCCTGTCTGGAGTCCGGAAACGGAAATTCCAGGCTGGCTGTGAAGGGGAATAATCATTTCGGAATAAAATGCCATGACAGTTGGAAAGGTAAACGCATATATCATAACGATGATATGCGCGGAGAGTGTTTTCGTAAATATAGTTGCGCGGAGGATTCTTTTAAAGACCATTCGGAATTTTTGAGAAAAGGCAATAGATACAGCTCCCTTTTCGACCTGAAAAAGACTGACTATAAAGCCTGGGCGCACGGATTGAAAGCGGCGGGATATGCTACTAACCCCAGGTACGCGCGTATGCTTATTGATATTATAGAAAAATACGGGCTTTATAAATATGATACGAACTGGGCTTACCAGGAGGTCAGGTATGCAGATAAAAAGGCGGAGAAAGAGCGCAGGAAAGAGTTGAGAAAAGAGAAAAAAGCCGAAAAAGCCAGAAAACGGGCGGAGAGAAAGGCGGCAAGGAGAGCTAAAGATTCCGGAGCGGCTGCCGCTGTCGCCGTTGCCGTGACGGCCGGAGCCGTAGTTCCCGGAGCTGACGGTACGGGTAGAGGCGTAAATAATAATGCCGGTGTAAACGGGGTTGCAGCTGGGGATACGGAAACTCTTACTCCTTTGCAGAACAGTGATTTGTACCGTTATTCCATGGATAGGCAGATATATCAGCAAAACGGGGTTCCCTATATTATCGCAACGGATGGGGATACTTATTCTTCTATTGCTAAAGAGTACAATCTTTTTACCGGCGAATTGCTCTCTTTTAATGATCTTGAACGGGAATCGCCTGTTGTTGCAGGTACTATGGTATATATTAAAAGAAAGAAAAAGACCGCTTCAGAATATACATATACGGTAACGGAAGGGGAAACGATGTATATTATAGCCCAGAAAAAAGGATTAAGGCTGGAATCCCTTTACAATATGAATAAAATGAAGCCGGGAACCGAGCCGGAAAGCGGCAGGATATTAAATCTGAGAAAATAATGAAAATTAAGAATCCGTTTATAAAAAGCGTTGCGGCGGCAGCCGTTATATCGGGAATCATACTCGCCGTATTTTTGCCCGGAATAGTACGCAGTTATAAAGAAAATGTGAAGGAGAAAGGGATACTTTATATAAGGCCCGGCGCATCTTTTGACGATGTTAAGGACTCCATAAGGCCTTATCTTAAGAATATCTGTTCTTTTGTAAAAGTTGCCGAAGGCAGCGATCTTGAAAACTCTTTCAGGCCAGGAAGATATGTTCTCGATATTGGCATGAATAACAAGGAGATAGTACGGATAATACAAAACGGATGGCAAAGTCCTATGATGCTTGTTTTATCCGGTAATATAAGGAGCAAAGAGAGGCTTGCGGCAATTCTGGGACGGAAACTTGCGACGGATTCAGCCGGATTTGCTTCATATTTTAACGATTCAACCTTATGGCAGAGATATAATCTCAGCCGGGAAACTTTTATATCCGTTTTTATCCCTAATTCTTATGAGCTGTACTGGACGATTACGCCGGAACAATTCGTGGAGAGAATGAAAAAGGAGTATGACCGTTTCTGGACGCCGCAGAGACTTGAAAAGGCAAAGGAGTTGGGACTTAACAGAACCGAAGTGTCCATTCTTGCATCCATTGTTTGCGAGGAGAGTAATTACAGGCCGGAGCAGCCTGTCATAGCCGGCGTTTATATGAACAGGCTTAAGCATGGAATGAAACTGGATGCAGATCCTACCGTTAAGTTTGCATGGGGAGATCCGGCTATAAAGAGAATTCTGTACAGGCATCTGGAAATAGACTCTCCTTATAATACATATCAAAATCAGGGACTTCCTCCGGGGCCTATAACTATTCCGGGAATAAGCTGTATTGATGCGGTTCTCAATTATAAAGAACATAATTATCTCTATTTTTGCGCCGATGCCTCTCTTGACGGAACACACAGGTTTGCCGTGACGCTTGCCGAGCATAACAGGAACGCCAGAGCTTATCAGACGGCCATATCCCGGATGGGGATAAAAAGATAAAACAGAAAGCGTATGAAATTCAAACCGATGAAAATAGCGGTCGGCCTTTCCGGCGGCGTCGATTCCAGCGTGGCCGCATTATTATTAAAAAGGGCGGGGCATAAAGTGATAGCTTTGTTCATGCAGAACTGGCATGATACCACCGGCACTTTGCACGGGGATTGCGAATGGGAGGAAGATAAGGCGGTTGCCGGAATGGTAGCCAAAAAACTCGGTATTCCGTTCCACTTCGTGGATTTAAGCGATATATACCGTAAACGGGTGGTCGATTATATGTTCGGCGAATATGAAAAGGGACGTACTCCCAATCCGGATGTGCTTTGCAACCGGGAGATAAAGTTCGATGCTTTCCTTAAATGCGCTCTTGAACTTGGGGCCGATTATGTTGCTACCGGACATTATTGCAAGAAGGATGAATTGATAAACGACAAAGGGGAAAAGATATACAGGATACTGGCCGGAGATGATAAAAATAAAGATCAGAGTTATTTTCTGTGTCAGTTGTCGCAGGAACAACTTTCGAGGGCACTTTTCCCGATAGGGGATATTTCTAAACCGGAGGTAAGAAGGCTTGCGGCGGAAGCCGGACTGCCGAGTGCGGAGAAAAAAGATTCACAGGGAATATGTTTTGTGGGAAAAGTGGATCTGCCTGTTTTCCTGCAGCAGAAGCTGAAGCCTAAAGAGGGGAGGGTGATAGAGATATTCGCAGGCGAGTTTGATGATATACTTGAGCGTACTGCCGGCCTTACGGCAGAAGATATATTCGGTGCGTGCAGGGAACATTATTCCGCGGAGGAACTTGAAAAACTTTCGATGCCGGCAGATTATTCCTGTGCCGACGGGAAAAAGAAAGGTAAAATTATCGGGAAACATAACGGTGCACAGTTTTATACCATAGGACAAAGGAGAGGGCTTAATATAGGGGGACACAAGGAATCTCTGTTTATTATATCGATAGATATAAATTCTAATACCGTTTATGTGGGGGAAGGGCAGAGTCATCCCGGACTTTACCGCCGGGCGATTAAAATAGATAACCCGCAGGTGCACTGGATACGTCCCGATATAAAAATGATAGCCGGGGAGAGCCGGAAATATCTTGTAAGGATACGTTACAGACAACCTTTACAGCAGGCGACACTGTTTCAGACGGATAAGGGGATGTTTATATTGTTCGACGAACCGCAGAGGGGCATTACACCCGGACAATTTGCCGTATGGTACTCTCCGGAAGATGAGGAGATGATAGGAAGCGGCGTTATTTAATCGTACCGTACAACTATTTATTATGACTGTAGATAAAATAAAGCGGGTTATTACCTGCAAAATGTTCCTGTTTACCGTATGGGCTGTCGTTACCCTGGTCTGTTGCTTATTAAAATACGGCAGAGACCCTTATATCGTCCTGAATAATTTTACTATATTCTGTAACTCTTTTATTCATGCCATTGAGGGATTGCCGCTATATGAGGCGTATCCCTCTGTTTACCACGATTTCTATTTATACGGTATCGCTTTTACGCCGGTAATTGCTCCTTTCACCCTCTTTCCTAAATTCCTGGGAAATATTTTATGGTGCGTATCTAATAGCGCCCTACTGTTTTTTGCATTAAAAGCGTTAAAACTTAAACCGATGCAATTTGCATTTATTATACTTGTTTGCGCCAATGAGTTGTACACTTGTTCTTTACAACAGCAGTTCAATCCTTCTGTATGCGCTACGGTAGTGTTGTCTTATGTATTTATAGAACGTAAACGGGAGTTCTGGGCGGCCTGCATGATAATGTTTGGAAGTATGACGAAAATATACGGAGTGGTGGGACTGGCGTTTTTCTTTTTTGCGAAAAGACCGTTTCTTTTAATAGCGGGGCTTTTATTCTGGGGAGCGGTATTTTTCTTTTTCCCTATGGTTTATACCTCTCCGGAATATGTTATGGGGCAATATTCGGCGTGGTTCGATACGCTTGTAACCAAGAATCATCTGAATATGTTTTCGGATTATACCAATATCTCTTTATTGGGTATAATAAGAAAGGTATCCGGCTCTTCTTCATACAGCGATTTATGGATACTTTTTCCGGGGATGTTTTTGTTTGCCGCCCCGTATTTCCGGGTAAAACAATATAAAAGCGTAACGTTCAGGCTCTCGTTCTTATGTTCTACGCTTTTGTTTATGGTATTGTTCAGTACGGGAACCGAGAGCTACGGTTATATTACGGCTATGGTTGCAGTGTGTATATGGTATGTAACTACCCCTTCACGCAATCTTACGCCGGGACTTAATATGTTTCTGTTGATATTCTGTATTATACTTACTTCTTTGTCGCCTACGGATATTTTTCCGTGTTATATACGTAAAACTTACGTAATACCGTATGCTCTTAAAGCACTACCGTGCGTATTTATATGGTTAAAGATAATATGGGAGCAGCTTACTCTTGATTATACGGCGGAAGAACTTTAAGATGTCGCTAATATTCAACGGTAAGAGAGTCGTATGCCGGGAATACCAGTTCGGGAGTATTTTCCGGAGAGGTTTCCCTTATTTCGTATAATAATTCGCACAGTTCCTTATGAGTTCCTATCTGATGAGACAGATGGGTAAGATATGTTTTTTTTGCATCTATCTCCTTTGCCGCCGCCAGAGCTTCCGTGAGAGAGAAGTGAGAAATATGTTTTTCAAGCCTTACGGTATTTATTACGAGTATTTCTGCATTCCGCGCTTTTTTTATCTCGCGTGGAGAAATATAATTGGCATCTGTAATATATACCAGTTTTCCTATCCTGAAACCCAATATAGGAAGATTAAGATGCATTACCCTTATCGGGATTATCTCCAGGCTTTGCTCTCCTTCCGGAGTTTTTTTTCTTATCTTAAAAGGTTTTTCGTCTATACTGCGCAGATCGTATTCGGGTACTCCGGGGTATTTGTGTTCGGTAAAGGCATAAGAATACTCCATTTTCAATGATTCCTGAACCTTTTTTTCGGCATAAATGGGAAAAGCTTCCCTTCTGAAATAGTTGAACGCCCTTATATCGTCGAGTCCGCCGGTATGGTCTTTATGCTGGTGGGTAAGCAGTACCGCATCCAGATCGGTTATTCCTTCCCTTAACATCTGCTGCCTGAAATCCGGGCCGCAATCTATAAGTATTTTAAAACCGCCCTCTTCTACCAGGGCGGAACATCTTAATCTGTTATCTTTAGGATCTGTCGATTTACATACATGGCAACTGCAACCTATCATGGGGACACCCTGCGATGTCCCTGTACCGAGAAATGTGATTTTCCCCATTCTTTTAACCGCTTTAGAGTATTAATATCTCAAAGGTATATAATTTTCGCTATCTTTGTGCCCGTTTTAATTATATCTTAACATACTTATGAGCGGTATCCTGCATTTAATACCCTCGCCGCTTGGTGAGAATGATCCTTCGGAAGTAATCCCCGCCCCTGTGCTCAGATTGCTTAGATCGATAAATTATTTTGTGGCGGAGGAACTGCGTACGGTTCGCCGTTATCTTTCCCGGGCCGGACTAAAAGGAAAGATAGACGGATTGAATATGTACGAGCTTAATGAACATACTTCTCCGGAACAGGTGGAAGATTATGTTAAGATATTGCTTACAGGAAATGACGTAGCCCTTATTTCGGAGGCGGGGCTTCCCGCCGTTGCCGATCCGGGAGCTTCGCTTGTTGAACTTGCGCACGACAACGGAATAGAGGTAAGACCTTATGCCGGCCCTTCTTCTCTGATGATGGCATTGATGGCCAGCGGACTTAACGGACAGTGCTTCGCATTTACAGGCTATCTTCCGGTAAAGCCCGAAGAGAGAAGGGCGAGAATAAAAATGCTGGAAAAAATATCGGCACAATTATCGCAGACACAGATTATTATAGAAACTCCCTATAGGAACGGACAACTTTTCGGAGATATGCTTGCAGTCTGTTCGGGAGAGACGAAAATATGTATAGCGGCGGATATAACCCTTCCGTCGCAGTTTATAAAAACAAAAAAAGCAGCCTTGTGGAAAAAAGCGCCGGCGGATATAGGTAAGCGACCGTGTGTTTTTCTGTTGCAGGCTTAGAATAAACAGGAAAAGGTTGTAGAAAATAAAAACAGTTTGGAAATAAAAGTCAATAACTATTATTGAAGCAGATATGGATAGAGTGGAACTTGTAAATATGGAATTTTTCGCCCATCACGGATGTTTCAGCGAAGAACAGATTATAGGGAATAAATTCATTGTAAATTTCCGGGCGGAGACCGATCTTTTAAAGCCTTCCGCTACTGATAATATTAATGATGCCCTTAATTATCAAGAAGTTTATAATATTATCAGGGAAGAGATGGGGAAGAAATCCCATCTTCTGGAGCATGTGGCCGGCAGGATCCTTTCGGCCGTAAAAACGAAATATCCTTATATAAAAAGCGCACAGGTAAGTATAGATAAGTTGAATCCCCCTCTCGGCGGCCTGGTAGGTGCATCCAGGGTGGTTATGAGTATATAATCCTGGCTTTTATGGAGAATAATACGGGAAAGACTGTTGCCTTCGTAACCCTGGGATGTAAGTTGAATTTTTCGGAGACGTCCGCTATAGCCCGGCAATTCGTTTCCAACGGATATGAAAAAGTAGGCTCCGATAAATCTGCGGATATATATGTTATAAATACGTGTTCGGTAACGGAGCACGCCGATAAGAAATGCCGTCAGGCCATACGTAAACTTCATAAGCAAAATCCCCGTGCCTTAATTGCGGTAACAGGGTGTTATGCCCAGCTTAAACCTCAGGAAATACTGGATATAGAGGGAGTGGATATTGTAGTAGGAGCCGATAAAAAGGGCGATATTTTCCAGCTTATAAACCGTATCCCTGGCAAGAGGGACGGAGCAAGATCTTATTCATGCGCTATAAGCGAGGTAGAATCCATTTTTCCTGCTTTTTCACAGGGAGAGAGGACTCGTTCTTTCCTTAAAGTACAGGACGGATGCGATTATAAATGTACATATTGTACTATTCCGCTGGCAAGGGGTAAAAGCAGGAATCTCAGCATAGCGGTATTGACGGAAGAAGCGGGGAGCATAGCTTCAAAGGGCATTAAGGAGATTGTTCTTACAGGTGTTAATACCGGAGATTTCGGGCGTACTACGGGGGAGGACTTTCTGGATCTGTTAAAATCTCTCGACAGAGTGGGAGGGATAGAGCGTTACCGTATTTCATCTATAGAACCCAATCTGCTCAGGGAAGATATTATAAGGTGGATAGCCTCCGGGACAAAATTCCAGAGGCACTTTCATATTCCTTTGCAGTCCGGATCGGACGTTATTCTTGCGGCTATGAAAAGAAGATACAATACGGCTATGTTCGCGCAGAAAATAGAGATGATACGTAATATTATGGGGGATGTTTTCTTTGGGATAGATGTCATAACCGGGTTTCCGGGAGAGACGGAAGAAGAGTTCCTGAAAACATATAATTTTCTGAAAGAGACTGTAAAGCCTGCTTTTATTCATGTTTTTCCCTATTCGAGAAGGGCTAATACTCCGGCCGCTCAGATGTCATTACAGATACGGGAAAGCATAAAGACCGGAAGGGTGGAAGCTCTGACAGCACTTTCCGATATGTTATATAAAGAGTATTCAGAACGTTATAGGGGAACTGTTCAGCCGGTGTTGTTCGAATCCACAAAAAAGGGAGGAATGATGTACGGTTATACGGGGAATTACATAAGAGTTGAAAGACCTTATGACAGGAATATGATAGGAGAAATAGCAGAGGTTACTCTTTAGTGCTTCCGGCGGCTTTCTTTATTGCCTCCTTTCTTACTTTTTCCATAGCTTTTTCTTTCTCTTTATGCTCTTTGTCCCTGCGTTTTTTCTCTTTTTCGTACTCTTTTTGTTCTTTGGTTTTCCTGCGGAACAGTTCTTTAAAATTATTGAACTCCTGCTGGTATCCGAAACCTATTCCGCTTCTTTGCTTGTCGTCGAGATAGTTTGAATATTTATCCGCGGCATGTGAGAAAAGATCCAGGCGCAGTCTTCCGTTCTTGTCGAGTTTTATCTCTATATCCAGATTGCCTATTATATCTCTGTTGCTCGTGCCGGAAGAATACGGATCGTTTCCTATGTTTCCGTTTATAATTACCCTGTTGTTGAACAACTGGGTGGATACCGCCACATCGAAAATATCCGTGCCCTTTTGTCCGGGCTGATAATTCAGCCCCAGGTCCAACGGTATTCCAAGTTGTTGCAGTACATTGTTCAGTTGGTTGCTTAATATCTCCGATGCATTGGAATATAATATAGTGGTATTGTTTACTATTCCCGATTGTTCGTCGGGAATAAATCCTCCCGATACCAGTAGTGCCAGGAATTGCTTTTGTATCTTATCGGTGGTATTCAGAGCGCTTTCCACACGTACCTTGGTCGTGGGATCAAGATCAGGGATGTTGATATTGAATATGAATTCCGGGTTCAGAAGCTGTCCGCTCATTCCCAGTTCGCAATCTACGTTTCTGCGCGTACTTATGGAACTGGTATCCGCGATAAGGGTATTTATAGATGCTTTTGTTTTGTATATTGCCGTAAGGTTAATACTCGTGTTGGCGATTCCCCCGTTAAAATTGATGTTTCCGCCCGGCTGTATGGAGAAATCTTTAGGAGCGAATCCCATAAATACGAATTTATAGCTGCCCTGAGAGATCGTGTAATCTCCGAAAATATTAAATATCTCTTTGTTCGGATTTATATCCATATTTATCAGCCCCGAACCGTTTGCCTTTATAATATCCCCCACAGATTTATTTATCTCTATCATAATATCCGCCTGGGGGGTTACATTTACCCTGAGACGTACGTCCAGCTCTGTAGGTTGTTTGGTAACGATCTCTCTTTTCAGGATGCTGTCATAGGGATCGTCCTTGACAGAGGTTTTCGGGGAGACAAATGTAAGCAGATTGTTTTTGTTGGCCGTTGTGGAATTCGACAACGGTATATGTATAGATGTCCTGGATTCGGAGTTTATATTTGCTTCAAGCAACAGTTTGTTAAGAGGCCCTTTTATTAGGAGCGATCCGGTGGCGAATGCTTTTCCGTAGAATGCCTCATTATCTTTCTCCCTTGTATCCAGACATTGCAGATTATCGAAGTCTATTTTCGTATTAAGATATATATCTTTAAAATACCGGTATGTCAGCCCCCCGGAGAGCGCCCCGGCAGAGCCGTATTGATCTTTTATGTTTGCCCCGTTAAACGAAACCCCGTTTTTGTCGAGGCGTACCGGACCGTTGAGCCTGTAAGGAACCTGAGTGAAATTAACGGTAAAATCGAAATCTTTAAATGCGCAGTTATCCCCGTCAAGCTCCAGTTTGTCCACCGGCCCGTGCAGTCGCAGGTTTCCCGATAAATTGCCGCTTGTGCGGGAGATTATATCCGATAGAAAAGGTTCGAAATACGCAACGGAAAGCTCGTCCAGCGACGTCCTTATATCCACATGTTTATTGTCGGGATTATAGTATCCGGCCGCCTGGAAATTGGTTCTGTTCTCCAGTTTTGAGTTGATGAGCAGATTGAACCTTTCCTGTGCGGCATCCCATTTACTTAAAACTTTTATTTTGCCTACCGGATTATGATATACATATACGGAATCTCCGTTGAGATCCAGGAAGAGTTTTCTTTTGTTTTCGGACGCGGATAAAACGGCATTACCGGAGAAATATCCTTCTATATCGAAAGATTTCTTCATAAAGAGATTGAATATGGCAATATCGAACCTGTTAAGGCTCACCGATAAAGAATCGCTTTTGTTTTTAGAGATAAATCCGTCCGCCGTTATATTCTGCTCCCCTTTATATAATTTGAGCTTGTTGAAACGGAGCATGCTGTCCGCTATTATAATATCCGCAGGAGAGAAACTCCAGCGCTCTCCTTTAAAAGAAATATCGGAGTCGAGTATATTCATTTTTATACTCTGTTTAATATTTTCGGCTATATTTTTATCTGAAATTTTCCGGCCTTTGCGGGATAACGGCTTTACGGTTTTTACAGTATCTTTTATAAATGCCACCGAACTGTATAACCGGGTGCTGTTATTCAATACCGAGTCCGTTTTGAAACTTAGCGACGACCGGAGAAGATTATTGTTTCCGCCCGCCCCTATAAAAATATTATTGAGATTTATTCCGGCAATCCTGGCATTATGAGAGGTTACCGTTATGCTGTCCTGTTTCAGCTTTATATCAAAATCTTTTAAATAATCGCCTCCTATTGCAAGTCTGCCTGATCCGAGAGACACCGAGAGGTCATTATCCCTGTTTATCTCTATATTCACGACGGTACTGTCCTGAATATAGAGGCCAGGCAGCAGGAATTCGCATACTCCGGTAGTGTTGAACGTTTGTGCGAAAAATTTATAATCGTCCTTTTCTGCCATTATATCGCCCGTATCCTCTCTGTAGAAATAGTTATCATATTTCGAATATAATGCTATTGCCATGAATTTTTTTATGAAAGAGGTGAAAGGCGAAGTCCCGTCGAATTTCGCTTTTGCGAAAGGAGCGGTAAGAACCGTATTGAAACTGCTGTCGGACTGATGGGCGCTGAGTTTTATTGAACCCAGGTTAAAAGATCCTTTACTGTTGATATATCCGGAGTTCTTTATATCTATAATACCCTCTATATCCCCATCGGGAGTATGGATGAAATTGGCGGTGGCCCTTATATTCACTTCGGATATACTGTCCCTCTTATCTATATTTAGTTCCGCCAGATTGGCATAAGGTATATCCAGATAAAAATCATATTTACTGTTTTCTTTATTCTTAAAAGATAATAATCCCTGGAAAATGAAATCCAGATTAGGGTCGTGGCATATTATCCTTCCGTCGAAATAATTGTCCGCGGATTTTCCCAGGGCGTATATATTCGAATAATTATAGTTGTTAAGCTCCAGTTTGCTGATGCGTATGCTGTCTATATTTATCTCCGGGCCTCCTCTTTCCCGGCTTCTTATAAGTGCGGAAAGGGTACTGTTCATGCTCAGTTCGCCTATAAGTTTGCTGGATATGAATTTCCCTACGTTAAGATCGGTGGTTTTTACATTTCCCTTAAATGCTATTCCGTTTTTATCCTGTTCCGGCTTTAACAATGCGTCCAGATGTACTTTCCCAAGAGATGAGTTTATTTCCCCATCTGCAACGAAATCCGTAAGAAGTCCCGTAAAGCCTCCTTTAAAGCTGTATTGTACCAAAGGAGGGAGCCTGGTTAAGAAAGGCACGGGCGGCGTATTATTTATAGACGATATTATAGAGGCTACATCGTTACTTGTGGTATAGCAGCGGCTTATATCAGCAATAACCATTGTCTCTTTTATGTCCGGAAGTCCTATTAATTTGGTTCCCAGGTCTATAAATGTCTGTCCGCTTTCGGATGTGACATTCAGTGAGCTTGTTCTTATATTGGAGACACTGCCGGTAACCTCTCCTGAAAGAAAAAATGCGAGGCGGCTGTCGGTAAGAGCAGGCGCTATTTTACCTATAGTCCTGAAATTAAGGTACGTATCTTTTAAGTCTATTCCCATAATCACCTTTTCCGTAAAATCGGAGAGATCTTTCGGAGAACTATATTTCATCGAAAAATAATCCGCATTTATATTGGAATAGCTGTCGGCCAGGATCAGATTTTTAAAACGGGCTTCAGTGCTGCTTAATTCGAGTTTACAATTAAGAGCCGCCAGCCTGAACCCGCTTTTATCCGTTCCCGATATATTGTTGATTTTGGCGAATACTGTATCTTTCTCTAACTTTATATTGTTGATATTTACGTTTATATCCGAAATACTCAGATCGGCGAAATTTATTATGCTGTCCCCCTTGTACGTATATTTTTCCGGATTATTGAAAGTAAAACGGAAATCTTCCATGCGGAGAGATTTTACCATAAGGATCGGTGATGTTTTTTTACTTACGGTATCTTTTTGTTTTTCAGGATCGGATTTGAATATCCTGGATAGGTTGGTCTCCCTGTTTCCTTCGTTCTGTAAATTGAATACGCCTTTTTCGAGATTTACCGATGTAAGTTTTATCCTGAATCTCAGCAGATCCGGGGCAGATATTCCTATCGATGCTTTGTTGCAGCTCAGGAGGGTATCGGAATGGCGGTAATATGTTTTGAGCGAATCCAGCCTAGGGGAGGATCCGGTTGATACTATCGAGACATTTTTAAGTATGATTTTATTGAAAAAGATTATATATATCTTATCTATATTTATCTCTCCGTCTATATTGTCCCTGACCGAATTTATAATGATTTTAACCAGTTTTGTCTGTACGGAAGGGAATTGTAAAGCAATATAGCATGTAACCTGAAGAGTTACAATGAAGAGGATAATCCCGACAAATATTTTTTTTAAAGTTTTAATAAAAAAATCCGTTAAGTGAAATTAAGTAGCAAATTTAATCAAAAAACTGAGTAGATTTGCATAAAATATTCGTATGAGCTATTTAATATTAGGTATCGAGTCTTCTTGTGATGATACATCCGCTGCGGTAATACGGGACGAGTATTTGTTGTCCAATGTCATGGCCGGCCAGGAAGTCCACAGGCAATACGGCGGAGTAATTCCCGAACTTGCTTCCAGAGCGCATCAGCAAAACATACTGCCTGTTGTAGATCAAGCTGTAAACCAGGCGGGTGTAAGCCTTACTGATATAGATGCAATCGCTTTTACAAGGGGGCCCGGTCTGCTGGGCTCCCTTCTCGTGGGGACGTCTTTTGCAAAAGGGCTTTCCATTGCCCTGAATAAGCCGCTTGTGGAGGTAAACCATCTTCAGGGGCATATATTATCACATTTTATTAAACAACGGGACAAGGAAAATCGTTCTCCGGAATTCCCTTTTTTATCGCTTCTGGTTTCCGGAGGCCATACCCAGATTGTGAAAGTGACTGATTATCTCAGTTTCGAAGTTATAGGGCACACTATAGACGATGCTGTCGGGGAGGCTTTCGATAAATGTGCCAAAATGATGGGACTGGGCTATCCCGGAGGCCCTGTCGTAGATAAACTCGCCCGGACCGGGGATGAAAACAGATTTAAATTTTCAAAACCTCATATAGACGGACTTAATTATAGTTTCAGCGGCATAAAGACTTCGTTGCTATATTTTCTGAGGGACAGGCTTAAAGATAACGAAAATTTTATAGAGGAAAACAAAGCCGATATATGCGCCGGTTTCCAGAAACATCTGATAGATATTCTTATGGATAAGTTGATAAAGGCGGTAAAACAGACGGGAATTAAACAGATAGCATTGGGGGGGGGAGTCTCTGCGAATTCCGGATTGCGGGAGAGGGTAACCAAAGAGGGGGGAAACAGGGGATGGACTACCTTTATTCCGGAATTTAAATTTACTACTGATAATGCGGCCATGATCGCGATAACAGGACTTTTCAAACTGAGGGCCGGGTTGATATGCCCTATAGATGCCGCTCCCGTTTCCAGGGCTGCCGACATGAAATAAGTTATTGAGAGGGCGAAAATAAAATATTTTTTTTACACTTATGACAGAGGTCGATATTTCCTTTAATGCGCGTATAGTTCCTTCCGAAAAAGATATACTGAGAGAATGTGCCCGCGCAGTTGGCACTACCCCGGCCGGGATCACCGGTTATGAAATTGTAAAAATATCTCTGGATGCAAGGGGGCGGGATATTCTTTACAGGTACAGAATTAATATAACGACAGGGGACGAGTCTCCTATCGGGCCTTATGTTACGGAGCCTTATCGGAATGTGGAAAAGAGCGCTCCGGTAATAATAATAGGGGCGGGGCCTGCCGGATTATTTGCCGCACTGAAATTGTTGCAGTTGGGCAAAAAGCCCGTTATTCTGGAGCGGGGAAAAAATGTGCACGGGCGTAAAGCGGATATAGCAAAACTCTCCAGGGAACAGATAGTGGATCCCGATTCCAACTATTGTTTCGGGGAAGGAGGGGCGGGAACATTCTCGGACGGAAAACTTTATACCAGGTCGAATAAAAAAGGAGATATAAGGGAAGTTCTGCATCAATTAGTTAAATTCGGGGCGGACAGGAGTATCCTTACCCATGCACATGCGCATATAGGTAGCGATAAGCTGCCGGCGATAATAGAAAATATACGTAACTGCATTATAGGGCACGGGGGAGAGGTGCATTTCAATTCCAGAGTAACGGATATGGAGCAAACTTCCGGAGACTGGGCGGTTACGACCATTAACGGGGATATATACCGGGCTAAAAGCGTTATTCTGGCTACCGGTCATTCCGCAAGGGATATTTATTATCTTTTCTACGATAAAGGATGGGAACTGGAAGCCAAAGGTTTTGCTTTGGGAGTGAGGGCGGAGCATCCGCAATCTCTGATTAATAATATACAGTACAAGAACAGGTACGAACCTTATCTTCCGCCTGCGGAATACTCCCTCGTATGCCAGGTAGAAGGCAGGGGAGTATTCTCATTCTGTATGTGTCCGGGCGGGATACTGGTTCCTTCCGCAACCGCTCCGGGGGAAATGTTGCTTAACGGGATGAGCAACTCTGCCCGTAATTCGAAATGGGCTAATGCAGGAATAGTGGTATCGGTGAATCCCGGAGATGTGAAAGGGTTCGAGGAATACGGTCCCCTGCAACTTATGAAGTTCCGGGAATCCGTGGAACAGAAAATGTTCGCTTATGGCGGAGGCAGTATAAAAGCACCTGCACAGAGGATGAATGATTTTGTAAAAGGGAGGATTTCGGAGAGTTTGCCGGCTACATCTTATTTTCCCGGTGCGTACTCCGCTCCCCTGCATGAATTGCTACCGGATTTTGTGACGGGCAGGATGCAAAAGGCTTTTCTTGAATTCAATAAAAAAATGAAAGGTTATTATACCCGCGATGCTTTGTTGCTGGGAGTAGAGTCCCGTACCTCTTCTCCGGTAAGAATACCCCGTGATCCGCATACTCTCATGCATATTTCCCTTGCAAATCTTTATCCATGCGGAGAGGGAGCCGGATATGCCGGAGGAATAGTATCTTCCGCTCTTGATGGTATTAATGTGGCGTATTTCGCAGCCGGAGGGAAACAGGTATAATACAAATCCCGGCAAATCTGCAAGTTAATTAGCCGGGATTCCTGTATATTTGTCGAGTATGCTCTAGTGGCATCCGCCGCCGCATGAGGAACAACTTCCGCTGCTGCAGGATTGCTGGACTTTCTCATTAAACAGCCCGTTGGTAAGTTCCGTTTCGGTAGCTTCCCTTATCTCTTCTACCTTGCCGGTAAAATGCAGATCGGCTCCCGCCAGCGGATGATTAAAGTTCATCATAACGGTATCGTCTTTTACTTCGTCTACCGATCCGTTGAGTCTGTTGCCTTCCGAATCCATCATAGGAAGCACGTTGCCGATTTTAAGAAGGCCTTCTTCTATTTTACCGTCTACTTCAAACAGGTTTTTGGGGATTTCAATTATTGCATCCTCATTAATATTACCGTAGGCATCTGCCGCCGCTAATTTAAAATCAAAAGTATCTCCTTTCTTTTTCCCTTTTATGTGTTCTTCGAATTTAGGAAGAAGATAGCCCGTACCGAAAATGAACTGCATCGGTTTCTCTGCCGTAACAGTTTCAATAACATCGCCATCAACTTCCAGTGTATATGATAACGAAATTACTTTATTTAAATTGATTTCCATTTTGTAATTGTGTATAATGTTTATAAAACGAATAATCTGCAAAAATGATTTATTTTTTTTGGTTTAACAAATTTTAATTTGTTTTCCGCTTCTTAAAGGTTTGCCCCAGCGGGTAATTTTATATCCTATTACGGCTACGGCAAGAGAAACTACGGGAGAGATAATATTGAAAAAACAATAAGGCAGATATACCAGGGTGGGAACACCCAATACGCTTGCCTGTACTACCCCGCACGTGTTCCACGGAACCAGTACGGATGTTACGGTCGCCGAATCCTGCAGGGAGCGGCTTAACAGTTCCGGCTCGTACCCTTCCTCTTTGTATATGCCCGAAAACATCTTCCCCGGAATAAGGATAGACATATACTGGTCTGATAAGATTATATTGCATAATATACATGATCCCATTGTAGCTCCTACAAGCGAAGCGGTATTCTTTATAAGTTTTATCATTTTTTCCGTGATTGTTTTGATATACCCGGCCGCTTCCATTATTCCTCCGAATGCTACTACGCACAATATTAGCCATATAGTATTTAACATTCCGCCCATGCCGTTGGTAGATACCAGTCCGTCGAGCATACTGTTTCCCGTTGTGACAGATACTTTAGAAGACATTAGTTTAAGAGGTGCGTATATATATGTCTGCCATGCTCCTGCATCATACGGAGTTATCTGGGCTATGATCTGAGGTTGTGCGAAAACCGCCACCACCGCACCTATAAGCGCCGAGATAAATAATGTAAGATAAGGGGATATTTTCTTGTATATCATAAAAATAGTGAATCCCGGAATAAGGAGCAGCCAGGGTGAGATATTATAAGCCGCCGCTATCTGAGCGCATTGTTCCTCTTCGCTCAGTCCCGTATTGCCGGGGATTATATAACCGGCAGCGGCGAAAAAGATTGCCGTAATAATGAATGTCGGGATATTGGTAATAAGCAGGTATTTTACATGTTTGTAAAGATTTACTCCCGATATGCTGGAGGAAAGGTTGGTGGTATCCGACAAAGGCGATATTTTATCTCCGAAATATGCTCCCGATATAATAGCCCCTGCAAGCCATCCTTCGTGGAATCCCAGTATTTTGCCGGCGCTCAGCATTGCTACTCCTATGGTTCCTATCGTAGTCCAGGAACTTCCGGCCATAATGGAAATGATGCCCGTGAAGATGAAGGTTATGAAAAGGAATATATTGGGGTTTATCACTTTTAATCCGTAATATATCATTGTAGGAACTACGCCCGACTGTATCCATGCCGCTGTAAGCGCCCCTATCATAAGCAATATGAATATTGCGCTTCCTGTTTTCGACAGATTATCCAGTATGCCCTCTTCGAGTTGTTCCCATTTTATTTTAAGGTAAAATATCGCTATAATCGCTCCTGCTACGCTCGCCGCTATGAGGGCTATCTGCGACGGACCTGCAGTAAGTTCGTCGCCGAACATTTGGACACCGGCTATTAAAATCAATATCAGTATGATAACCGGGAGTATGGACAGAATGACAGTTGGTTTTTTCATCAGAATATATTTAAGTTACAGTTAATATAAAAGTTATAATCCGGTAAAATCCGCATCTGCGAACGCAAGGGCAGGAATCTGCCATCTGGTGCACGACCTGGCGTCATTCCCTATAAAAATGATATTATTCCATAGATTTATTATATTTCCGGAGATATTCATTTCTTTTACGGGGAATAAAATCTCTCCGTTCTCAAAATAAAAACCTTCCGTCCCGAAAGAGAAATCTCCCGTGCCTCCGTTGCAGTTACCGCCGTTAAATCCCGTAACGAATATCCCCCGGCCTATAAGAGGTATCATATCTTCTCCCGATAAATTACGGTACTCTTCAGGAAATGTTTCAGTAGAAAAACGCGGAACCGAAGGCCCCTCTATCGTTGGGGACAGTTCCATTTTATTCGCGTTATATGTATTGAGGAAATAGGTATTCACAACGCCTTTGTCGATTATCGTAAGCGGTTTTGTGGCTATGCCCTCACTGTCGAAATAGCGTGAGCCTTGCATTCCGTAAGCATGCGGGGTATCTATCATATCCATCTTTTCTGAGAATACCTTCCCGCCCAGCCTGCCGGTAAGAAAAGAGTTTTTCTGCTGGATGTTCGAGCCGTTCAGAGCGCTTATTATAGGAGCTACCAGGCGGCTGGAACAGTTTTTATCAACTATCATCCCCATTCTGGAACCTGCAATCTTTCTCGGCCCCAGTTTTGCCATAGCTCTTTTCATGGCCGTAGTTCCGCATCCTTTTGCAGAGAAATTTTTAAATAGCATTGCGCTCTCATACCACCAGCCCTCCGGCCTGGCATCTCCTTTTCCTTTGACGGAACATTCCGCGCTCACGGTAAAATTACTTTGAAGCAAATCCCCCTCGAATCCCTGCGAATCTATGATATACTGATATTCCATTACGTCGCCGTATTCGGAAGCTACCGAAATCACCCTCTTGTCTGTGCCGTATATTTCCTCCGCTACCTGATATGCAAATGCTTTTTTATCTTCCGGGGGCATTGTAAGTATATAAGGATCGAATTGTCCCAGACCGGACGCCTTCCCCTTATAATATAACTCTTTTGGCGCAAGCTGCCGGCATTTGTCGGGAGCCAGTACTTTCGTCGCTTCTACGGCCTCTTTTATAAATGAATCCAGTTCGTTTCTTTCTAGCCTGTTCGTGGAATAGGCCCCATATCTGCCGTTTATATATATCTGTATAAAAAGAGAACGGTCGTTGGCGCTCTGCAATCTGTCCAGGTTATCGTTTAAGACCGAAAAAGAGTTTTGTATTCCTATATTCAACGATACCCTTACAGCCTGTGCTCCGTGCCTGCGGGCCATATCCAGTGCAGTTCCGGCTGCTTCCGCTTCTTTTTTATTATCAATTTTATCTGTAATCATCCGCAATGAACTGTTTTTTAATTAATACCTCCTACGGTAAGTTTTGTTACAAGTACCGAAGGCATTCCGCATGAAACGGGACAATACTGCTCTTTACCGCATGTCCATGTGGCATTCTCTATCCTGCCGTTGTCGGCTACCGCTACTATATCCTCCAGCGCCTGCGGCCCGTTTCCTATTATGTTTATATCTTTAACGGGCATTGTAAGCCTTCCGTTCTCTATCAGGTATCCGCTTTTTACATAAAACGTGAAGTCCCCGGCCCCTATCTGTACCTGTCCGTTTGAAAAATTATCTACGTAGATGCCTTTCTTTACAGATGCTATTATCTCTTCTTCCTTGATTTTCCCGTTCTCCATGTACGTAGCCCTCATCCGGGGAATAGGCATGAATCTGAAAGACTCCCTCCGGCCGTTTCCGGTAGGAGAGACTCCGTAATAAGCCGCGCTTATCCTGTCATGCAGATATGAATTGAGCACGCCGTTTTTTACCATATATGTTTTCTGTCCGGGAACTCCTTCGTCATCGAAATTACAGCTTCCCCTGTTGGCGGTTATTGTCCCGTCATCAACAACGTTTATGCTTTCGTGGCATATCTTTTTCCCCATTTTATCGGAAAATATAGAGGTGTTTTTTCTGTTGAAATCGGCTTCAAAAGCATGTCCTATGGCTTCATGCAACAAGATACCGGAACCTCCGCTTCCCATTACCACAGGCATTTGTCCACCCTTGGGCTGAGACGCCCCGAACAGGAATGCCGTACGTGAAACTACCTCTTCCGCCAGTTCCTTTATCAGTTCCCCGTTTAACATTTCGAATCCCTTTCTGAAACTCCTCGAACTTCCGCCGTTTTCCGTCCGTCCGTTCTCTTCCATAACGCAACTGGCTATTACGGAAATCATCGGGCGTTCATCGGCGAAACCCTCTCCCAGAGAATTATAAAATAATATCCTGGTATTCGAATCGGAAATTCTTGCCATTACTTTTACAACCCGGTGGTCTTTTTCAAAAATAAGAGTGTTGAGTTGTTGTAAATAAGGTATCTTATAAGAGACGGAAATCTCTTTCCACCCCTTTTTTACGGGGTAGAAATTATTTCCTTCCAGTAGGGACGTATTTACGGGAATATCTGCCGGACCGCCTTCCGAAGCTATCTGTGCAGCCATTCTGGCCGCTTTTTCCATTTGCGGCATTGTTGTTATTTCCGAATAGGCATAACCTGTTTTTTCTCCCGATACAACTCTTATCCCCACACCATAATCTATATGTGTGCCGGTAGCGTTTACTTCCCCGTCCCGCAGGGAGAGTTCGTTTGCAACCGTATGTTCGAAAAACAGATCCGCATAGCCGCCTCCCTTAGAAAGGGCTGTCGAGAGCAGTTTTCTTATATTCTCCTGAGATATGCCGAAAAAATCCAGATATTCGCCGAATTTCTCCATGTAATTATTGTACATTAATTGAGTCCCTGTTTATTAATGGTTTGAATTCTTTTATAAATAAAATCGCGTCTATTTTTTCTCCCTCCTCTTTGCTTTTATATACGTATTTGAACTTTCCGTCTTTTTTCATAATAAATTTGTTCAACTTTTTCCACTCGTTTTCTCCCGCCTTGCTTTCTTTAATATTTTCTCCTGCGCTCCACATATAAACGTCGTAGATTCCTTTTTGCAATTCGCCCTTGAACTTTACCTCAGCCCCTTTTCTTTTGGAAATCAGGTAAGAGTCCCCGAAATATACGGTTTCGTTATCTTTCCGTTTTTTTACTCCGGAGCCACCTCCCGGGTTATCCGCAATAATCCTGTCACGCCGTCCCAGAGAGAGATAGTCTCCTATTGCGTAAATATTATTCATCGCCGCCGCCCCCAGATTCTCAACCGTAACCCATTCTCCGTACGGATTTTTTTCGTAATAGGTATAAGGCGTTTCAAAAGTCAGAGAGAGGGTTTTTCCTTTGAAGTTATCCCAGAACCATCCTTCCAGATACTTTGATTTTACCTGTGAGAAACTCAGATCTCTTTTGTTAAAATACGGATTTTCGTTTATCGTAATATTTGCGAATAACATCAGGTTCCTGTAATATTTTTCCGATGTGGATTCGGCCGAATGTATCCAGTATGACAAATGGGGAGCCACCTGGGAGTGCATATTTAAAAATAAATCCAGCGGTTCGCCTTTTGCTGTAAGTTTACGCAGAAAAACCCTTATATTTTTCACCTCTTTTGCCGTAACATCTTCAGTATCCGCCCAGTTTACTTCAAGATTTATACCGTTTCCGTTGGAGCGGGACATCCCTTCCCACACACCGTCCGGATTTGCAAAAGGAAGGATATAAAATACCGCATTATCCCTAAGATCATTCGCATAATCATTACTGTCTGTGAGTATATCTATCATTTTATCCAGATGCCAGCTTGCGGGTGTTTCGCCGGGATGAACCCTGCCGTGAATATAAATCCTTTTTTTCTCTTTTTTTCCCTGAGAATTATTATTTGTTATTATCAGCAGCGGCATATCCCGGCCGTGTTCGCTCCGGCCTATGCTTATCGTATCGGCATATCCGGTTTCAAGCCATTCCGCGATTTTTTTATCCAGATAACTCTGGGTATAAGGCGTAAAATAGGCTATGTAAACGCTGTCCCGTTCGTATAATTTTGTAATGGTCATGTCTTCCCGCGGAACTTCTGATGCTGTAAATCTTTTGAAATTCGTACCGTCGTAACTATATACCGGACGTTTTGAGTCGTTAATATCTATATCAAGGGCTATCTCTTTGCCTTTCACTCCGGTTATGAGGAAATAAAACCATCTGCTGCTTGGGGGGAGTTTCGTATCGGCGATATTACAGGGGTCTTTCTTTGTCGTGATATTATAGTGAAATCGCCCGGTTGAATCTCCACCGCCGGCCGGGATTTTACTGCTCCCGATAAGTTTTACTTCGCCTATCGCCCCGCTTTCGAATCCGGCATGGAATTTTATCTGCGGATATATATGGCAGGTAAAGAGAAAGCAGGCCGAAAACAGTATTAATGTTTTTTTATTCATCTCTTTTGTGTATCTCTTAATGTTACTGCGTGTGCGAACAGGGCGAAGTCTCCCAGGCAGGGATCATCCGGAAAAATCTTTCTAAGAAACTCCGTAATCTCTCTGGCGGTAGTATGATCTGCTCCTTTGCGGGCCGTTATACCCATATTAATGGCGCTGCGGTGAACATGTACGTCCAGTGGGATCGTAAGAGACGATGGAGATGTATTTTCCCATAATCCCAGGTCTACTATCCCGTCGTTCCTTACCATCCATCTGCGGAACATGTGAATTTTTTTATTCGCCATTCTGGGGTCGCTTTTCTGTCCGTATATTCTTACTCTTATCTCATCGGCCGAAAGCGGTTCCAGTGTCTCGTTATGAGTAAAATACTCTCTCAGATTCTTGCATATCATGGCGAACTCGCTCCATTTTACGGTACGGTGCAGGCTTTTATCGTCGTCTTTGTATCTGCCTTCCATTACATATTTAAGAGGTTTCCATTCCATTTCTTCGAGAGCTTTTCTGGTATCCCGCACTATCATATCCCTTCTTCCCCACGCAAGATGCGCCGCAATTATTCCGGCAATCTCCACATCGGCGAGGGTTATACCGCAAGGGCAGCATCCGGCATCTTCGAATATGCCCGTCTCTCCTTTATGCAGCCTGGCAAAATGTTTAGGAAATATTATGGGGTCTCCGGTAAAAAATTCTTCTTTATTATATTCTACCGCCAGGCTTTTTATTATTTCGGCTATATTATGCTGCATATTTATATAGTTAATTAAATGCGGAAAATAAAATACGCTTTTTAATAAATGCGGTTACGAAGATAGCAAAAAAGGCTAAACTTCAAAAGCCTTCCGTTAAGTTGATAAATAAAAAAACTACAAGTCATATTAACCTGTAGTTTCTCATTTGCATATTATTAAGCTATTTTACTGATCTTTCCGGGTTTCCGGGAAAGCCGGAATAATTTATTTCTTTTTGTAACGGCTGTAGAACTTATCGACACGTCCGGCTGTATCTACAAGTTTCATCTTACCTGTATAGAACGGATGTGAAGTATTGGATATTTCCACTTTTACCAACGGATAATTTACGCCGTCAACATCTATTGTCTCTTTGCTGTTTACGCACGAACGTGTAATAAATACGTTTTCGTTCGACATATCCTTGAAAGCAACCATTCTGTAGCTTTCGGGATGTATTCCTTTTTTCATCTCTTTATTTTTTTATAGTTCGGGCTGCAAATGTAGTAAATAAATATATTACGGCAAAATTTTTTGCCGTAATATATTCGCTAATTTCTGTTGCTTGTTTTTGCCAGGAGCTTTAATATTTCA
>CAYVED010000012.1:0-50518 GCA_964449975.1 uncultured Muribaculaceae bacterium
CCTAGGGAAAAATGAGGAAAATAGTTTTTTCAAGGACAATGTAATAAGGGAAAAATAGTCGATTATGTAGTATCTTATAATGATGATTATCTCGGCCAGATGATGGAGTACGGTAAGAAATACTCTTTTGAAGAATAATAAATATCCCGTTTACGGCAAAAGGACAACAAACCATGAAACCCTTTAATTTCTCCGGTCTGAGAGAATATTAAAGGGTTTCTTTTTGTCTTAAAAAGATACTTTATAGCTCAGATTGGGAATAATGCTTTTCACCTCCAGTTTTTCTACCTTCTTTGTCCTTTCATTATAAATATACCCGTGCTGTCCCGTAGATCCTCCGAGATTGAGTACCTTTAAAGAAATTTCATGGGAAACCCTCCGCTTATTAATTTTATATCCGGCTGTAATATCCGAAGTAAATATAGACGGAAACTGTTTCGAAAAAACTTGTGTCTGGTCGAAATAAATATCATGCTCCGATTCCGATCTGGCTATATCAACCGGCGTATAATGATCTCCTCCCTGATAAGACAGCCTTATATTTGCAGTAAAAACATTTTGTTTATGTTTACCGCACATCCATTCTTTCCCGACAAGAACGTTTACAATATGACCCCTGTTATATTTTGTATCTCTCCAGACTCCGTCCCCGCCCATATATCTTGAATTGAAAAGCGACCCGGAAACCAGCCAGTAATACCCTTTGTTCAAATACCGTTCTAATGTTATATCAACACCGTAATTTTCACCTTTCCCCGTATTTACCAACGCTTTATCAAGATAATAAATATCATGGTTTATAATAGAAAACGAAGTTCCCGCTTCAACGGGCACATTGTATAGATACTGATAATAAGGTTCCACTTTCAGATGCATATTCTCCGTAATACCCCAATCGTATGAAAGGACAAGATGATGAGCCTTGGCAAAATCCAGATTTATATTCACCGGATTGTCCCCTGTTGCAGGTGTTTTTACATAATAATAATCTAATTTTTCCCTTCTGCTATGCAACCCGTATGCCAATGCTATCGCATGATTTTGTGCAACTTTATACCTTAAAGCTGCACGAGGCTCTACCGACCAGTTATTATTAAGCAGAAATAATTGCGCCGTAACTCCTATATTGGCAGAAAAAACTTCTGTAATGTTAAATGTCGAATTTGTAAAAGCCGAAATCACCGCACTGGAAGCATTCCCTTTCACAATTTTATCCATAGGGGTAACCGGAACGAACGTAGGACTTAAATTAAAATCGAGATCGTACAACAATCCCGTAACCGTAATTCCGGTTCGGTTGGTATGCCCGGAACTGAATTTTTTGTTAAGGCTGGAAGTAAAAACCAGATTCCAGTCCCGGTTTTTAATATCTACCACCGGTAAATATGTTTTTAAATCCTCCGTCATCCTTACATCCTGTTTATTTTCGGAATATGTTGCAGCCAGAGATGTTTTTATCCATGCATTTTTACCTATAAATATTTTATGGCCGATCCCTGTCGCCATTTTCATTAAATCGGTTTTTACCGCTTGACGATCAGAGTATGATTTCCACTTAGTACAATCTTCATCCACTTTCATATTATTAGCATCAACCAATCCGATCCCCCAGACTGAAAAAGTCCCGGCTTTACGTGCGGGAAAATTTAATTTGAATGAAATATCCTGGTATTTAAGATTCAGACCGCCTGCCATATCGCCCAAAAGACCGGTAGCCGAATAACGGTAATTCACAATATACGAACTGTTATACTTTTTACTCAAAGGCCCTTCCGAAGCAAAATCGAACCCTAATAAACCAACCTGCACCGTATGTTCGTGTTTGTAGTTGTTTCCGGTACGCATCGACATATCAAAGACTCCCGACAAAGCATTATTGTATTCTGCCGGAAAAGCCCCGTTTAAAAAATCCGAGTTACCCATAACCTGGCTGCTCAATGCCGTAAATATGCCGCCTCCAAGCCCCGCCATATCAGCAAAATGGGTAGGATTCGGTATCTCAACTCCTTCCATGCGCCATTGAAGAAACTGCGGAGAATTACCGTGTACCGAAATGCTGTTACTTGCGACATTTCCCGCAACACCGGCAAAAGAGGAAACCAATCGTGCCGGATCATCGAATCCTCCCGCAAAACGGTTGGCCTCTTCTACACTGAACATCCTTGCCCCTGCAAATGCCGACGGATTCAAAGGCTGTTCCTTATTTACGGAGGGCCGGACAACCACTTTTTCTAAATTCATAATTTTCTCGCGCAAAAGAATCTCGCAATATCCCTCTTTTGCGGAAGTAGCCAACTGCTCTTTAACAATAAGCGGTTCGTATCCCATAAACGAAACACTCAGATCATACCTTCCTACCGGAACGTTTTTTATACTGAAACGTCCCAGAGAATCGGAAACATCGCTTTGAGCCGTATTGACGACTACAACCGAAACAAAAGGAAGCGGTTCGCCCGAGACGGCGTCTTTAACAATACCCCGTACAGTCTGCACCGGCTTATTTTTTACCGTTTCCGTCTCTTTTGCTCCGGGTACTATTACAATATGATTTTCATTCAGTTTATATGTAAACCCGCTTCCTTTCAATAATAAACTCAACACCTCTTTAAGCGGCCTGTATTTCATATTCAGGATAACCTTACGTTCTGAATCAAACTTGGTGGAATTATATGCAATAGTATATTTACTCTGTGATTCAATTTGTTCGAAAGCCTGTTTAATAGTTATATTATGTCCGGCAACGGAAACCTTATCCTCCTGAGCAGTTGCTGCGACCGAACCGGACAACAGTATAATCAAGAAGAAACATTTTTTAAGTTCGTTAATCATATTATTATTGTAATTATTTTATTATTAGAAGTATATGAAAAATCACCCGCTACATCCCGCAATATATTCAGTATACGATCAAGGCTATCCCTGCCTGTAAATTTCATAGAGTACCTGTCGGCGGGAAACGAATCCTGCTCATAAATTATTTTTACACCGAACCGCCTTTCCAATTCCTTAAAAATCTCGCCCATTGTAAGATCATCGAATACCAGAGAGCCGTCTATCCATCCCGTTACGTCCTCCGGAACAATTCTTATGACAGCATTATTCATTTCCGAATCATAAACTAATTCCTGATTGGGAGTAAGCATGTATTTTTCACCGGATAATATAACAGACACCTTACCGCTCGTAAGGGTGGCGGTTGCAATCTTATCATCGGGATAGGCTTTTATATTAAACTGCGTACCCAATACTTCTACGGTAAATTCCCCGGCGGAAACGATAAAACGTTTGGTTTTACTTCTGGTTACCGAAAAGTAGGCTTCACCCGTCAGGCTTATATTACGGACGGTATCTTTAAACCTTCCGGGATAAACAATTTTCGAACAGGCGTTCATCCATACCGTAGAGCCATCGGGCAATTTTATTTGTTTACGCTCTCCGGCCCCGGTTGCTATTTCAATTATTTCTATATGGTTTGCTTGATACACCCACACCCCTGTAAGTACAAGCAAAGGAATAAGTACCGCAGCTACACGGAGTAACGTATGTTTCAGAAACCAACTTCGAGAACTCGTTTCTCCAATTTTTACGTTTACTGCTCTTAATGAAGCATAGACATTTTTATCTGCCTTACCACCAAGTTGCTCCCAAATCTCAAATAAGGTTTCGTCCTTTTCTCTCGAATATGATTCATCCGTTAGCCACTGTTGTATCTTAATCTCTGTATCGGGATTATGCAGCTTGTTGAAATAATGAATAATCAGTTTTGATATATAATTTGCCATAGCTTAGAAATTTAATTTTAGTTTACCACCTGCATTATAGTTCCATTTTTCTTTTTTATCATCTCGCTGGTACTCTGCACCAACACCGAATTGAGAACCGCCACCAAGATTTAACACCATCGAAGCACCTGTTCCTGTCTGTGGAAGTATCACATTAACAGGAGAGTTGAGAGAGCTGCCCGTTAGGTACTGTCCCCACATATTAAAATCGAGTTGGTTTGTGATGGAGTAGTTCAGATTGAACCGAACCCCTGAACGGTCAATGCCGTATGGAAGATGGTCTGAGAACTGCTTGATTGCGAGTAAGCCGCCGGTTACATTTAGCTTACTGTTAAAACTCCATCCCAAAGCTATATACGCAAGATTGTAACTTGCAAGATTGAGGCAATGTTTCTGCTCTCCCTCCAAATAAAAAAACATCTTCTTGCTATATGGAAAGATGGCACTATTACCATAATATTGAGGTGGTAATTTGAGCCTTATACTATTGGTAGTCGTGTCAAAATATGTTTTCGGCTCTTTATAATCCGGCAACATCATTTTTGCATCAATACCAATTGGTTGGATTGGATTATTGATGAGTTCTTGGTTTATTGCCGTTTGCTTTTTCTCTTTTGTGAGAATCTCTTTTTTGTCCTCACTTTGTGCCATTGCCTGAACCGTAAGCAATATACACGATAGTATAAAAAGTATCTTTCGTTTCATATTCGCTGCTTTTACCTATATTACAACTTGCAGCGATAATACTCCCGGCCGGCCTAAATAAAAAACAGCGCCAACAACGAAACCACCTTCCTAAGTTCCTGTAATGCAAGGCTTAGTTGGTTTTCAACAGTCTTTTTACTTATTCCCAGTTTCAGTGCAATCTCGCTGTTGGACATTCCCTTCACCCGGCTTAAAATATAAATCCTGCGCCGCTGTACCGGCATTTCGTTTACGGTCATTTCAATAAGCATAGATATTTCACGGGCAAACATCTCTTCTTCAGGTGTAGCCATATCATCAAAAAAAGAAAAACTCTCTGCAAAAGAGCGTTCGACCATTTTATGTTTCAGAAAATTAAAAGCAGTATTTTTCGCTATGGTATAGAGATAAGAACCGACAGGCTTCCCGGCATTTACGGTCATACGGTTAATCCATAGCTTAACGAATACATCCTGAGCAAGTTCCTCTGCTTCCGGCTCGGATTTTATAATCCCGCAGATAAATAACCTGACCCTATAAAAATATTCTATAAAGATCGCTTCAAAGGCTTTATGATTACCTTCCCGCAATTCTTCAATCTTTGTTTTCTCCATTTATCCGTACTATATTATTATAATACAACTTAAACGGACATTACACCCGGCTTAAATCAGATTTTTATATTTATTTCCCGGCGGCAAAAAATTTGCGATGGAATAACAGGATGTAAATTACGCCTACAGAAATACAGGCGTCGGCAAAATTAAAGATAGGCCTGAAAAAGACAAACTCCTCCCCACCCCATACGGGGAACCAATCCGGAAAACGGGAAGTTATTATCGGGAAATAGAACATATCTACAACCTTTCCGAAAAGGAAAGGAGCGTATCCCCCGCCCTCCGGAAACAGGCCGGCAACAGTGGAAAAAGTGGACTCATTAAAAATAATCCCGTAGAACATGCAATCTATAACATTCCCGATAGCACCTACAAGTATAAGCGATACTCCCACAAGTACCCCCGCAGGAGTATCGGGTCTTTTAATGAGTTTATTAATATAATAAATAATAAATCCTATAAGACCTATTCTGAAAAGACTTAGCAAAAGTTTCCCGAAATCTCCGCCCCACTGCATACCGAAAGCCATACCGTTATTCTCAATAAAATAGATCTGGAACCAGTTCCCGAACACCGGAATACTTTCCCCTATAGTCATATTGAGCTTAACGGCAAGTTTTATTACCTGATCCGCAAGGAGTAAAAAAATAACGAATAAAGTAACGAGTCGCCCTTTTGATAACTTCATATACCTTATCTTTTATTTTTAGCCTCAACACTTAAAGTTGCGTGAGGCACAAGCAACAGGCGCTCTTTAGGAATAAGCTTCCCTGTTTCGCGGCATATTCCGTAAGTTTTGTTCTCTATCCTTATAAGCGCGGCCTCCAAAGATTGTATAAATTTATATTGTCTCTGTGCCAACTGGCCGGATTCCTCTTTAGACAAAGCGGAAGCCCCTTCTTCAAGAACCTTAAATGTAGGGGACGTATCCTCAACATCATTGCTTGAGCTATGGGTAATAGCGGCCTTCAGTTGCTCATAATCGTCTCTTGCCTTTTCCAGTTTCTGCAAGATAACCTCTTTGAACATTTGCAGCTCATCATCGCTGTACCGTACTTTCTCCTGATTCCCAACAACAGAATCATCCTTTCCCTTACTCTTAATTGCATTAGTTGCCATAGTCATTTTTATATTAAAAAAGTAAAGATAATAAATTTCTGAAACTATACTATACTAAATTTTCTCAATCTTAATCGTAATCACATCATCATTGCCCCATTCAACATCGCAGGCTCCGTTTAGTTCATCCGTAAGATCGATTTTCGTACACAGGGTCTGTCCGCATACATAATCGTTAAAATCATTAAGGGAATCGGCCACATCGTCCCTTCTTAATATCTTCACGACAATTTTATCGGTGACCTCAAGTCCGCTTTCCTTCCTCAGATTCTGTATTCTGTTCACCAGCTCACGGGCAACGCCTTCCCTTCTCAATTCGTCGCTTACGGTAATATCAAGGGCTACGGTAAGTTTGCCTTCCGTTGCGACCAGCCATCCGGGCATATCCTCGGAAGTAATTTCGTAATCCTCCCTCTCAAGTATAACCTCTCCGGAAGGTAAAGAAAACTTATAGCTTCCCGATAACTCTATCGCAGCAATATCCTCCTGAGAAAATACGCCGAATGCAGAAGCGATCTCTTTCATCTGTTTTCCGTATTTCTTGCCCAACGTTTTGAAATTAGGCTTTATTTTCTTTGTAATCAACCCGGTAGTATCGGTTATAAACTCAACCTCCTTAACATTCACTTCGCCCAGCACAAGCTTCTGTACTTTGCCGAACTGTTCCTGTATCCTGCCGTCCAGAACCGGTATTATAATCTTTGCAAGGGGCTGCCTTACCTTTATGTTTACCTTACGTCTGAGAGCCAGAACCATAGAAGAACTCAACTGCGCAAGCTCCATTCTCTCTTCCAGATCCTTATCTATATATTCCGTCCGCTCCTGAGGCATCATAACAAGATGTACCGACCCCTCGTTATGACTACCGGAAACGCTATTTAAATCTATAAATAATCTCTCCATGAAAAACGGAGCTATAGGAGCGCCCAGAACCGCAACCGTCTCAAGACATGAATACAAAGTCTGGTAAGCCGATAACTTATCCTCATCCGCCTCTCCGCCCCAGAAACGCTTCCTGTTAAGACGTACATACCAGTTGCTCAAATGATCGCACACAAAATCCTGTATCTTTCTGCCGGCCGTAGTAACGTCATAATTCTCATAACAATCCTTTACGTCTTTTATCAAACTGTTCAATAAAGAAATAATCCACCGGTCTATCTCCGGCCTGCGCACTATATCCACTATGGGAGCCTTATTATCAAATCCATCCACATTCGCATACAGTGCGAAGAAAGAATATGTATTATATAATGTCCCGAAAAACTTCCTTTTAATCTCATCCACCCCGGCAAAATCGAATTTAAGATTATCCCACGGCTGCGCATTGGTAAGCATATACCACCTGAGCGCATCTGCCCCGTATTCATCGAGAGCCTTAAACGGATCTACCGCATTCCCAAGCCTTTTGCTCATCTTGTTTCCATCTTTATCCAGCACCAGGCCGTTAGAGAGCACTGTTTTAAATGCAACGCGGCTGTTTACCATAGAAGCAATCGCATGCAGGGTAAAGAACCATCCCCTGGTCTGATCCACTCCCTCCGCAATAAAATCCGCCACCTGGCCGAACTCCGGAGAACCGAGGCGCTCCAACCCTTCCTGAGCGAACGGCATTGCGCCGGAATCAAACCACACGTCAATCAAATCCAGCTCTCTCTTCATAGGTTTCCCGCCGGGAGAAACGAGCACATAACCATCCACATAAGGACGGTGCATATCTATCCTTTCATAATTCTCCTTACTGAAATCACCAGAAACAAAACCTTTATCCTTCAGCGGATTAGAAGGCATAAATCCGGCTTTTACAGACTTCTCCAGTTCATCGTAAAGCTCCCCTAAAGATCCTATACATATCTCCTCCGTTTTATCTTCCGTCCTCCATATAGGAAGCGGAGTACCCCAGTAACGGCTTCTGGAAAGATTCCAGTCCTGCAGGTTTTCAAGCCATTTCCCGAATCGTCCGGTTCCGGTACTTTCCGGTTTCCAGCTAATGGTATTATTCAGATCTATCATTCTCTGCTGTACTGCCGTAGTCCTGATAAACCAAGAATCCAGAGGATAATACAGCACAGGCTTATCGGTTCTCCAGCAATGAGGATAAGAGTGCGTATGTTTCTCTATCCTGAACGCTTTGTTCCTCTGCTTCAACATAACGCAAATCTCCAAATCCAGGGTCTCCGCATCGGAAGCCAGAGTCGCATCATAAGCATTCTTCACATAATGCCCGGCAAAGGAACCGTACTCCTCCATATTTACACGATCCCTTACAAAATCCGGATGCATATCCTCTATCCTGTATAATCTGCCGGTTCTGTCAACCATAGGCTGGTTCAACCCGTCGGCATCCGCAACAAAAAAAGGAGCTATATTATTGGCCTTTGCAACCCTGTCGTCGTCCGAGCCGAAAGTAGGGGCTATATGGACTATCCCCGTACCATCCGATGTAGTAACGAAATCTCCCGTTATCACCATCATGGTATTAGGTTCCGGCGCAATCCACGGGATCAGTTGCTCATATCTTATTCCCGATAAAACCTTACCCTTAACAGCGCTACCCAGCACTCTGAAAGGAACCAGCTTGTCTCCGGTTTTGTAATTATCAATGGCTATATTTTCCGCCTTCTTATTAAAAAGACTATAAAGAAGATCTTTAGCCACTATATATACCGCCGGAAGCCCGGTATAAGGATTAAATGATTTTACTCTTAAATACTCTATCTCTGGGCCTACGCAAAGAGCCGTATTAGAAGGCAGTGTCCACGGGGTAGTAGTCCATGCCATCATAAAAAGTTCGTCACCGGGAATAGATCCCCCCTCGTCCTCATAAAGGAACGCGCTCTTTTCATCCCTGACCACTTTAAACTGTACTACGGCTGTAGTATCCTTAACATCCCTATAACATCCCGGCTGATTAAGTTCGTGCGAACTAAGCCCCGTACCCGCGGCGGGAGAAAACGGCTGTATAGTATATCCTTTATACAGAAGTCCTTTGCCATAAATATCTTTCAGCAGATACCATAAAGTCTCGATATACTTATTATCATAAGTAACATAAGGATTATCCATATCCACCCAATACCCTATTCTCTCGGTAAGCGTAACCCATTCCCTGGTATATTTCATAACCTCCTTGCGGCAGGCAGCATTATACTCATCTACGCTTATTTTTTTACCTATATCCTCTTTCGTTATTCCCAGCATTTTCTCAACTCCAAGCTCAACGGGAAGGCCGTGGGTATCCCAGCCTGCTTTACGATGCACAAGATAACCGCTCTGGGTCTTATACCTGCAAAAAACATCCTTTATTGCCCTGGCCATTACATGATGTATCCCAGGCATACCGTTAGCAGAAGGAGGTCCTTCGAAGAAAACATACTTTTTAGCTCCTTCCCTTGTCCTGATAGTATTCTCAAAACATTTCTCTGCTTTCCACTTCTCTAATATACTGCGATTTATCTCTACAAGATCTAAATTTTTATATTCTGCAAAACCCATGTCTTATAATTTTTGAATTTGCAAAGATAAGATAAATACCTATTTTTGAAAAAAAATTACTTTTATATATGAATTTACCTATTCCGGATATTATCATCATTATAATCATCATATCTTCCGCCGTATGGGGAGTATTCAAAGGGTTCGTATCCCAGGCGGTAAGCATAGCAGCTTTGATAGCGGGAGTCTGGTGTGCTTTTAAATTCTCGAATTATCTCTCTGCACAAATAAAAGAACTCTTTTCAATATCCGCGGAACAATCAACGCTTCAGATAATAATGTTTATAGTTATCTTCATAGCCGTAATAATACTGGGGCATTTAATAGGAAAAGCAATAGAAGGAGTAGTAAAATTAAGCATGCTGGGCTGGCTCAACCGTATTCTGGGTTTTCTTTTTGCCGGCCTTAAAGCCATAATCATACTCTCCGTCATAGTCTATATCATAAACTATACGAACAATATATGGGAGATCATCCCCAAAGAGACGTTTTCCGGATCAAAGTGCTATAAATTTCTTACCGATTTCTCGGCAAAGATATTTCCGTACATGCAAAATATTTTAAAATAATACGGACTTTTATTTTAAGCCGGGGACACCTTACAGGCATCCGGATCCCGCATTATTGATGATTCCGGAATAAATAACCTCATTTTTATTTTTCCGGAATAAAAAGGCGGAGTAAAAAATGAGATTTTTACTTTTTGTCATACGGAAATCTTTTCATACTGCACAAATTTGCCTTCACGAAACAGGAATAAAAAATAAGGCAAAATGGAACAGCAGCAGTTAAAATCCGGAAAATATCCTTCCGCCAGGATAAAAGAAAATCAAAAGAAATACCGCAACCTCAGGGAGTCCTTAAAAAACAATGCGGGAGAATTCACCGGAAATTCGCCGGACACATTTCTTTTTCCATACAAACACACATTTACAATAATATATATTACAATACTAATCATAACGTTCGTAATATGTACGATTACATTTATACAGCTCCATACTTCCGGCATATAAGAAGCGTATAGAACAGAGGTGTTTATGCCGGCAGGGTACCGGGCGGAGAGGCTTTCGGGGGATAGGCCTTGCAGGGAACGGACAGAAGGGACGGTACCCTTTTTAATTAACATTACAATAACCCCGCGTTTTAATTATAATCCTATGAAGAAAGGAATAAAGATAAAACAACAAGATCAACACGATTGCGGAGCGGCATGCCTTTGTTCGATAGGAACATGGCTCGGTGTAAAAATGCCACAGGCAAAAATAAGGGCGTTATGCGGATGCACCGCAGAAGGAATTACGATAAAAGGAATAATAGAAGGTGCGGGAAAAATGGGACTGAGCGCAAAAGCCTATAAATCTCCCGACAAAAAAATAGATTCCATTTCCGGTATAAAAACCCCCTTCATAGCCCATATAAAAACCGATGACGGCTATCTTCATTTTATAGTAATATACAGGGTGGAGAAAGAACATATCCTGATTATGGACCCGGCATACGGCGCATTCTCGGTAATTCCTCATCCGAAATTCAGGGAACAATGGAGCGGATACATAATAATAATAGTTCCAGGAGACGGCTTTATCAAAAAAGACGAAACCAGCTCGCTTTTTATAAGATTGATTTCCATACTCCACTTTCACAAAAAAGAGATTATCCTGGCCCTGGCAGGCTCTGCCGTACTGGTCATAATAGGAGTAAGCAACTCCATATTCCTGCAAAAAATAATAGACGATGCCATTCCGGGCGGAAATATACCCATGCTCGCCGCAATTTCCGTACTGATATTCATATTAACAAGCTTCTCTTTATATATAGGATACGCCCGTACAATGTTTCTTATCAGGAACAGCATAAAAATAGATACAAGGCTTATATTCTGCTATCTGGAAAAACTTTTCAAACTTCCCGTAGAATTTTTCCACAGGTATTCCGGAGGCGACATAAATTCCAGGATAGGAGACGCATTTAAAATAACCGCCTTCATTTCGGAGGGACTGGTTTCCGCAATGATAAGCATAATCACATTAACGGCATCCTTTATAATAATGTTCCTGTACAACGGCAGACTGGCCTCTTTAATATTGCTTTTCATACCGCTATATGCCGGACTTTATTACATATCGGCACATATAAACAAAAAATATAATCACAAACTTGCCGTATGCGGCGCCAGGTTCCAGTCAGACATACTGGACAGCCTTAACGGAATAATGACAATAAAACACTTCGGTGCGGAAGCCCTGTCCGCCGGAAAAATTGAAAAAAGCTATACAGATCTGGCATACAACCTGAGCAGGGCGGGAAAAGCCGTAAATATTTCTGGCATCATCGGGGAGGGAATTACAAAAACCCTGACCGCTACAATACTCCTGGGAGGATCCTTTTACGTATTGAATAAAGGCATGAGCGTAGGAGAGCTGGTATCTTTCTACACTCTCAGTTCCATGTTTACATCCCCGCTGAACAATCTTATAAATATGAATAATATGGTCGCCGAAGCTGTAGTATCGTCCGAAAGGCTTTTCGAGATAATGGATATGGAACAAGAGGCCGGATATGAAGAAGAATTCAATAAATATCCTCCGGCTATACCGGATACCGTTCCCGACATAACAATCTCGGATTTATCATTCTCATATCCGGGCAGGAATCCGGTATTCTCCAATCTGAACATTACTGTTCCGGCAGGAAAAATAACAATACTGAAAGGAGAAAGCGGATGCGGGAAAAGCACATTGGGGGCTCTGCTGCTAAGGGATTTCGATCCGGTGCAAGGCAAAATATTTTTAGGAGGAACGGATATAAAAACCATTAATATAAAACAATGGAGAGAGTACATAACAATCGTTCCGCAAAAATCGCATCTGTTCGACTGTCCGCTACTGGAAAACATAACATCCGGAGATGCTTATCCGGATATGACGGAGATAATGAAAATATGCTCGGATCTGGGAATGATGCCTCTTATAAAAAAACTGCCGTCGGGACTTATGACAAACATAGGAAAAGAGGGAATATACCTCTCCGGCGGAGAGATACAGAAAATATCCGTAGCAAGAGCTTTATATAAAAATCCGGGTATAATAATCTTTGACGAAGCTACATCCTCGCTCGATGAAGCCTCTGAAACCTTCATTCTGAATAAAATGTCGGCGCTAAAGGACGAAGGAAAAACAATAATCATGATAACGCACAAAACAGCACACACGGAATATGCGGACAAGATAATAAATATAAAATAAAATGAGTGCGCGCTCGAAGTGGTAGCCTACGCAGCACTTACCGGTAGGCATAAATTTTTAAAACTCACTATTATGGAAGAGATCAGATCAAGCGGATTAGAGAGTATTACAGCCGGAGAACTGCAGATAAGGGGCGGTTTTTCATGGATAAGGGCGATAAAAGGACTTATCCGTCTTGGAACAGCAGTAAAAAGATTCGTAAACGAATACCGGGAAGAGATCGAAAGAGGATTTAAACGCGGCTGGGAATCAATTTAAATTAAATTAAGAAACTGTTTTGATTTTATCATAAAACATGAACGATAAACAATATACGGGAAAAGGCTTGTAGAAAGTCAAAACAGGTTCTAAAACAATGGAGGAATTTACCATGAACGATATGATAGAATTAATGCCGTCAGAATGCGTAACAACCGCCGGCGGGAAAAGCGAATTTATAGCAGACATCGTAGAAGCCGTTTTCAAAGGGTTAGGAGCATTCGCAAAATTGCTATACCTTGCAAACAAACACAGGCAGGCCGGATTAACCAGGCAAATGGCAATGGGAGACCAGACATTATGGAAATAACGTTATCCATACATTAGAAAACAACCGGAGAGGGTGTTAAAATTAAATTTTTGCCCCTCTCCTGCTGTTTTTTCAACAATTCGATACATTTTTCAGGAAAATTCTGCAAATACTATGCAAATAAATTATAACTTTGTGGAATATCATCATTTTAAAATGAATAAAATATTAAAATCAATTATTCCGGCCCTTATATTGTTTGTCGGGACAAATGCTGCGGCGCAAGATATATGGACTCTTGAAAAATGTATAGAATACGCGCATAAAAACAATCTTCAGATACAACAGCAGAAACTTAATGTAGAGCAATCGAAGAACAACGTCCTGCAATCAAAGCTGGATTTTATTCCCAACGTCAGCGCCTCTATGAACCATAATATGAGCTGGGGACGTTCCGTCAACCTGCAGGATCTGGAGATTATTAAAAACAAACTGTCCCAGAGTACGGGTTTAAGTTTAAGCGCCTCCCTTTCCATATTTGACGGATTCGCAAAACATAATACATTAAAAAGCAATAAAGTTCAACTGGAAATATCCGGTCTGCAAGTTGAGAAGCTGAAAAATGAAATATCCATATCCATAACACAGGCCTACCTGCAGGTACTCCTTGCAAAAGAAATTGAGAAAACGGCGCAGGAGAGCTATAAAAGTGTCGGTTCGCAGGCAGACAGATCCAGAAAGCTGGTAGATGCAGGGAGCCAGCCTTACGGCTCTTTGCTTGAAGTACAAGCCCAACTGGCTGCGGAAAAAGTACAACTGGTTATCGCACAGAATAATGTAAAAACAAACATTCTCACTCTTATCCAGCTTCTGGACATGCCTGTAAATACTGACTTTAATATATCTTACGCAGAAAATACGAAAAATATCACGGAACCGTTCAATCCGGAGAATATCGACAACATTTATAACTCGGCATTAAATCTCCCGGAAATAAAAAGCTCCGAACTCTCTCTGGAAAACAGCAAACTCCAATATAAAATACAAAAAGGTGGAGCATTACCGAAAATATCATTCTCGGCAGGATACGGAACATATTACAGCGACGGACAATCACAGGCCTTCTTTACACAGTTCAACGATAACCGCAACCCTTCGATAGGATTCGGACTGAGTATTCCCATATTCAGCGGATGGAGAAGCAATATTTCAATCAGGAATGCCCGCCTCTCGGTAAAAAGTGCGGAAATAGAGCTAAAAAAAACTCACCAGACATTATATAAGCAGATACAGCAGGCATATAATGAAGTTCTCTCATATTATGAAAGATACAAAGCCGCCGAACAGAACATGAAATCCTCGGAAGAATCTTTCAGTTACACGGAAAAGAAGTTTAATCTCGGAATGCTCAGCGGAACGGATTATACGGTAGCAAAGACAAATCTTTTCAAAACACAATCTGAATATTACCAGACAAAATTCCAGTATATTTTCCAACTGAAAATACTTGATTTTTACAAAGGTATCCCAATAAAACTATAAATTATAAATAAAATGAATCTAAAAAAATTTTAAACGTATAACCGTATGAAACGAAATAAAAAACGAGTTTTTATAATTATAGCAGTTCTTATAATTATTATCCTGGTAATAGCCGGAATAAATAAAAAAGACAAGGGAGTGAGGGTTACGGTAGAATCGCCGCAAATAAAGACAATAGTAGAAACAATCCCGGCAAACGGAAAAATCCAGCCGGTAACGGAAGTCAAAATAAGTCCCGACGTATCCGGGGAAATCATAACGCTCAACTATAAAGAAGGCAACACCGTGCAAAAAGGTGATCTTATAATACAAATAAAACAAGACGTATACATATCCTCCAGAGACAGGGCCGAAGCATCCCTCAATGCCGTACGGGCGCAATATCTCCAGCAAAAAGTCCAGATGGAGCAAACAGAACTTAATTACAAACGTAATAAAACCCTCTTTGAACAAAAGGCCATATCCGCTGCAGATTATGAAAACGCAGTTTCCCAGTACGAGAGTGCAAAAGAGCAACTTAAGGCCGCCGAATTTAATATTAAAAGTTCCGAAGCCGCCCTTAAAGAAGCAGAAGAAAATCTGGTAAAGACCAACATATATGCGCCCATGACGGGAATCATATCAAAACTTAGCGTGGAAAAAGGAGAACGCGTGGTAGGAACGACACAGATGGCCGGTACGGAAATGTTCCGCATAGCCGACCTGGATAAAATGGAGGTGCTTGTGGACGTAAATGAAAATGATATTATAAGACTGAAACAGAAAGACACCGCCATTATAGAGGTAGATGCTTATCCCGACAGAAAATTCAAGGGAATAGTGACACATGTGGCCAACTCTGCAAAAAAGAGCGGCACTACCACCTCCGAACAGGTTACGAATTTTGAAGTAAAAATATTCATTCTTGAAGAATCTTACAAAGATCTGCTTGAAAAAAGCCCTATCCCTTTCAGACCGGGAATGTCGGCTTCCGTATCCATACAGACCGAAACAAAAAAAGACGTGCTAACAATACCTCTGCAGTCCATAACCACCCGTGCAGGACTACTGGATAAAACACCGGAGAGTATAGGAGTTCCACAGCAGGTATTTATCTACAATCCCGGAACAAAAAAAGTTGAAGTAAGACTTATTAAAACCGGAATACAGGATATGACAAGCATCGAAGTCACGGAAGGGCTTACCGACAGCGTACAAATCGTTATTGCCCCTTACAGCGCCATAAACAAAGACCTATTTAATAACTCACTCGTAACGCTCAGAACGGACGAAAAAGAAAATAGTCCTTCCGCAAACATAAACGTACAGGTAAATTAGCGCTTTTTACATAAACATGTTATATTAGCGCCCCTAATTGCTACTGGAATGTCCGATCTAATACTGATATTAGAGACAGCCACAGAATCATGTTCTGTGGCCCTCTCTTGCGGTAATAATATTATCGCAGAAAAATATATAAACCAACCGAAAGCCCATGCATCGCTTCTTGCCTTATATATAAAAGAGATATTGGAAGAGAATAATATTTCTGTACGGGATTGCGCTGCAATAACCGTAAGCAAAGGGCCGGGGTCATATACCGGATTAAGGGTAGGCGTTTCATGCGCCAAAGGATTATGCTATGGAGCCGGCAAGCCTCTAATAGCCGTAGATACGCTCTCATGCATATCACAAATGGCTATAGACTCTATGCAGAATACCTTAGGAGCAAATATTCCTTTTCTTATCGTCCCTATGATAGACGCCAGGAGAATGGAAGTCTATACCGCAACATTCAATACAAAAGGAGAACAAATATCAAAAACCCAGGCATTGATCCTGGACGAAAACAGTTTCAGGGAGGAACTTGAAAAAGGAAAAGTATTGTTTACCGGTAACGGAGCCTCAAAATTCAGACAACTTATAGAGAAAAACCCCAACGCCCTGTTTGCAGAACATCTGCCGCACGCATCCGGAATGAGAAAATATGCTTACTATTCCCTGGTAAACAAAAATTTCGAAGACCCGGCATATTTCGAGCCTTTTTATCTGAAAGAGTTTATAGCCGGCAAACCGAAAAAACTCTTTTAGAACACGACACTCATTACATCAGTACATCAACCGGAATAATCCCCGTTTTCTTCAGGTTATTTACCGCCTGGTTATATTTATCCGCACGTTCAAGAATTTCAGGATTGTGTGCATCCGTTCCTACAATCACCCTGCAATTCTCTTCAGCGGCTATTTCCCAGAACTCCCTGCAAAAAGAACTCAGTAAATAATTGCACTCCAGAAGGATATTAAGATGATGCGCTGCCCGGCAAAGTTCCCTGGCGACACTTTCGCAATGCTTATCAAAATAATAATAACTGCACATAAATAAATCAGGATGAGCCATACATTCAAAAAGACCGCTTTCCATTCCTTTAACAGAACTATCGAGATATAACCGTAAATCCGATGGAGTGACGGCATTGGCAAAATAAAGGCATCCTTTTTCATTATAAGGAAAATGATTCCCGAAAATAAGATAGTCCAATTCAAAACGCTCCCGCAGTTCTTTTAACCATAAAATATAATCGGGGAAATACTCACACTCCAACCCTGTCTTAATATCGATTTGATCTCTGTATCTGGCCCGCAAAAAACGTAATGACTCCACATATCCGTTAAGTTCAGTCTCTTTCATACGTATAGGAGAACTATATCCGCCGGTAAAAGGCCACGGAGTATGATCTGAAAATCCCAATACGGAAAAACCGCCTGTTATAGCGCTCTTTATGTACTGCTCATCATTTCCGGACGCATGCTTACATCTGAAAGTATGGGTATGATAATTAGTTTTCATTTATCTTTCCGGAAACCGGTCAACTCCCGCGCTATATTTTACATACGTAAATATCTTCACTTCACAGCTTTGGCTATCTCGGCATCCAGTTTCGATTTTTCGAATACATTTTTGGCCGTGATGGCTCCGCTACGGTCAAATACAAATAATGCGGGAACCGATTCTATATTATACATCGTAACGGCAGGAGATACGACCCCACGTCCGTCGCAAACGTTTATCCACGGCAATCTCTGTTCTTTAACCACAGTAGCCCAGGCGGTTTTATCATTATCCACACAAACTTGATAAATTTCGAATCCGGACGGTTTATATTTATTATACAAACTCATAAGATCTTGATTATAGAGCTTTTGATTAACATCCCGGGTACTCCAGAACATTAATATAAAAGGCTTTCCCGACAAAGAACTTAAAGATACTTTATCCGAATTTATATCAGGCAAGGCAATATCGGGAAAACTACTCTCTCCGGCGGAAGAAAGCCTTTCGGAAAAAGCCGTAATATTCTCCATCTTATCGATCTCCGATTTCAGCGCCTTTACATAAACCGAATTAGGATAAACAGGCTGAAGGGAATCATATACCCTTTTGAAGAACAAACCATCCTTGACATCCGCAAATACCGGCAGATCCTCCGTAAACTGCTGATATAACAGGGCGATATTCGTAAAAGAATGCGGATTACTCATAATACTCCTTATAGCCCCTTGTTTATGTTTAACATACAGTTTCCCAAGTTGCAGCCTTATCTCCTTAATCCCATTCTCATTTTTAGCATCAACAACATTCAATAATTCACGCGATAAGGAATCAAATTTATCTATAGCGTCAAGCAGTTCCTTTTCAATCTTATCGAGCAATACGGATTCTTCCGAGCCTGATATTGACAAGCCGTTACCGAGCGTATCTACCGAAACCCGAACCCTGTCGCCCGGTTTAAGAATCAGGGATGCAAGTTTTTTCCTATTATACGACAAATAATAAAAATTAGGAGAGACATCGCCGGGTTTAACCTTGAAATTACCCTTACCGGATGCATTGGTCTTCACCGTATCTATAACCTTTATCTGATTAACGGCAAGCCTGGAAACAATAATCTCTCTTGAGTCCGCACCGGCAATATCAATATCCACCACCGCAATATCTTTTTTACCGCAAGCTACGGCCGATAACGCTATCAGGGCTGAAATAATAGTTTTTCTCATACGTTTAAAATTCTTTAGTTACATTTCATTTTATAACACTCTTTCTATTCTCAACGGTGTTATACAGCTCGCTAAAGCTCGGTTTATAAAAAATTTTCAGAGCGATAATAACCGCTTCGCTCTCGAATAAACTTCTTTTGATCATCGCCTTAAGCAGGATATATGATAAAAAAAGCTCATGTTAGGTTATATATTTTTTCCGATTCAGAGTTTACAATCTCATAAATTCCTCCGAAATCTTATTGGCGATCTCGCCGAATTCATCGCGGGACAATACTAATTTCTGTTTTTTAAAATCCAGATCACCTTCGCTCTGAAGAGGTATAAGATGAATATGCGCATGCGGAACCTCCATCCCAAGTACCGCTACTCCAACTCTTTTGGAAGGAACGGCGGCATCTATCGCTTTGGCGACCTTACGTGCAAAATCCCACAACCCGGAATGCACATCCTCCGGAAGATCGAACAGATAATCCACCTCTTGTTTAGGTATAACAAGAGTATGTCCCTTGGAAACAGGATTTATATCCAGAAAAGCATAATAATTATCATCCTCCGCAACCTTGTACGAAGGAATCTCCCCATTAACGATTTTAGTAAAAACAGAAGCCATAATCCGTTTAATTAAATTGAAATATTCAGAATTTCCAGCTTCATAACTCCGCTCGGAACATGTACCTCCACTATATCTCCTTTCTTTTTCCCTATAAGAGCTTTTCCTATAGGAGTCGCAGCCGCAATCTTACCTTCTTTCAGATTCGCCTCACTCTCTCCTACGAGGGTATACTCCACAACCACATTATTATTAAGATTCTTAATCTTAACTTTATTGAGCATCTGAACCTGTTCGGTATTTATCTTGGACTCATCTATAATACGGGCATTTGCTATCTTATCCTGTAACTGCGAAATTTTAAGTTCAAGCAATCCCTGGGCCTCTCTTGCAGCGTCATACTCTGCATTCTCCGACAAATCCCCTTTATCCCTTGCCTCTGCTATCGCCTTGGAAATAGCAGGTCTCTCCACAGAGATCAGGTGTGCCAGTTCGGTTTTCAGCCTTTCCAGGCCCTCGGCTGTTAAATAGTGTACTTTTGACATAACATAAAAAAATTAAAAAGAATCCCGATAGTTCAGGACCCTTTGATACAAAGATAATACTATTTTATTTCAAAATCAAAAATCCTTATATTTAGGTTTAAGTATTTCGGAAAAAAGAATCAGATCTCCGGGATTCAGTTTCAATCTCTTTCTTAATCCGGCAGAAACGGCAAGCGATCCGTCACCCGTTTTCATCTCCTGTTTTCCCTTTATGGTATCCGGCCTTATGACATCGGAATTTTCAATGCTGTCAGCCAGTTCGTTATTATACTTTAACTCATCTACGGGTAAAATTTCCCGTGCGGAAGCCAGATCAAAACGTCCGAAAACATCCTCTTCCCCAACTTTATTTACGGCTTTTTCCCGGGAAATCCCGGTCTTACCTTCTACGGAGAAATCAAAAGGATCATCATTTTCCTCAATATCCGCTCCGTAGCCGGTCTTATCATCAATAGTGTCCGTCCCGGTATAAATACTGTTCTTATATTTCCCTCCCGACAAAAAAGCTTCCAAAGGATTATTAAGTATCTTGCTGAAAGAAAGTTCGTCATCCGCACCGGTCTCTTCCGGCCTCCGTACCGTAGTATTCTTCTTTCCCTTTTTTTTCTGTTTATCATCAAAAAAAGAATAAACGCCTATGAGTATAGCCGCAATAGCAGTAATAATACTTATAAGACCGGAATCAAACTTATACATAAACACACCGTTTAGATTCAACAAATATACATTAAATTTCTTACAGAAAGAAATTAACGCAATTTTTTGACCATTTTGGTTTTAAGAAAACCGTAGGCGAACTCCTTATCCCTTGCAAGCTGTTCCTTCAGCATATCAAGCGAAGAAAATTTTCTCTCATCCCTTATCTTGCCTACAAACTCTATCTTAATATCGAGACCGTAAATATCCTCGTCGAAGTCAAGAATATGCGTCTCAACCGTCCTTTCATTATTATCCCCCACAGTAGGGCGCATACCTATATTGCATATACCCATATACACTTTATCTAGCACCTGCACGAAAACGGAATATACCCCGTCGGCAGGAAGGATTTTCAACGGATCATAAAGCCTCATATTTGCAGTGGGAAACCCCATGGTTCTGCCTATTTTCTGTCCCGATACGACAACGCCGCTCAGTCCGTACCTGTATCCCAGAAATTCATTGGCAGTAGTCACATCTCCCGCCTGTATCAGTTTCCTTATCTTAGTAGAGCTTATTATATTATTCTCTAAAATAAACTCATCCGCCTTTACTATCTTTATCCCTATACTTTCCGCAACAGAGATCATTTCCCGATGCGGAATATTATCATGCCCGAACCTGTGATCGTACCCTATTACAAGAGTCGAAACGTCATACTTATCTTTAAGAAGAGACAAAAACTGCTCTGTAGAAAGTTTACTGAATTCTTTATTAAAAGGTATAGTGATAAATTTATTAACCCCCAATCTTTTAATAAGCTCTTTCTTCTCCTGCAAAGAGTTCAGCAGACGCAGATCATACGCCTGCTGTTGGAGAACATTCCTCGGATGCGGCCAAAAAGAGATTACGACGCTCTTCTTCTCCTCCCTCCGGGCTATTTCGCATAACAAGGCAAGAACTTTGCCGTGCCCCTTATGTACTCCGTCAAAAAAACCTGTCGCCGCTACAACCATTTCACCAACTCAAAATCCTGTCTGTGAGGCAAAAGAGGATTCTTAGCATATAACCTGCAAGCTACCTGATATGCCCCCGTCCTGTCCGGAATTATATTACAGGCGTAAGTTGCTACGCCATCCTTAAATTCAGCCAGCTCATAATTAAACACCTCTTTTACCGAAAGCGTTCCCTTCTTATTATATTCAGCAAGAATAACCTCCACTCCCAGATCATGAGGATTTATCTCACCTATAAACAACTTTATGTCTGCCGAATATTCAGAACCGAGAAGTAGCGCCCCGGAAGCATTACTTATTTTTGATGAAGACAATATCTCTATCATAGACCACTCCCTACGCATATTCTTCTTCCATACAGCCAACTCCTTGGCCATGGCAAAATCATCGGCGATAATCCGGTTATACCTCTCCGACAAAGGATTATAATATTGTCTTATATAATCCTCCATCATCCTGTTGGTGGTAAAATTACAAGCAACTTCAGCAACACAATTTTTTATTGTATCGATCCATGCCGAAGAAATTCCCCGTTTATCCTTATCATAAAATCTCGGCGCAATATCGGTATCTATGATATTGTAAATGGTAGCAGCATCAAGTTCGTCCTGGAAATCCTGATTATCATAGGTTCTTTCCATCTGCAAAGCCCAGCCGGCCCCTTCCCTGTATCCTTCCACCCACCATCCGTCAAGTACCGAAAAATGCATAACCCCGTTCATCACCGCTTTTTCCCCGCTGGTACCCGAAGCTTCCAGCGGCCTTGTAGGGGTATTCATCCAAACATCCACCCCCTGTACAAGATACTTTGCAAGAGTTATATCATAATTAGGAACGAAAACTATCTTTCCTATAAACTGAGGCATTTTGGATATTTCTACAATATGTTTTATAAGATCCTGCCCCGCCTTATCAGCAGGATGGGCTTTCCCGGCAAACAGGAATTGCACAGGATGTTCAGGATTATTCACAATCTGCTCAAGCCTTGCAAGATCCCTGAAAAGCAAATGAGCCCTCTTATACGTGGCAAACCTTCTTGCAAACCCTATCGTAAGCACGTCATCCCTCAGTATCTTCTTTATCTTTACAATATGATGCGGTGCATAATGGTTTGTAGCCGAAGGATTTGACAAAACATCCCCTACTTTCTCTATAAGCCTGGTTTTAAGCTCTTTCCTAACGCCCCATATTTCATCTTCGCTTACGCTCCTTATGCCGTTAAAACAGCTCTTATCATAATGGTGCGATGCAAAATCTTTCCCGAAAACTTTTGCATGTATCTCTTTCCACTGGGGAGCAGTCCATGTCGGATAATGCACTCCGTTGGTAACATAGCCTACATGCAACTCTTCGGGCAGGTATCCCGGCCATAGTTCCGATAATACCTCCTGGCTTACCTTACCGTGCAGCCAACTCACTCCGTTCACCTCTTGAGAAAGATTGGCCGCAAGATTGCTCATAGAAAATTTTTCCGAACCGTTATAAGGGTCTATCTTTCCCAGCGCCATTAACTGCAGCCAGTCGATTTTAAGTCTTGCCGGATAATGCGCTATATATTTCCTTAGCAAATCTTCCGAAAAAGCATCGTGTCCCGCAGGCACGGGAGTATGGGTGGTATAAAGAGAAGAACTGCGTACCACTTCCCTGGCCTCGTTGAACGACAGGTTATTATCCTGCACATATTCCCGGAGCCTCTCCAGTCCTATAAATGCGGCATGTCCTTCATTACAATGATAAACATCCGAATAGATACCCATAGCCCGGAGAACTCTTATGCCTCCTATACCCAAAAGCAACTCCTGTTTCAGTCTGTTTTCCCAGTCCCCTCCGTAGAGCTGGTGTGTAACGCTCCTGTCTTCCGGAAGATTCTCGTTAATATCGCTGTCAAGCAGATATAAATTCACCCTTCCTACTTCCACTTTCCATACCCTCGCATATATATTCCTTCCGGGAAATGCAATAGAAGTCATAACCCAGTTATTCTGTTCGTCCATCAGCGGGATGGCAGGCGTTTTGGTAAAATCCTGCGGCTCGTACAAAGACACCTGATCTCCCTGAGCCGAAAGCTGCTGCGTAAAATATCCGTATTTATACAGAAACCCTACCGCCGTCATATTTACGTTCATATCGCTGGCTTCCTTCAGGTAGTCTCCGGCCAATATGCCCAGGCCGCCGGAATAGATTTTAAGAGAAGTATCCAGTCCATATTCCATACAGAAGTATGCGATCTCAGGAGAAGAAGCCTCTTTTTTAAGCTCCATATATTTCATAAAATCCGCATAAACGGCATCCAGCTTCCCTATAAATGCATCATCGGCAGCAAGCTCCTTATACCTCTTAAGACCTATCATATCGAGCATGGCTATAGGATTCCCGTTAGAGAGCTTCCAAAGCTCGCGATCCGCCGTCCTGAACAAATCTATAGCCTCCTGGTTCCAGCACCACCACAGATTCTTAGATAAAATATCCAGAGCTTTAAGCCTGCTGGGAAGGCTCTTGTTAATAAGCAGACTCCTCCATTCCGGAGTATTTACTTTAAAATTACTGAAAGAATGTTCTTTCTCTTCCTTATATTCAGGAAATGCACCGTTTCTCATCACAACTTTTTCCAAAGATTTAACATACGCCTGCTCATAGTATTTAATATTGTTTTCCCATAAAGCTATCTTAGAAACATCCCTGGCGTTAAGGGAATATTTCTCTCTCTGCACGCCGTCAAGCCCGGAGACCTCTATTATTTTGGCAATAACTCCATCAACAACCATATCATAATTGGAGTCGTTCCTTTCCAATATCTCTATACCGGGATGCGCCTCCTTATAATAATCCCTTACCCACAGCCCGAACCCGGCAAGCGAGGTCGTAACCGTAGGAACCCCGAACGCAAGACTTTCCAACGGCGTATATCCCCAAGGCTCATAATAAGAGGGAAATACAGTAAGGTCAAGCCCCACCAGCAAATTATAATATGTGGTATTGAATATTCCATCGTTACCGTTAAGATAAGAAGGAATAAACATGACGCTTATATCATTCACTCCGGCATCAAAACCGTACGATTTTATTTTATTATATATCGTATCATATTCCGGTTCCGCCAGATGGTGGGTAGTACACGTAGTATATCCGGCATAAGCAGGATCTTCATTCAACTTGGCGATAATATCTTTATCCGGCCCGTTATTCCAAGCGGGTATCATCACGCAGGCCAGTATTTTCCGTCCGGCATATCCGCCGTTCTTTATACGCCCTACCGCATCCAGAAATACGTCGATACCCTTATTCCTGTATTCATACCTGCCGCTGATTCCTATAATTACGGTATTTCCAGGATATTCCACCCCGTGCATGGCCCCGGCTACGTCCAGTATCCTTGCTCTGGCCGCGTCCCTGTACACATTATATTCGTCATCATTAGGCGTAATGCTGTTCTCAAAACCGTTGGGAGTAACAATATCCACGCTCCTTTTAAGGAACTGCGCACACTCCACTGCAGTAATATCGCTTACGGTAGTAAAAATATCGGCATTAGCGGCAGCCGTCTTTTCGAGGGAATGTCTTGCCATGACACCGAACTGTCGGGCTTTTTCATCTCCGTCATACGAAGACATGGCATCATAAAGCGGAACGTTATTCGAAGCCAGACATCTTCCCACCACAGTTGCATGGGTTGTAAACACTGTTGCTACAGAAAGGTTCAACTGTCTGAGATATAATATACCCGCCCCGGTCATCCACTCATGGAACTGGGCTACTACTTTATTATAAGAATGAAGATTATATTTTACGAAACTCTCGATAACCCTTCCGCAGGCATAACCGAAAAGGGCGGACTCTATATAATCCCACTTGCCGCTTATGGAATCCAGTTTGAAAGTCTCCCAGAATTTGGCGAATATTATATCTTTCTTCTCTATAAAATTTGTAAAATCCACCAGGATCACGATAGGGTTGCTAGGTACGTTCCACCGGCCTATCCTTACCCTCAAACCCTCTTCGGCAGCTTGTTTCTTCCAGCTTCCGAATAAGACATTATCTTCGTTGAACTCCGGGTTACGTTCCGTATCCCTCCAGACATCCGGCCCTATGAGTATATGCCTTTTGCCATACTCCTCGCTAAGATTCAAGGCCTTGGTAGCTATTACCGTATGAATCCCGCCTACTTTGTTACAAACTTCCCAACTTGCTTCGAATAAGTAATCGGGACTGCTCATCTTTTCAATAATCATATATCAGATACATATATTCCATTAACAATACATAACAAATGTACCGCGCAAAAATAAAAACTATTTTTATACCTCCGCAATTTTATTTAATGCTTTACCTTTTCAACCCTCAGAAGAAAATCGCTGAGAACGTTCATATAATTAATAAACGCCTCATAAGGGGTATCATAAGGATTAAAATATTTATGAACGGCTCCGTCCGAAAAGAATTTCGTACACATATAGTAAAAATGGTCGCTCTCCTGGAGTTTTCTGTAATCGGCTATTAAAAACGGGTCTTTACTTGCCATAACCTTATTCTCAACCGAATACAGTTTATGGAAAGCCTCGTTCTGCAATTCGTTTCCTATCCATGCACTCGTATCCCGTTCCTCGTCAGCCCACGATATGGCAAAAGGGACATGCATAGGAGCCACAGGCTGATGCAGCGTTGCCGCCTCCGAAGGAGTACGGAATTTAAGCGGGGTTTTTGATAATACCGCATCGGGAAGAGCTTTCATAAATTCGAAAATACCGGTAGAACAATTCTGATGTTCCCCAAACGTTTCATAATCCATGAAAAGATTTACAATGTCGCCGTCTCTCACGCATTCATTAAGCCACAGCACATACTTTTCGCTCGTAATAGGCCATGAAGGGTTGCTTCTGTCGGAAAATCTGAACGCTATATCATCGCTCAACCTGAAATTTTTAAGAAGAAGCTTCAACTTGGGGTTAATCGCATTGGTATATAAATAGTTAGGACTTTTCCAGCCTAATATGTGTCTGGCCCCTTCCGTAAGCATGGTATTATAGCCCATCGCAGATACTATCTCGCCTATCTTGTCCGAATATATAAGTTCGGTATTCCTGAATGCTGAAGGTTTGACCCCGAAATACTTCTTCACCGCAGCGGCATGCTCCTTAACCTGTTTTACAAATTCCTTTTCGGAAATAAGAGACGCCAGCGAGTGGGAATAAGTCTCTGCAAGAAACTCGACACATTTTGTTTTAGCAAGCATCCGGAAACTGTCAAGCACCTCCGGAGCATATCTCTCGAACTGTTCCAATGCGGCTCCGGATATAGAGTAGCAGATCCTGAACTCTCCCTTATATTTTTTTATAAGTTCGAGCATAAGCTGGTTCATAGGAAGATAACATCTCTGTGCTACCCTTTTCAATATCGTTTTATTGGAAAATTCATCAAAATATTGAGAATCGTTACCAATATCAAAAAAACGGTATAATCTTAATCTGTCCGGCTGGTGAACCTGAAAATAAAAGCATAATGACTTTTCCATATCTCACTTAAGTTTTTTTCGTTATTTTATTTGTTTTTTTCAATAGCCACAGCATAAACATCCTTCATTTTCAAAGCCGCATTCTCCCATTTGAGCGAATTAACCTCTTCAATGCCGTATTTTACACTCATCTCCGATAAAGCCGGATATGCAAGAAGGCCGTAGATAGCATCGGCCATAGCATCAATATCCCAGAAATCAATCTTTATCGCATATCTCAAAACTTCAGCCACTCCCGACTGTTTTGAAATAATAGTAGGTACATTCGACTTCATCGCCTCCAGAGGCGATATGCCGAACGGTTCGGATACGGACGGCATCACATACACATCCGAATAGGCGAACATCTTCTTAACGTCGTTCCCTCTTAAAAATCCGGTAAAATGGAATTTGTCGGCAATACCAAGTTTTGCCACGCGTCTTATCGACCTGTTCAGCAAATCCCCGCTACCCGCCATTACGAAACGTACGCCCGGAAACTTCTTCAGCACCTTATTCGCCGCTTCAATAAAATATTCCGGGCCTTTCTGGAAGGTTATCCTTCCCAGAAAAGTAACTATCTTTTCAGGTACGCCCCTCTCCGCTTCCATCTGCCTGAATTCGTTAAAGTCAACGGCATTATGCACAGTTACCACTTTGCCGGGATCTATCCCGTATTTATTTATCACGATATTTCTGGTAAGATTGCTTACCGCTATTACCATATCGGCAGCCATCATTCCCATCCTTTCCAGATTATAAACCTGAGTATTCACATTCTCTCCGCTCCGGTCGAATTCCGTAGCATGAACATGGATCACCAAAGGCTTTCCTGAAACCTGCTTTGCAGCTATACCGGCTGCATAAGTCAGCCAGTCGTGGGCATGTATCACGTCAAAGGCATTCTCCATAGCAATAGCACCCGCTACCATAGCATATCTGGAAACTTCCTCCATAAGACCGGGTCCGTATTTCCCTGAAAATTTATATTTCCCCCCGAATCTCACCTTAAATTCTTCGTACTCCTCGAACCGTCTCTTCTGTTCGGCCTGATAATCCGAAGCGTATACAACCGGATCTATGTACGGAACAAGATCGGAAGAGACCCGCAGAAAATTAACTTTACTGAAAAATTCTTCCTTCCTGTTATTTCTTTCCCAGACATCGGATACGGCAACATCGCTCGCATTTAAAATCTTAACGGCGGTCTCGTCTTCGTCCCCGGAAGCCGAAGGCATAACAAACAGTATCTCCACGTCATGTTTTGCCAGTCCTTTAGTTAATCCGTAACACGCCGTTCCAAGCCCTCCTGCGATATGGGGAGGAAACTCCCATCCGAACATCAATACTCTCATAAGTTTAATTTTTTTTTAGTTTCATTTCATATATAAAATTAACTCGTTTTAAGCTTCGCCACCCTGCTCAACAAGCTTTTACCCCTTATTATTTCCGCTACGCTGATGGCAGATGAGATACACCCGTGCGGCCTGTGAGAAGGATCTCCGTCATATATTTCGGCGACAGAGCCTATCCCGTGGATATTTATATCCTCTTCGAAAGCATCCAACAAGGCTTCGTCCTTATTAACCGCGCTTTTTCCGTTCAGCATAATATCCAGGTCTATATAAGGACCCAGCAACCACGGAAAAGCACAGCCGTTAAAATGAGCTATATCCCTGCTTCTCTGATTCCCCTCATAAACCCCTTTATACAGAGGATTTTTCGGAGAAAGAGTTCTGATCCCTCTAATGGTAAGCAACTGTTTCTGCACGGTTTTAAACACCTCCATTTTTATCATATCATCCAGCGGAGAGTATTTAAGAGAACAGGCTATCAACTGGTTAGGCCTTGTAAAATCATTTTTGCCATCTTCATTTACATAATCCGCAAGATGCCCGCGTTCTTCAATCCAGAAGATATTACAGAAATTTTCTTCTATCCGGGATATTATTTTTGCCAGATTACCGCCGTTTCCATTAGAATACCTGCGCTCCATAACCGTAACGAAACAAAGCGCGTTATACCATAACGCATTAACCTCAACCTGATACCCGGCCCTTTCGCTTACCGGCCTGCCGTCGGAGTATGTATTCATCCATGAAAGCGCAACTCCCTCTTTCTGCGCCCATAATAATCCATTCTCATGCAGGGTGATCTCCGGCCGGCTGCCTCTTACATAAGAATTTATTATCTCCTTTAATAATTTACCGTATTTTTTCCAGACGGCTTGTTCTTCCGCCCCCCAATCAATATACTGCTGAAGGGTTCTGACAAGCCATAAAGGAGTATCGGGAGCTCCGGAAGAAGAGGTAAGCTCCTTTTTATGCCGTTTGATAATACTGTCCAGCACTCTTTCGAAACGTTCCGCATTTCCGTCGTTATATATGATAAGTCCCGGCAATGCTATAAAAGATTCCCTGAGATTCTCATAGTCCCAGGAATATCCGGAACAGATACTATACTCGTTATCCTGCTTTATTACAAACTGTCCGGCGGCAAGTTTAAGGCAGGCATCATAACTGTTCCTGGTATTATCCCGCTTAAGCACCTCTTTCTCAAACCTTGTTTTAAGCGTTCTGGAATGCGCCGGAACGGTTGAAGCCGAAAGAATTATACTCTCTCCCTTTTTTATAGGAACTTCAAAATAACCTGGAACGAAAAGATCCTCGCTGCATGCGAACCCCCTTCTGAACTCCTCTTTGTACACAATATTCCTGTACCAGTCCGGGCAGGCAACCCATTCGTTCTTTTTATTCAACTGCAGATTGATCGTGGGAAAACCCTCGTACATATTGAACGCCACTCCGTTATCCACAACTTCATAACGGGTGTTGGCAACGGTATTGGCATAGGTAAGCGCATGTATATTCCTGTATGCCAGGAAAGGTTTTATTCTAAGCAAAGTAGGATAATTGGCCTCTTCAAGGGTATATTTTATAAGCACTTCCTCGCTCTCCCTCACGAACATTATTGTCTTGGTAAACTTCATCCCGCCCACCATATATGTTATAGTAGAGGCATAATCCATCTCGAAATCCACAATATACTTATGACCGCGCGGTTCATACACATCTCCGTATGAACTTATCCCCAGGTTGAAGCTCTTGCCGTGCTGTACCAGCGACTCGTGAAGAGTGGAAAGCAATATATGTTTATTTCCCGCAAAATTACCAATAGGCACGACCAGCAATCCGTGATACTTCCTCGTATTACATCCGACGATAGTAGTATTAACGTATCCCCCTGCCCTGTTGCTTAAAAGAATCTCCCGTTCCAGAGAGTATTCCAGATTTACAAGCTCCTCTTTATTAAATTCCAAATAAGCCATGTTCCAATAAATATAGTTTCTCCAAAGTTACGATTTTTAACCGATAAAACAGCACGTTTTTATTAATATTTCATTAATTTTTTTTTAATACGAACCCGCTCCGGGAAGGAAGATATAAACTGATATAATATCCGTCCTGATAAGGAGTTGCAAAATGGAGTACGGATCTGTCGTTCCGTCCGGGACCGTTAAACTCTTTCCAATCGGTATCCAGTATTATTTCGTATGTTCCTTCCGGCACTTTCAATTTATAACCGGTGTACGATTCCGCCGGACTGAAATTAAATACGAACAAATATCCTTTACGTTCAAAAACAAGCACTTGCTTTTGTTCATCACTATACACAGAGAAGGGAGGAAAAGACAATAAATTCTCCCTGCCGAACAATTTTATCATCTCTCTATCAAACTCGTTCAGCCTGCCGTATCTCAGAAAAAGATTATCCCTCAAAGACCACTGCCTGCGTGCATAGCTATAAGACCATCCGTTACCTTCGCGTGGAAAATCTATCCACTCCGGATGCCCGAATTCATTTCCCATAAAATTAAGGTATCCATCCCCGGCAGTCGCTATGGTAAGCAATCTTATCATCTTATGCAAAGCAATACCCCTGTCGATTTCGACACTTCTGGAATCGAGGTTCATAGACGTGTACATAAGGGAGTCGAGCAGTCTGAAAATTATTGTTTTATCCCCTACCATAGCCTGATCGTGACACTCCGCATAACTGATCGTTTTCTCCTCCGCCCTTTTATTGGTAAGTTGCCACCACATATCGCATACATTCCATTTTTCATCGGGAAACTCTTTTATGATCTTTATCCAGTAATCGGCCACGCCCATGCTCATCCGGAAATCGAACCCGAACCCGCCTTCTGCAACCGGAGCCGCAAGCCCGGGCATTCCGCTCATATCTTCGGCTATGGTAAAAGCGGCAGGCTTAAGCTCTTTTACAAGCATATTCGCAAGTCCGAGATATATAAGAGCGTCCGTATCCTCATTCCCGCAAAAATAATCGTTATATCCGGTAAAACATTTCCCCAATCCGTGGTCAAAATATAACATACTTGTTATACCGTCAAACCGGAATCCGTCCAAATTATACTCTTCCATCCAGTATTTGCAATTAGAGAGCAGAAAATGTATAACCTCATCTTTTCCGTAATCAAAACATCTGGTATTCCATGCAGGATGTTCCCCCCGCTCCCCGGAATGGAAATACAGATCATAAGTACCGTCAAAACGGCTCAATCCCTCCACCTCATTTTTCACTGCATGGGAATGTACTATATCCATTATTACGGCCAGTCCCAAAGAATGCGCTTTATCCACAAGCTCTTTAAAATCTTCCGGGGTTCCGAAACGGGAACTGAGGGCGAAAAAACTCGATACCTGATAACCGAAAGAGCCGTAATAAGGGTGCTCCTGTAATGCCATTATCTGAATCGTATTATATCCTCCTTCCGCAATGCGCGGCAATACATTCCTGGTAAAATTCTTAAACGAGGAAACGGCCAACTCTTCTCCTGCCATTCCTATATGGGCTTCATATATAAGAGGATTATTTATCTTTTTTATGAATTTTCTCTTCCATTTATACTTTATGACAGGCTCCCATATCTGCGCAGCAAAAAGTTTGGTAGCCTCGTCCTGCACGCACCTTACAGCATAAGCGGGAATCCTCTCCCCCTCTCCTGCACTCCCTCCCTCACCGGCATTCCATCTGACATACCATTTAAATAAATCGCCGTGTTTCGCGCTTTCTTCAGGCAATCTCAACTCCCAGTTCCCGTTCCCAGTATTCCGCATTTTATAATCCTCAACTCTCCTCCATCCGTTAAAATCCCCTATAACATATATTTCGGAGAGATTAGGGGCCCATTCCCTGAAAACCCACTCTTTCTCCTCTTTATGTACGCCATAATAAAGATGATTATTTACGGCATCGGACAGCCTGCGCCCGTATCCGGCAATTTCATTCCTCTTAATTATAAGTTTCTCATAACGCGCGGTTATCTCCTTCAGAAAAGGCTCCAACCATTTATCCCCGGTAAAAAACATAATATAGAAATATATTAAATTATAAATTCACTCCTTTACTGTACACTATATCTGAAAACTCTTTTTCATACCCTTTAAGTTCCTCTCTGCAATATTTCACCAACTCCGCAGCCCTTTTAAGTTCGTCGCCTATTTCCATGATCGACACGTCGGGAGATTCAACCTTCTCCACAATTCTTTCCAGTTCCGCTACAGCCTCCCGGTAGTTCATCTTTTTCGCTTTACTCTTTGCCATACCCCAATTATTTTAATTTATTTCTCTTTTTAACAATATTCCCCGCGGTAAATTCGACCACTCCGTCTCTAAACATCAGACTCATAGCCCCTTCTTTAACACCGTCTATTCCCGATACCATTTTGCCATCAATAAACGCCACCGCAAACCCTTTTGCAAGAATATCGGCCGGATCAGCCCCTTTCAACTTAAGCCGGATGATTTCGAGCATCCTCTCTTCCCTGGCAATAATAGCCTCCGGTACGGAACGCAGGCGCCTCAGAAAAATATCCATCATGGCTTTCTCCCCGTTTATTTTAACAGACAAAGCACGCGACACCCTCTGAAATAATGATGCCAGGCGCATCTCTTCCCGCATAAAAATATCAATAATAAAATCCGCTACGGCGGTAGGAGTTTTCAGGTACGTATGAGCAACCATATCGCACACATGAAAATCATGGTCATGGCCTATTCCCGTAATAACGGGAAGAGGGAACTGGGCAATATTCATAGAAAGCTCATAATCGTCAAAACAAGACAGATCGGTAACCGATCCGCCCCCTCTTATCATTATCACGGCGTCAAAAACTCCTTCCGGTTCGCTATCCTGAACTGCAGCGATATTTTCAAGCGCCTCAATAATACTCTGCGGGGCTTCATCTCCCTGCATCTGGGCCTGAAACAGTTCGGTTTTAAAAACAAACCCGTACTCATTTTCATGCAGGTGCCTCATAAAATCACGATAACCGGCGGCAGTTACCGAAGATACTACCGCAAAACGCCTGGGAAGGAGGGGAAGCGGTAATCCGGAATTGAGATCGAAACACCCCTCGTCTTTCAGCCTTTTTATCGTTTGCTGCCGTTTAAGCTCGAACTCTCCTATGGTATAGGAAGGATCTATATCCATAATACTTAAAGACAGGCCGTACACCTGCGAATATTGAACCTGCACCTTTAACAGGACATGCATCCCGACACTCAGCGGAACGCCGGCCGTGGTCTCGAAATAGGGTTTAAGCACCCTGTTTGCGGAACTCCATATCATACCCCTTGCTTTTGCGGCGATCCCTTTTTCCCCCTCCCTGTAATCAACCAGATCCAGATAACAATGCCCGCTTACATTATTATTTATCCCGCTTATTTCCGCCGTTATCCAGATACTGCCAGGGAAGCTGCCCTCAACCTCTTTCTTTATCAGTTCCTGCAACTCAAGCAAACTTATCTTCTCATCCATTCTCTTTTTCCGCACAAGATACAAAAAAAATGTTGTACATTTGCCGTCAAATTCATATTTTCTTTTAAATATATGCGAATAACCAAAGCAGTTTTTTCAGGCAGCAGCCGGTTCCTTAAAGACAAACCGAAAATAAAACTTCCGGAATTTGCCTTTATCGGAAGATCCAATGTGGGAAAATCCTCCCTCATCAACTCTCTTTGCGGGATAAAAAGGCTTGCGAAGACCTCGTCCACACCCGGAAAGACACAGTTGGTAAACCATTTCCTTATAAACGATTCGTGGTATCTGGTAGACCTGCCGGGATACGGATATGCAAAAATATCAAAAAAGGCGAGGACACAACTCTCCACAATGAACAATGAATTTATAAACAACTCTCCCGATCTTATAATGCTGTTCGTCCTGCTCGACTCCCGTCACCAGATACAGAAGATAGACCTCGAATTTCTCACAAGCCTGGGAGAAGCCGGAATCCCTTTTGCAATAATCTTTACAAAAGCGGATAAACTCGGAAAAACCGCTCTGGAAAAACAGATCGACAACAATAAGAAAGAGTTGCTAGAATATTGGGAAGAACTTCCTCCCGTTTTTATAAGCTCTGCCGAGAACGGCCTCGGAAAAGAGAGTATAATTAACTACATAGACGATATTTTAAAAACACTATAAAAATTAAATACACTAATACTATCATGGATCATACTCATATGATTAAAATTTTCTCATGCAGGGGTTCGCAATACCTTGCGGAGAAAATTGTAAAGTCTTTAAAACTCGAATTGGGGAAATCGGAAGTTACAGTTTTCAGCGACGGGGAATTCCAGCCTGCTTTCAACGAAAGCGTGAGAGGGGCGACGGTATTTATAGTACAATCGACCTATCCGCCTGTAGATAACCTTTTCGAACTGTTGCTTATGATCGACGCTGCGAAAAGGGCTTCGGCATATAAAGTGATAGCCGTAATGCCTTATTTCGGATGGGCTAGACAGGATCGCAAAGACAGGCCGAGGGTTTCCATAGGTGCGAAAATGGTTGCCAACCTGCTTGCGGCCGCAGGATGCGACCGGGTAATGACAGCCGATCTGCATGCGGATCAGATACAGGGATTTTTTGATTTTCCGGTAGATCACATCTACGCAAGTTCTCTGTTCCTCAATTATCTCAGAAGCCTCAAGCTGGAAAATCTTTCTATTGCGGCTCCCGATATGGGTGGGGCCAAAAGGGCCAACGCCTATTCGAGAATACTGGGTTGTCCTCTCATCGTATGCCATAAATCGAGGGAAAGAGCCAATGTAGTAGGCTCCATGACGGCCATAGGAGAGGTGGAAGGACGCAATATCGTAATAATAGACGATATGGTGGATACAGCCGGAACACTATGCAAAGCTGCCAGAATGCTCAAAGAAAAAGGCGCCCTGAGCGTAAGGGCTCTTGCTACGCATGCAGTATTGAGCGGGGCTGCGTATGATAATATAGCCAATTCGGAACTTGCCGAACTCGTAGTATCGGACACCATTCCTTTACGCACTCCGGCAGACGCCGATATTTCTAAAATAAAGGTCATATCGGTTGCCGAACTTTTCGGAGACGTAATAGACAAGGTTTATAATTATAAATCAATAAGCACCTCGTTTGTATTTTAATAAATAAAAGAAAAAATATGTTGTCCTCCCATTTGCAAATAGAAAAAGTACACGATACCCTTGTAAACGGCATCGTAGAGTTCTTCGCAAAGGCCGGAATTACAAAAGCCGTCCTGGGTCTCTCCGGCGGAATAGATTCGGCTGTCGTGGCCGCGCTTACCGTCAAAGCCCTTGGTAAAGATAACGTACACGGTCTTATGATGCCCGGCGAATTTTCTACGCTGCATTCCATACAGGATGCCGTAGATCTTGCAGAGAATCTGGAGATGAAATATAATGTTGTGCCTATCTCTTCTATTTACAACAAATTTATGAAAGAGCTGGCTCCCGTATTCGGACCGGAAAATAAATGGAACGTAGCTGAAGAGAATTTACAGGCCAGGATAAGAGGCACGTTGCTTATGGCATACTCCAATAAATTTAATGCCTTGCTGCTCAACACTTCAAACAAAAGCGAACTTGCCACAGGATACGGAACTCTTTACGGAGACCTTGCCGGAGCGGCAATGGTAATAGCCGACCTTTATAAATGCGAAGTGTACGAACTGGCCGAATATATAAACCGGGACAAAATAATAATACCCCAATCGACAATAACGAAAGCCCCATCGGCAGAACTGAGGGAAGGACAAAAAGACAGCGATTATCTGCCGGATTACCCACTGCTTGATCCTACCCTCTACGCACTGCATGAAGAAGGAAAAAGTTATCAGGAGCTTATCTCGCAGGGGTATGACAAAGAGACGCTAAATAAAGTAGTGGAATTAAGGAACAGATCTTCTTTTAAAATGGCCCAGATCCCCCCTATATTCAACGTAAGCGCCAAGCCTTTGGGATACAAAGAAAAATGGTTGCTTAAAAGGTATTAAAATTGCAGTGAACCCCGGAATATAAATAGATTGATTATGAAAATATTTTTAATGGCAATAATTATTGTGGGACTCTGCGTATTCGCACTATGTTTTAATATAATCTTCAGAAAAAACGGCAAGTTCCCGGACGGAGAGATTTCGCATAATAAAGCGCTTACAAAACAGGGAATACAGTGCGCCAAAGTTGAAGAGAGGATACTCTGGGGTAAAAAGAAAAGGCGTACGGACGACTGTGACAAAGAAGACGACTGTGCAGGCTGCGGCGGGAGTTGCGGCATAATGAACAATTAAAATTAAAAACAAATATGGGAATAGTAGCAATAGTAGGAAGACCTAACGTGGGAAAATCCACACTTTTTAACAGACTCGTAGGAATGAGGCAGGCCATTGTAGACCAGACCGCAGGTGTAACCCGCGACAGGCATTACGGGAAGTCCGAGTGGTGCGGCAGGGAGTTTTCAGTAGTGGATACCGGAGGATATACGACCAACTCCGACGATATTTTCGAAGGAGAGATACGCAAACAGGTTTCGCTTGCCATAGAAGAGGCCGACGTTATTCTCTTCCTGTGCGAAGTGGGAACGGGAATTACCGATTACGATTCCGAAATCGCATCTATTCTAAGACGTTGCAAAAAGCCGGTAGTCCTTGCCGTAAACAAGGTAGATACGGGAGATAAAATGTACGGCGCATACGAATTCAACTCGTTGGGAGTGGGAGACCCGTATTGCATAGCGTCCGCCAGCGGCGGCGGCACGGGAGACCTGCTGGATAAAATTTGCGAACTGCTCCCTCCCGACACCGTTAAGGAAGAAGAAAACAATATTCCCAAAATAACCATAGTAGGAAGACCAAACGTAGGGAAATCCTCCATGACAAACGCCCTGCTGGGAGAAGAAAGAAATATAGTAACCGATATAGCCGGAACCACAAGAGACTCCATATCCACCCGATATAACAAATTCGGATATGAATTCGAATTGATAGATACCGCCGGGTTAAGGAAAAAGAACAGGGTAAAAGAAGATCTGGAATTTTATTCCGTTATGAGAGCCGTACGTTCGATAGAGAACTCCGATATTTGCATACTTATGATAGATGCGCAATCCGGAGTGGAAGCGCAGGATATGGCTATTTTCAACCTTATAATAAAGAACAAAAAAGGGTGCGTGATAGTTGTGAACAAATGGGATACCATAGAAAAAGAGAGTAATACCATGAAAATATTCAGGGAAGATATAATGAACCGTATAGCTCCTTTTAATGATGTGCCCGTAATCTTCACCTCCGTAATAAACAAACAAAGGATACTGGATGTACTCAAAGCGGCTAAGGAAGTGTACGAGAATTATTCCCGCAAGATACCCACCTCGAAACTTAACGATATTATGCTGGAAGAGATAGAGAACTATCCCCCTCCTGCTATAAAAGGGAAATATATCAGGATAAAGTTCATCACGCAGCTTCCTACTCCAAGTCCCTCGTTCGCATTTTTCTGCAACCTTCCCCAATATGTAAAAGATCCTTATAAAAGGTTTCTTGAGAACAAGCTAAGGAAGCACTTTAATTTCACAGGCGTTCCTATTCAGATATTTTTAAGGCAAAAATAATGACAATTTACCCGGTGCGGACTATTCCGGCGACGGAGAGATAATGACCGCTTTTACCTTAGAGAAATTGCGTAATTTAAGGTCTTTGGGGGATATTACAAAACATAACAGCCCGTCATTTATAAATTTAAGGGTAAAATCGTCGCTGCTGTCGGAATCTACCTGCAATAAAAGTTTCCAGGTATTGGAAGCAGACGGATTATTGCAAGCCATAAGATAAGGCTCTCCGAAAAGTTGATGTCCCGGCAGAGAAATACCTTTATCTTTATACTCCCGAAACGTTTCCTCTTCCAAAAATTCTATTTTCCTGGCGACGGGGGAAAAGCAGGCTGTATCGAATTCTTCTATCTTTCTCTCCGTAAAATCAGCTTCGTCCACATTGCTTACATACAGCACCTTAATATCACCTTTCTTCCATATATTGCAACCGGGGATCTCATCTGCCGGAACATTCCTGCCCAGAAAATAATCTATTTTTGCAAAAAAATACAACATCCCGTTTCTGGGAAGTTCATTATGAGGCCTCACTTTCGCAACATCCTCCAACCTTATCTGGCATATAAAATTATAAGGATAATAACATCCGAAAATATCCTTAAAATAAGGATATTCCATATCAACCGGCAAATCCGGATTTCCCCACCACCTGCTTGAACAGACAGGCAGAACGCCGGTGGCTTTATACAGTTTGATTCTGACAGGGTTCATATTTGCAGTAATATTAAAACTTTGGTTTACAAAGATAAAAAAAGTTAATTTACTCCGTAATTATAATTTTACCGCACCTTTTCTCATCAGACATCATGGGCCGGAAGAGTGAAAGAGAAATTAGCCCCTCCCAGCTCGGATCTGGAATAAAATACTCGTCCGCCGCTCTGCTCTATGATATTTCTGGATATAGCAAGGCCCAGCCCGGTACCGCTGCTTTTGGTGGTAAAATTCGGTTTGAAAAGTTTGTTCACATCTTCATCTTTTACTCCGTTTCCGTTATCTTCGAAAGAGACTTTATAACCGTTATCGCTGCTTATAAGGGATATTCTTATATATCCCCTGCCGCACTCCTCCACAGCCTGAACCGCATTTGACAACAAATTCACTATAACTCTTATAATCTGCCCTTTACGAACGCAGACAAAACATTCTTCCTTTTCATAATTATAAACAACCCTTATATTATCCCTGGTATCGAAAAGTATCTTCTGCTCATTGAGTATCTGGTAAAGATTTATAACGGTATTTTCCTCATAATAGAATTTTGCGAAACTTGAGAACTCCGATGCCGTATCGGAAAGTATATCAATCTGTTCCAGAATCGAACCGGCTACATCCTCGAACTTATCTTCCCAGCCGGGGACATCCTTCTGTTTAAGCCTTATAAGATGCTGTATACTCAACCGCATAGGAGTAAGAGGATTTTTTATCTCATGTGCGATCTGCCTGGCCATCTCGCTCCACGCATGTTCCCTCTCTGTCTGCGCCAGCCTCCTTGTACTTTCCTCCAGATCATCCACCATCTTATTATATGCGCCTACAAGAACTCCCAGTTCATCCTTGTTCTTATAATTAATATGCTCGGCTTTTCTCGAAACATCCATAAATTTCATTTTGCGGCTGATCTCTTCCAAAGGTTTAGAAAGCTGGTTGGAAAGCATCATACCTCCGAGTATAGCTGTCAGAAGCAACAGGATATAGACATTTATAATGGCCGCCAGAATAGAGGAAACATCTCCGCTAAGATCGGAATTCTTTGAGAAATAAGGAATATTGGCTATAGCTATAAGTTTCCCGGCATTATTGAATATAGGCGCGTAAAGAGAGAAATACGAAAGTTCGGCCAGTTTTTCCTTATTTATTACCTGCCGCCGGTTAAGTTTCACCAGTTGTTTGTATGCTTCCGGATTTATTCTGGAAGCCAGCAGGTAGCGTTCGAACAGTTCAGGCTGGGTAGAGCGGATAAGCCTGCCGTGGGGATCATATAAATTTATATCAGCCTGGGTATTATTGGCCATCTTATCCATTGTCTGGAACAGGTTGGCGGTATTTATTTCGGTATATTGCTCGGCATATTTGCACAAATCGGCAAGGGTGGACTGAACCGTCTGGAGTTTTTCTTCCATATGGAGCCTGTTGCTTTCATTATAATAATTTATACTGAACCACACGCTGCCCAGTCCCATACATATAAGAGCGAGTACCAGCGACATTATAATCAGATAGGTAATCTTTCTCCTGAACGAATTCTTGGGAAGTTTTATCCTTATGGCCCGTTTTTTTATCCTTCTTAATCTTATAAACAGGAACAATAATGATCCGTAAAAAAGCATAAGATAGGAAAATGAGACTATATATGGAAAAACGGCGCGTTTAGCCCTGCTTATAATTATAAGGCTGTCGTCCGAAGAGCGGTTGATAAAATGAAGATACCCGTCTTTTACCATTGTAGAAAATCCTTCGGCAAAGTCCGCCGCATTCAAAGCTATCGGATAATTATATCTTCCCCTGTATATAACCAGGCGCCCGTCAATATATTTCGCATAAGAATAAGAGTTAGGCATATTCACATTATCCGCCGGCTTATAATCGAATAAAAGCGCCGGATACCCCATGACGTCTTCCGTAAATTTTGAGTCTATCTCTATATAAAGATTAACCGGGCCGAATATAGTAAAATACGTAACTATACCCAGATAACTTACCCTTCCATCATAATTGTTAAGGAAATAGAAGTTGGACTTGTCCGCCAGAAGCGTTCCAGCCTTCATAATATTGTCATAATACAACTGACAGTCAACATATTGCACACCACCGTTATATATAAGAGGCAACTGGTCGTTGGGCCAGCAGATATTTACTTTAACTTCGTACTTTTGTCCTATACCCTTAAAATATATCTCGTTAAGCCTGCTTTGCAAAAGATTCAGGGAGTTCCGGGGAAATTTCTCTATTATAGACCTGTTTATAGGGTCGAATGCCAGCTTGCCGTCTGCCGATCTTAACTGAAGTTCAAGTCCTATATCCCTCTCTACCGAAAGTTTGTTTGTCCACACTTTGCTTCTGGCGCTCTCTTTACTATATCCGAGATAGCTGACGGTTATCAATGTATATAACGATATTAGGAACACATATATAATCGAAGATTTTATGTTTAATAACGAGTTATGTTTTATGAACTTTATTGTAGGAACGACCAGTTGCATCAACAGGAGCAGGGCGATAAAAAGCAATCCGTAGGAAATATAAGCCAGAATGGAATATATACTTAATTCATCCAGCCTGTAAAGCTCTAAAGTTATGCTGGAATTATTAATAAGAGACTCAAGAGTATAATTTATATACCCGAACAACAACACCGGCATAAAATAGGCCGGTAAAGCCACAAGCCAGCGGACTCTCCCTCCCATGGCGTTGAATCTTAAAATTATCTTTCTGCGCAGCAGATATAATGCCAGTACAACCAGAAAAACATAAAGATTGTTCAATAGGAAATTTCCCAGAGAGGAAAATAACCCTTCATCGGCATAAAGATTCGGTGAAAACAACAGGCTTTCGAGCCTCAGAGCGTCTCCCATTCTGAAACTGATGAAGCGGAGAATTGTCAGACCGGCTATATATATAACAAGAGCTTTAAAACTCCGTCTGTTATAGAAAAACGAATATAATGCGATACACGCAAAAAGTACGGCCAGCCACCTTAATGAATTGTCGCTCCCCTTATAGACGGAAGAAACATCGTCTATAACCGAAAAAAGGATACTCCCGTCCATTCCCGTTACCACAAGTCCTTCATCAAAGGCAAGGGGGGTAAGCATCAGCTTTCTCTGTATCCCCAGCCGGGGATTTATCCGGCTCACGAGAATAGAGTTATTGGAAAGATATTCCGTTTTTATGAGCAGCCCCGTAATAAGTTTCACCCTGTCTTTCCTGTACACTTTCACTACGTACCATGCGGAGCCGAGATTAACGTATTGCTCCTGTGTCCCCAGATAAGCCAGGGGAGGACTAAAAAGGTTTTTGCTGTTAAGATAATGCAGCCTGTACCATAACGGCCAGACATCTACCTCGTCATTACTTATAGGAAACTGATTGATCCAGGACTGTATGGTATCCTCATTATATTTATAAATGACCATATCGTCCGGGAATTTATCAAACTCCATCCATTCATCAACAGGATAATCCAGAGCTTTTGCAGAATACTCTTCCAGAATCTGCTGCCTGTGCTGTATCCTTTTTTCAAGTTTGCGCACATCCTTATATAATGTGGTGGACTTCGGCGTTACAATAAAAGAAAACAGTAGCAGCAACACGGTTGTCGCAGAAAAAACGGATGTTTTGTGTTTGCGTACAAAATCCCACGCCCTTGCGGTATAACCGGGTATCTTCCCGACAGTTTTTTTTATATTTCTTAAATTCTCCGCCATTATTTAAGATAAAAGCTATTTATGGTGATAAGGTTCCCCTTTTATAATAGTAAAAGCCCTGTAAAGCTGCTCCAGAAATATGATCCTCACTATCTGGTGTGAAAATGTCATCATGGAGAGAGACATCATCCCGTCCGCCCTCCGGTAAACATCCTGCGAAAAACCGTAGGCTCCTCCTATAGCAAAGACAATATCTTTTCCGCTATATGTTATTTTCTTTTCAAGATGCTCCGCCCATTCCTCTGATGTAAAAAGTTTTCCCCTCTCGTCCAACAAAATAAACTCGTCGGAGGACTTTATATTTTTAAGTATAAGCTCTCCCTCTTTTACTTTTATCTGTTCCCGGCTAAGCGACGCCCCCCCCTTTATATCGGGAATTTCTATTCTATTATAATTGATATAAAACCCCAATCTCTTCTCATAAAGAGAGATACCCTCGTTAATATAAGGGAATGCAGTCTTTCCTATAAGCAATAATGATATTCTCATTTTTTACAAAATTAAAAATAAATATGATAAAAAAACTACTCCTAAAGGATATTTCATTATGGCTTGATTTTTGCAATCTTAAATAGAATTCGTATCACAAATATTATAAAATCATGCCATCTTTAACATACCATAAAAACAGTATCAGAAAGAGCGCAATATTACTGGCGTTTTTGTGTACTGCCTTCTCGCCGGTTTTTTCACAAGACCAGGACGTATTCGTACCTATAGGTAAATATATCCAGCAAGGAGATTCGGAGAAACTATCGGCATGGTTTGCCAGCAATCTTGAACTTGATATACTGGGAGCCGTAAATGATTGCAGCAAAGTGCAGGCTACCCAGATAATGAAAGATTTCTTCATGAACTACACTCCTAAATCTTTTTCCATAATACATAAAAGCGGCAAGGCTCCTATGAAATATGCCATAGGTACTCTAAACGCCGGAGGAGAAAAATTCAGGGTTACCCTCTTTGTAAAAACCCAGGAGTCCGGGAATCAGATACAACAATTAAGGATAGAAAGAGAATAAACAACTGATAACAAACAATTTTTAAAGGGGCCCTCTGATTTCATTATCATGAGGCCCCTTTAGTATTTACAACAGGCCGTTTATGAACCGGCTGCCCGTCAACACCACTAAAAAAAGAATCCGGCAACGATTTTTCCGGAAAATTACCGGAACAGCGGAGAGGCATAAGCTATTACATCCTCTTTTGTAATAACATTATTACTCAATATAAGCAATCTTTCCGTAACATTTCTAAGCTCCCGGATATTACCTGTCCAGGTATGCTTTTTAAGCTCTTCCAGAGCATCCTCGTTTATCTTGCGCGGCGCCATGCCGTTCTCTTCGCATATAAGATTTATAAAATGGTTTACAAGCATAGGAATATCGTCTTTACGGTCGGCAAGCGAAGGAACCTGTATAACTATAACGCTAAGCCTGTGATAAAGATCTTCACGGAAATTTCCTTTGGCAATTTCATCCGGAAGATTTTTATTGGTAGCCGCAACAACCCGCACCTTAACATTTATATCTTTGTCGCTACCTACCCTGGTAAGTTTATTCTCCTGCAACACGCGTAGCACTTTGGCCTGAGCGCTCAGACTCATATCCCCTATTTCGTCAAGGAAAAGCGTCCCTCCGTCCGCCTGTTCGAATTTACCTTTATGATCCTTTATAGCACCTGTAAAGGAACCTTTTACATGTCCGAACAATTCGCTTTCGATAAGTTCCCCTGGAATAGCGGCGCAGTTCACCTCTACGAAAGGCATCGTATTACGGTTGCTTTTTTCGTGAAGCCAGCGGGCAACCAACTCTTTACCGGTTCCGTTATACCCGGTTATAAGAACCCTTGCATCGGTAGCGGCAACCTTGTCTATCATATCTTTTATTCTCCGGATAGGAGCCGAATCGCCTATTATTTCCGGAATCCCTGCAACTTTCTTCTTCAGTATCCTGGTTTCTTTTACCAATACGGTTTTTTCGGTCGCATTTTTGAGGGTAATGAGTATCCTGTTAAGATCCAAAGGCTTTTGTATAAAATCAAAAGCTCCTTTTTTAATACACTCCACGGCAGTATCTATAGTACCGTGCCCCGAAATCATAACCACAGATGAATCTACTCCGCTCTCAACCAGTTTTTCCAGTACCTCAACACCATCCATTCCCGGCATTTTTATATCACAGAATATAACATCGAAATTGCTTTCCATAGCCGTAGCAAGTCCCTCTTTACCATCTGCGGCAAGCGTTATATCATGACCTTCAAATTCCAGAATATCTTTCATGGTATTCCTTATACTCCTTTCGTCATCAATAATCAAAACCTTCATACCTTAAAAATTTTTTAATTTCATTTAATTATTCATAAGAAATTTCAAATATTCTTCCTGCATAGCCCCCTCTTTCAGAGAATATGAGGATTGATATATAATACGCGGCCTTACCCTCTCCAGCACCATCATGGTAAATACGGCAGCCAGTACAATATAATCCACCCTTACAGGAGACATTCCCGGCATAGCCAGTCTTTGCTCCGGCAAAGAAGATATTAAAATTCCGCTTATCTTTTCCAGCTTTTCAAACGGCAGCTCAACGGAAGGCAGTTCTCCATATCCGCAATTATATATAAGGTCCTTAAACGTATCGAAAGAGCCGGAAGAACCAGCAAATACCGACGGTTTATACCGTTCCGCCTCGTCCCATAAAGAAGACAGTTCTTTCGTACAGTAATCGCGGAACTCCCGTATAACATCGTCCCTTATAGGTTCCTTATAATCAAACATCTCCCTCATTCTGGCCATACCTATCGGGAAACTCCTTTTCCATAAAACGGAATTCCCCCGTGATATTATAAATTCATTGCTGCCTCCCCCTATATCCAGCATCATTACCCTTTCTCCCGGCGCAACCTTACCGTGCAGGCTTCCTGATACCCCCTTAAATATAAGTTCCGCCTCCCTGTCTCCCGATATTATATTAACAGATATTCCGAAACGGGAGTTTATATATTGCACAAATTCGGGGCCGTTTTTTGCATCCCTTACCGCAGACGTCGCAAACGGAATAATAATATCCGCGCCTCCGTATTCCCGTATAACTCCCGTTATCTTTTCCAGCGCAAGGGAAGCCGTTATAAAAGCATCCTTTGAAATCATTCCATTAGAGAGCCCCCCGGTTCCAAGCCTCGCCGCACATTTATACTCTTTTATATATTCGCATTTTTCCGGAGTGAACTCCGCAAGAAGAAGGTTAAAGACATTTGTTCCAAGATCCAGTACAGCTACTTTCATACTTTAAAAAATTTTCAGAGCGATAGTAACCGCTTCGCTCTCTCATGAACTTATTTTAATCACAGCCGCCGGCAAGTTTATGATTAAAAAAGTTTATGTTCGGTTCATATCATGCACGGCAGGCACCGTAATTTTTATTTGATGCAAAGATAATTTTTTTTGTACTTTTGCCGCATGAAAAATCCTAAAATTATAATAGCCATAGACGGTCATTCATCAACCGGGAAAAGCAGCTTTGCAAAGGTAATAGCGGCAAAGCTCGGATATATTTATGTAGATACCGGCGCATTGTACAGGGCCGTAACATATTTTGCATACACGAACGGGTTCATAGATAATAAATGTAAAATCTACAAAGAGGGGTTGAAACTTACCCTCCCCAAAAACAATATAACGTTCAAACCGGGAAAAGACGGAAAATCCGAGACCTATTTAAACAACGCAAACATAGAGAAACAGATACGCACCATTGAAATATCCAATAAGGTAAGCCATATCTCGGCGGTTCCTTTCGTAAGGGATTTCATAGATAACCTGCTGCACAAATTCGGCCGGGAAAAAGGAGTGGTAATGGACGGGCGGGATATAGGGAGCGCCGTATTCCCGGATGCCGAACTTAAAATATTCATGACGGCATCCCCTGAAATAAGGGCGCAAAGGAGATTCGACGAGATACGGGAAGCCGGCGGAAAAGACTCTTATGAAGAAGTCCTTAAAAATTTAAAAGACAGAGACTATCTCGACGAACACCGTACCGTGGCCCCTCTTATAAAGGCTAAAGACGCCATTCTGCTCGACAACAGCAATATGACTATTCCGGAACAATTCGTATGGCTGGATAAAATATTATCCGAAAGATTTAATTTGCAAATGAAATAAAAACCAATGTATGCGGCTCTATATTGAGATAGACCCCGGTTCGGGATTTTGTTACGGAGTAATAAGGGCGGTGGAAAAAGCCGAAAAGAACCTTATGGAGAACAGCAGCCTGTACTCGCTGGGAGCTATCGTGCATAACAATTCGGAACTGGAAAGGTTGCACGGAATAGGGCTTACCGTCATAGATAACGGACAAATGGAAGAACTTTCAGGAACTACCGTACTCATACGCGCTCACGGCGAACCTCCCGATACTTATATCAGGGCGAAAGAGAGGAATATCACCCTTATAGACTGCACATGTCCTGTGGTACTTAAATTACAGGAACGGATAAAGGAAACCTATAAAGCCATTAATACACTTCCCGATACGCAACGTAATATAAAGGGACAGATAGTGATTTTCGGAAAGACCGGACATGCGGAAGTGAACGGGCTTATAGGTCAGGTGAACGGGGACGCCGTTATAACCGATATAATAACCGTAACCGGAGAAGACGGTAAACAAAGCATTAATTATATAGGTCTGGATAAGATAGATTTTACCAGACCTGTTCATATATTCTCGCAAACCACGAAAGATCCCAAAGAGTATGAACAGATCTGCAAAATCATAAGACAGAAAATAATTACCGCCGGAGGCAATCCGGAACAATTCGGCATACATGACACCATTTGCCGCCAGGTAGCCCAGAGACACACCAATCTTGCCGGCTTTGCACGCAAACATTCGGTAATAATCTTCGTAAGCGGGAAAGAAAGTTCCAACGGCAAGGTACTTTACGATCTGTGCAAATCGGTAAACGAACGTTCTTACCATATACAGAATACAGGACAAATAGATTCCGAATGGTTTTCCGATGGGGATTCGGTGGGAATATGCGGCGCCACATCCACCCCGAAATGGCAACTGGAAGAAGTAGCCGGCTATTTAAGGAATATCCGCTGACGGCATCAGCCGTATGCCCAGTATCTCATCCAGCTTCACACACTGAAACACGAGTTGCGAAGTGCTCCCTTCATATAATATCCCTACCGTATCATCGCAGACCATTGTAAGACAAGAGTACCCCCACGAAGGTTCATCGTCAAGAAGAACCTGGTTTTCCACAGGCCATGTAACCCCGCCGTCCATACTGGCTTTTATTGTAATATTCTTCCTGGATTTCAAAGAATTGGGGTTACAGAATAAAAGTACAGGTTTTCCCTTATACGTTGTTTTTATAAGGCTCGCCATACAAACCGGCTCCGGCAGGGCCGAACGCGACGAAACATGTTCACTCCATGTCCCGCCCAGATCGCTGCTGGTATATACGGCACGGCATCCGCCTCTGTTATCCCTTATATTCAGCATAATAGTTCCGCACGGATACTCTATCGCCTGCGATTCGGTAGTATTGCTCTTTACCGGAGCCCCTATATACCAACTCTGTCCTCTGTCTTTACTGCATATAACCGATGCGTACGGAACGGATGACGAATCTACATATTGTATCGGGAAAACAAGTGTACCGTCCTCCATAGTTATTCCTTTTCCCGGCCCCTGGAGTATAAGCCTCCATGAAGTATCTTTAATCTGCGCCGTAATATTTACCGGCTCCGACCATGTTTTCCCGTCATTATCGCTATATACTAGCATAACCTGGCCTGTCTCGTCCTCAGGCGCCGTTCCCTGTCCCGAAGTCTGCCAGGCGCGTGAATTTCCCATTCCATGAGTCCACAGCCCCGCACACCATACTCTCCCCGTAATCTCATCCGTAAGGATACACGGATCTCCTATCCCGTTCTGCGACTGCGGAAGACCTCCCCATTCCCCCATATCCATAATTATCTTCATCGGCTCCCATGTTCTCCCGCCGTCCGTAGAACGGCTCATTCCCACATCCACATCCTCCTGCAAATCATAAGCGGTATTATTTCTTACATCATATACTGCAATCAACGATCCGTCTTTAGTCGTCGTCAACCCCGGAATCCTGTAAGCATAAACCCCGTCATCACCACTGTTTCTTACCGTAACGCCGACCCTGCTTACGGACGTCTCTCCCTCATCCCTTTTTTCATTATTAACGCTAATCTCCCTTATCCTCGAACGTATAAGCGCCGTAAGCGGCACATCTTTTTTAAGCCGTATACTTATCCAGAAGTAATTTTCCCCCTTGACAAGTCTTTGATCCGTGTTCAATTCCATAACCCCGGATACTCCGTTAACCTCTCCCTTTTTTATCGAATATGCCGGTTGCGAAAAAATCCTCTGGCCTCCCGACAACTCATTAAAGTACCTTTTTATAGCCTGCGAACGTGTCCTGCTCCTTATAACCGACGTACCTCCAGAATAAAATATACCCGCACTTTCAATATACCGGCTGTCGGGAAACTCCAAAATAACGGAATTAAAAATATCTCCCGCCTCCTTACAATTCAGCAAAAGCTCGTAAACCACATTATCATCCCTGTTCAAAAGGATAGGAATACCCGGTTTATATATACTGATTTCACAATTCCGGGAAAATCCGGCGAATGCCCCTGAAAACGATACGAATATACAAAGTATTGCGACCTTAAATTTTTTCATACATTTAAAATTTTCAACAGTTCATAAAAAGGGCCGGCAAGTCTCGATGCCGGGTTATACAGTACAAATATACAAAAGACCGGTTGTATTCACACATTTTGAAACACAAAAAAGTATGATGCAGAACTCCTCAAAAATGCGAAGCATTCCGGAAAGGCATTCCGGAAAGATCACGATAACCGATTTTTCAATTTTATACAAATAAATTAATTATCTATATTAAATCCCTGATTAAAATTCTTATATTTGCAGTTTAAAATCGAAAATAATTAACTTGATAAAAATATATGGCAACTACAGCAGATTTTAAGAACGGATTATTTTTCAACTACAACGGCAAACCGTGTCAGCTAATATATTTCCAGCACGTTAAACCAGGTAAAGGAGGCGCTTTCGTAAAAACGAAATTCAAAAACCTGGAGAACGGCAAAACGTTGGAGAATACTTTCAACGCCGGAGAAAAAATAGATTTGATTACGGTAGAAAGAAGGCCCTATCAGTTCCTTTACAAGGACGAATCCGGTTACAATTTCATGCATAACGAAACTTTCGAACAGATACATCTTGAAGAAGACTTCGTAGATAATGCGGATCTCATGAAAGAGGGACAAATTGTTGAGATGATGTTCCTTGCGGATGAAGAGAGATGCCTTACATGTGAACTGCCGCAGTTCGTGGAACTGGAAGTAACTTATACGGAACCGGCAGTAAAAGGCGATACGGCTTCCACCAATGCCCAAAAACAGGCGACGCTGGAGACGGGAGCAAATATAATGGTTCCGCTTTTCATAAACCAGGGAGAGAAAATAAGAGTAAAAACAGAGGACAGAAGTTACGGAGAGCGCGTTAAATAAATTGCCGCTGTTTAATTAATAGAGAAAAGAAGGTGTCGGGAAAGAGTTTTCAGACACCTTTTATCTTTCAAAAAAAATTTTTAAACGTATGAACCGAACATGAACTTTTTTAATCATAAATTTGCCGAAGGCAATGATTAAAACAAGTTTATCAGAGAGCGAAGCGGCTACTATCGCTCTGAAAATTTTTTATAAATGAAATGTCACTAAAAAATTTTTAAACGTATGAACCGAACATGAACTTTTTTAATCATAAATTTGCC
>CAYVED010000013.1:0-48501 GCA_964449975.1 uncultured Muribaculaceae bacterium
CTTCTGCGGAATCATCTCCGGACATTTTTCTCTGTTCGTTTATTACAGCCTGGCTATATTTATCATTGAAATCTGCAATACTTACACCCTCTTTCAGCCTTGCCAGAGCGTCCCAGTTCCATCGATTCCATGTCTCCATCGATTTTTTACTCATATTCCACCACTGTAAAAGCAGTTCCCGGTTGCATATTACGTCGCACACATAGAGAGAATTTGATGGTATATCTTCTATAACGGCGCTGATTTGTACAGGGAATTTATTATCCATTTTTATCGTGCGCCCTATAACGTCCTCTGTTCCGAAAAGCCTGGCCGCCGCTGAGCGGGTAACGACGGCTTTATCTTTAGTATTTAGTGCAGTTTGAGGATCACCGGAGCTAAAACGGTATGGCAGGATGTTAAATACCGAAGAGTCTGCAAGTATTATTTTTAATCTCATAATATTATTGATCGCCAATCCGTCGGTTGCGACGACTTCTTTCAGATTTATCAAAGCGCAGGTGCTCTCCACCTCCGGCATTGTAGCGACAAACGGCGCCAAAGCTCCGGGGGTCAGAGAACCAAAGGTCCCCATTTCCAGGCGTACAACACGCTCCATATTATCTGTAAAAGTTTTACGATCGTGGTTCAGATTGCTGTTTACATGCAGGTATATAATAATTACAGCAGTCAGCGCCAGCGTCATGCTTAAAAAATTAATTATGAATGAAAGTGGCCGGTTCTTCTTACTCTTGAAGTTCTCCGATAAGAATTTTATTAACATTATTATTGTGTTATATAAATAATTTAAATAAATATTTCTTATGCTTGTCGTGCCAAAATTGTGCAGGATTTGTTAACTGTTTGATCTTTAATGAATAGATACGATGAGCATCTTCATTGGTGTAAAAAAAATTTACACCTGTTGTCTTAATTTTTTACACTGAAAAATGCTTCGCATTTCTGGGTAGTTCTCTGATAATCAGTTAAGGCGTGTTTTGAAGATTAAAACTAGGATATAATGTTTAAAATTAATATGCTGATTATATGGTGTTTACCCAGAAATGCGAAGCATTTTTCAAAAAGTTTAGAATAGTTTTTTATATTTGCAGTCGCAAAAGAGATAATGGAATGATGATCCTTAATAATAATATCAACCTTAATAATAATTGCAATAACAGAGTATTGCGAAAGGGAAGGGTATTGTTATAATAAAAGATTTTATTGAATAACCGTTAAGCCTTCCCGGATGGGGAGGCTTTTTTTTAACCTTTAATTTAGATAAACATGAAACATTTGATTTTACCTGAGGGCTACTCTTCCCTTCTTAATGTATGGCAGACAGAACATGCGATTAAGTTTATCAAGGACACTTTCCAGCTTGCGCTGGCTGCTGAACTGAAATTACGCCGTATTACCGCTCCGATTGCAGTTCCTTCCGGAAAAGGGCTGAATGATAATCTGAGCGGGGTCGAAGCTCCTGTCAGTTTTGAAACAAAGGTGCTGGAGGGAGAGAAAGCTGAAATAGTGCAGTCGCTGGCCAAGTGGAAACGCTATGCGCTTTGGCGTCACCATATCCTGCCCGGAATGGGTATTTATACGGATATGAATGCTTTACGTCCCGATGAAATTGCTGATAATATTCATTCGGTGTATGTCGATCAGTGGGATTGGGAAAAGGTGATAACTCCGGAGGAAAGAACCCCGGAACGTCTATATAAATGCGTGCGGCGGATATATGCGGCTCTCAAACGCACAGAGTTTCTGTTGAGCGAACGGTTTCCCGTATTGCAGCCTTTCCTGCCCGAACATATTCATTTTGTACATGCCGAAGAATTGAGAAACTGTTATCCCGATTTATCCCCTAAAGATAGAGAGCAAAAAATAGCGGAAAAGTACGGCGCCGTGTTTATCCGGGGAATCGGAGGCATGTTGTCGGACGGAACGATCCATGACGACCGCTCTCCCGATTATGATGACTGGTCTACGGAAACGGGAGAAGGCCTTAACGGTCTTAACGGCGATATTATTATCTGGAATCCAGTTTTGCGGTCGGCATTTGAAATCTCATCTATGGGGATCCGTGTCGATCCTGAAGCTTTGGAACGGCAATTAAATATCCGTAAAGCCGAAGACAGGAAAACGTTGTTTTTCCACTCTCTGCTGCTTGGGGGAAAATTGCCTCAGACTATGGGTGGCGGAATCGGGCAGTCGCGGCTCTGTATGCTTTTGCTGCGGAAATGTCATATAGGAGAGGTGCAGGCCGGGCTTTGGCCCGCACCGGTACAGGAGGCCTGCGAAAAAGCCGGAGTATTTTTGTTTTAGTATCGCTATATTACTTTCAAAGATTATTTTAACTTCGGATTTAACCTGGATTTTGTTTCTACCCGAATATTTTTTATATTGCGGGACATTGTGAAAGCAGGGGGAAATTATTCTGTAAATACCCGATACCCATGAGTTACGAAGACGATAAACTTGCCGGAATGTACCGTAAAATAAATACCCATGTGGGAGCGATTGCCTTTGCCGTTCCTTTATATATTCTCAATGTATTTATTCTTCCGTTGATTACAGGTGATGAGATTACTCTCAGAGGAGTTTTTATCTCATTGCCTTTATGTATTGCCGGAGGATACCTTTTTATAATTACCGTAAAATATATCCTGGGCTGGAAAAGAAAAAGGGAGGGAGAGAAGTAAGTTCCGTATAATTTTATAAGAGAACGAACCTGTTATTGTATCTCTGAAGATTTTAAACATATGAAATCAACCGCCGCTAAATGCGTAAATACACCCCGTGCCGTATATCCGGAGTCGCGTGCGTCGAGACAGGCTCCGGTAAATGAAATATTACAGACATATAAAGAGGGTATTTCAGGAAAACAACCGTTAAGATGCGATATTATACAAAGAAAGATAGATTACAATACGGATGCTTTCTGGAGGTTTATCAGAAGACTAGAAGATCCGAGACTTATAAATAAATTAGGGGTATTAATTGCGATTTTAGGGGATTTCGGAGATTTTAATATCCAAGGCGATTATAATGTAGTATATAATATAGTAGAAACCCGCGATGTTACTCCGGCTTATACAAATATCGACGGAGAAGATAACAGAACCATTATCGTAACGATAGAGAGATGGTTCCTGGAAATAGCGGATATAGGGGAAATAGTAGGCATAGTTTCGCACGAGCTGGCTGTACATTGTCTGGGAACAATAAATATAGATGAAGCAGGCGTGACACAAGAGAGTGATACCGGAGAAGCCGTATCCGAGGTGGGCGGTAAAAGTTACAGGTTACCGGATACCAGAAGGTGGAAAAACGGCAGGGGATGGTTCGGAGCACAGAGGGATCATATTGAAATGGCCAAGCCCGGCAGTGTGAGGGGGTATAATTATCTGAGTTTTGTTTTGGCTGCAATAAACATTTCAATAGAAAAATTACTTTTGTCAGGCAGGCAGTTAAATGAAATTATCCGGTGTGTAGCACAGCAGATATTGTATTATGCTTTAGATATGGCTATGTCGCTGGTAATTGAAGATCAACGTGAAAGGGTGTTTAAATTTTATAGCAACAGGAACGAGATTTATCGTGACCCGACAATTAATGGACAGTATTACCGTAAATGGCCGGTTTGCTATGATAATCAGGGAGGCTATGCTTTTTGCAAAACAGATCAATCTTGATCAATGGGGTGCACATAAAGTTATAGCGGGTAGAAAAAGTACAGCAGGTCCGCAAGGTTTTGCCGCATGGATTTCTGAAAAAGCGGCAGAACATGTACAACAACATGGAGATCAGACACCTTCCGGGACTAATGTAGACGACAGAAGACGTATTACCAATCTGCAGGAGTTTATGCAGGCATACAGTATAGGTCATGCAAGCGGAAATAATAATGAATGTCTGCTGAACACTATTGTACAGTTGTTGGCGGGAACAGGTATAACGGTTGATCAGATGGAATTACATCAAAATCTTCTGGATGAGGACATAATAAGAGACGGAGAAATGATTGATGTGTACAATGTTGATGTAACACAGCATGTAGCTGCTGAGTACAATGTTAGGTTCCAGGTACATGAACGTATCGGAGGTTCCGTTCGGGATCATCCGGTAATAGGCCAAACCGGCCCGGTTCTTCATATATTCTATTATAACCGGCATTTTAGCCCTGTTTTTAACACGGACTGAAAAAACCTTGCTATCCGGATAAATCAGATAACGAGGTTTTTACGAGTTTCGGGAACGGTATGACCTATTGTCTCCTGTAATTTCTCATGGAGTTGTACAGTGCTCCGGCCCAATAATTACGTAGTCCGAATCCTTTAGGCTCCCCGGATAAGGCGGTTTCTTTTATAATCTCTCCGGTTTTCTCATTGAATAATACATATATGAAATTTCCTTCAGACCTGGATTTGTTAAGTTCCTGTGCAATGATAAGCAGTCCCGTACCTTCTCCTCCGGTGTACTCTTTAACGATACCGGCGCAATCTATCTTCTCTTTTGCTTTGTTCAGGAAGTTTTCGTTTTTAATAGCATCTACGCTTTTTACGGCATTTTCTATATTGGTATTTATAACCTGGGTATTTGTGTACTTGCCTATGTCATACTTCTTTGCTTCCTTAAGTATCAGAGGGTTGATCGCTTTCAGAGCCTCTATGAACTTATCGGCGCTTTCAGTGGCTCCGTTTACCGTTACATTTGAAAAATCCACGCCGTAGAATGTAACCTGGATCGGCGGTTGTTTTTTTTGTGCAGATGCCATTGTGCATACACAGATCAGGCATAATAAGATAATCTTTCTCATACTTTTTTTATGTGTTAATAAAATAAAACTTTTTATAGCATAACCGCTTGCTACTTTCATTAACTTGTTTAATTCCCTCTAAGACGAATAGATGATTAAAAAAGTTTATATCCGGTTCAAATAGCCGGATTAATGTTTTTGTTCCCGCAAATCTACAAATTTTATCGTTTTCCTGCTCATATCCGGTAATTGTTTTTTTGCTATATAATCCGCGGGTTCGAAAATAATTTCCGGCGCCACCCGTACCCTGGAGCGGAAAATATCTTTTATCTGTTTCTCGAAATTTTCGTCATGGCTGTCGCAACCTATACGGAGCATTATCTGATCTGTACCCAGGCTGCCGGTATAAACTTCTATTATATAGTTCCTAACATCGGGAATGTTATCCAGAACATCGTATAATGCCGGCGGATAAAGCGTAGTTCCCTTAAACTTTATCATTTGTCCTTTTCTCCCGATAACGCTGCCAAGCCTCACCGAACCCCTGCCGCATGCACATCTCCCGGTATCGGCTATGCACATATCTCCCGTTTTGAATCGGAGCAGAGGCATGCCCCTTACTCCTATGGTCGTTATTACCACCTCTCCGGCTTCTCCCTCTTTCACAGGCATATTATCCTCTCCCAGCAACTCTGCTATTATCAGATCCGCCGGGGCATGTCCCCCTTTATGTTCGCGGCACTCCGTAAAAGAACTTTGCATTTCGGTTGAGGCGTATGTGGAAAACAATTCCAGCTCAGGCCATAGTTCGTTTATTTTTCCTCCCAGCGTATTAAAATTATACCCGGTATCTCTCAATGCTTCACCTATGCAGACAGCTTTCCTGAGAGGCGAATTATGGTAATCTATATTATGTTGCGCTGCATACAGGACAAGTTTGGTAAGGAAAGAGGGAACTACTATGCATCCCGACGGCTTTATCCTTTTTATCGTATCCCATTGCAGTTCGGGGATACCGTTGCCCACTCTTATTACCCCGCATCCCAGTTCGCCTGCTCCCAGGAAATAAGCAAGTCCGGCCATAAAACGGCGGTCTATTGTGGTCATAAGTTGTAATATATCATCTTTCGTAATGCCGGCTATTGCAAATGACTGAGCTTCATTATAGGCAAGGCGTGCCAGGTCTCCTTTCGTAAGGGCGAAAGTTACCGGGTCCCCAAGTGTTCCGGAAGTTGTTACATAATCTGCGATACCGTTTCCGGGCACGCATATAAAATCCTCATTATAAAGTTGCAGATCCTGTTTTGTCGTTACCGGGATATGCCTGAGGTCTTCCAGCGTCTTTACGGAACTTATCTTTATTCCGTTCTCGGCAAACACTCTTTTATAAAACGGAGAACAGGCTTGCAGGTATTCCAGTTCTTCAGCCAGCCGTTCCTGCTGGAATAACTTTATCTCCTCTTTAGAACAATATTGTATATCCGGATTCTTAATCATATCTACAGCTTTTTAACTAGTTTTTCAATCTCCTTTCTCTCGGAATTATAGGGAATTTCATATCGGAGGGCCTTTTCATAATATATTTTTGCTTTATCAGTCCGTTTCATTTCCAGATAATAATCGGCTGTTATCCTGTATGTATAATAATTATCCGGATTTATTTTCAGGAAATCCTCTAAAAAACGCTCATCCATTACCCGGCCGTTCCTTATCGCCCGTCTTATCTGCAAAATACCGGTACGGTAATCCTTTATCCTGGGATAATCATTTACTATATAAGCAGAATCAGCCGGAATAGCCGCTGCCTTTACGGTTAATTCCCGTGAAAAATCTTTCTTGCTGAACACTTCCCTCAAATCGTAACAAATATATTCTCCCGACTGCCAGGGCGATGTGGAAACCCACATTTTCAACTCCTCAGGCCTGAATATTACCGAATGATGGGCAATAGACTGGTTCAACGACATTTCGTTTCCCAGACCTATATTCTTTCCGTCCATACCCCGCTGGTCCCGCAATATTTCCGCCGCTTTAACGGGAGATAAAGGGGCGGAAATTCCCGCGAGTTGCTCCAGGCGGCGGAACCTGTACTTACTGTCGGAATCCGCTATATTCTCAATATTATATTTATCGTTTTCAAATTCCCCGGACTGATAATGATTGGTACAGATTACCGTTTCGCTGCCTGATCTATAGAGCGCCATTTTATCCGGGGTCTTCTCTATTATCGCCGCTTTGCCGTCCGCCGCCGATGCTATCAGGATTGATTCACTTACGAACGTCTTACGTTTACCGGCGATAGCGTAAGCCTCTTCTATAGTTGAGGCATATTGCAGTATTTCGCGGGCCAGCAGGGAAATAGGAGTAGCGGCGGAGACGGGTATACTGCCTTTTGCCGCATTTATGGTTACGGTAAGCCCTTTTTCGTTCATTCCCGATAATACCCCTGCCATACCTGCCCAGCCTATGCTTGCAAAACGGTAACCTGTATCGGGAGCGCAGAATGTGATAAGCTTGTTCTTAGCAAAATCATCCCCCACATAAAAATCGAAATTTCTGCCCGCTATAAGGGAAGAATCGGAGCTCTCTCCTCCCCATGCCGCAAAAGAGCTGCATCCCACAAGCATATATTGTTGCATGGCATGCCCTATATCATGTGCCGCATGATAGTTCAGTTGTCTTTCGTAAGGCGAACCTATCGCATCGTACTCATGTGTGCAGAACAGGGATGAAGCGTAAATTTCTTCTCTGTATTCCTGCGGTATATATTCTCCCAGATTACGGTTAAATACTATTATCATTATCCGGAGAAATTTCAGATAGCCTTCCGACGGTATGATATTCCTTATCTGTTTTATGAATACGTCCTCCTGGTAACGCATAAGCTCTTTGGTGAGCGCTCCCGTAGTCATTCCCCTTTCAACCGCATTTCCTTCCGTATATAATTCCCATAGCCCTGCTGAATTCCTGCGCAGCATAGCCGCCCCGCACCCTTTGTATGAGCCGTGATCGACAACCCTGTATGACGAGGTATCCGCCGTTATGACAGGCTCTCCCATATCCGCACTGAAATAGAGTCCCGATATTATTCCCGCAGGTATGAGCGGGATTAATAAAAGACACAGAAATATATATTTTATTACACGGCGCATATAGTTAAGAGGCTGTTTTTAATTTATTAATCTCATTCTTTATCAGTTCTTTTTTTCTATTTTCAACGGTGTTATATAACTCGCTAAAGCCCGGTTTATATTATTCCCGGATATTGTTTATCGCTCAAATCGTCGAACGATAAAATCAAAACGGTTTCTTGATTTATACGGCTATGTATAATCGCAAAAACCAAATGTACATTTTTAAAAATTGATTTGTACATTTTTTGCGTAAATATATGGATATTCTTTGGGTGTTTCAAACAGCAATTGAAGGTTATTTAAATACTCTCTCATCCTCGTAGATTAAAAGTAAAGAAGGTGTCCGAAAAGTGTGGTGCCCTTTTTTTAAGATATACAGCAAAAAGCTTGTATATTACTGATTGATAACGTGTTGTTTTAATTAGCTTAGGGAGGTTTCCCTAAATCTAACCCTTTTTGGTCAAAAGTACCTATACTGATGTCGTCCGACATGTTGGGCATTTTAAGATCAATTGACCGGTTTAGATTATAACTAATTAAAGTTCAAATCAAAGTCAGGTGATTGTATTGCCAAAAACAAAAACCTGCTTGATTTACGCCTCAAATATCAAAAGGTTGCGGAGGACTGGGAAGCAGAGGGACGAAATTGGTCTCCAGTAGAATTATCTCACTGTTTCGATGAGGAGGCAGAAAAAAAGGAATCTATCAAAGTATTGACGGTTAGCCAAATGGTTGATTTGCTAATTGAGCGGTTCTACAAGAAAGAGCGTATTAAGAATGGCCAGATTGTAGATAGCTCTAATAATGCCAAGCAGTATGAACGCATCAAAAGGTCGTTAACGGAATTTTGCAAAACTCAGTATAATCGTTCATTCTCGACTTACTATTTTAAGGACATTACGGAAACTTTTCTTCTTGATTACACGATGTATATTAAGAAAAAAGGAATAGAGGAAGGGAATAAAGGTGGGCTTACCAGTAAACTTCGCCGATTACGAGCGATATGTAGTCATGCAAAAAAAATGGAAATACCCAATGCCAGTATCGAAGTGTTCGATTGTTTGGGGGATAATATAAAATGGGACGAGACAACCTCCAAAGCGGTTCCAACGGTTGATATTTATAAGATTGAAAACATCGACCGTACACTTTTCTCAAAAAAGGAACAGTTACATTTGGATTTGTTCTTTTTCAGCTACTTCGCAGGAGGAATGGCCAACGTTGATGTCTGTAATCTGACATGGGATTGCGTTCGTGACGGACAAATTGTTTATGAACGTATAAAATTCCCCAAAACAGCCAAGCCAGTACTGAATGTTAAAGTTGAAAAATTAATGAATAAATACAAAGGACAAAGGTGGCGAATGAATAGCTGCATCTTGGTATCGTTATACCTGTTATGCTGCTCTTTGGCTATTTCCAGCAAGGCATAGCTCTCCGTGATGTTCAAAAGCAGATTGCGGTCTTTCAGTAATTTCATGGCTCCGCTTTGCAGGAACATTTCATAGGCGCCTTTTTTGAATGTAAAAGGAACTATTTTCCCAATGATATTCTGATATTTACGGATGCTGTCGTTCAGTTGCCGTTGGGGATCGCACAGGTTTTGTTGCAGCAGTTTGCTGAAGTGTGCATGTTTTTGATAATAATCTATCAGATTATCCAGTTTATTGCTGTTATCCTCCAGTTCTGTATAGATGGCCCCCACCTGAAGTCTCATATTTTTTTTTCGTTGGCGGAACTGATACGGTTCCCGGCATAGAGTGTAATGGCGACGCCTATTATAACAATGGACAATTCCCGGAGGTAATTCCAGGGCTTTAGTTTTTTGAATCGTTTGTGTTTCATCGGATCGTCGTTTTGTGGATGATATGAAGGGATCTATAATATATAAAGATAGTATTAAACGGGAAACAGAGCGTTTCTGCGACGTGAAAATTATTGTTATATTTACCGGGACCCTGAAGGGGGTTAAAGCGAGTTGTATGATGAAGGAAATTATGAATCCCGGCGACTTCCGGGAAGAGGCATTGGTGGAGCAGAAAATAATCCGGGATCTCGTAATCCGGGATACGGAGTTGTATTCTATGAGCTTCTATGAATGCGATTTTGAGAATTGCGATTTCAGCAAGGTGAGTTTTATGGGCTGCGTCTTTAGTGATTGCCGGTTCCTGAACTGCAATCTGTCGCTTTGCCGGATTCCCGGATGCAAGCTGGAGAATACTTTATTTTCGAACAGCAAACTGGTGGGCATAGATTGGTGCGTGGCCGCCTGGAGAAAGCCACATCCCAAAAAGAAATATCCGTTTACATTAAAGTTTGAGAATTGCGCGCTGAATTATTCGGTATTCATAGAGATGAATCTGTATCAGGCAAAGTTCAGGGGGTGTACCCTGCAGGAAGCGGGGTTTGAACATGCCGATCTTTCTTTCAGCGATTTTACGGAGAGTGACCTTTCAGGTGCGGTATTCAGGGATACCAATCTTGCCGGGGCCGATTTGAGCGGCGCCCGGAATTATACGGTCAATGCCTCCTGTAATACGCTTACGAAGGCCAAATTTTCCCTGCCCGAAGCCTTGTCTCTTATCTACGCCCTGGGTATTGAAATTACGGAGTGATTCTAAATACCTGTGTATCGGGAATATTCAATCCCCGGGTCTTCTTCCGGGAAATACAGTTGTATTATCAAATTCAGGCATACCGTTGGCTTACTAAGGGATAATCCGCCGGATGATCCTTTAGCCGTCGCTCTGAAAGCGGGGTATTTTGATGTGCGGCATTTCTCCGGGGAGGAATCAGTTTTCCGGTTCTCTGACGTACCAGAGAATATCAACCCGATGGGCTTCCTTGCCGTACATAGAAGGATTATTTATCGTTGGATCGTAGCCATACGTATATATGGCTATGTTTTTGGCAGGGAAACCTTTCCTGCAGAGAAACCGTTTTACAGCATTCCCCCTTTTCTTTGAAATAAGAATATTTTTCTCTTTAGCCGTACGGGGCAGATTACAATAAGACTTTAAGACAATGGAGTCGGTTGTTTTGTATAATTCATTTTCATTGGCATTCTCCAGAATGGTTTTTAAATTCCGGGGTATAATCTTTTTTCTGAAATTGGCACGTTTATACTCAAAATAGATGGATGTTGTGAAATGCTTTGCAGATGATTTTTGTAAAGACTCTTTTGCAAAGCCACCGAGTGATAACGTCAGTAAAATAAGGGCCGTTATGTACTTTCTCATAATTCGGATATTATTTAAAATTTATAACAAGTGTATTTCCCAAGAATTTGCTAAAGGCCAATTGCAATGCATTCTCTAAAAGGACTATTAAACTTTTTTGTCAAAAATAATCATAATGTTTAACTTTGTTATAACGTTGAAACTTATTATTGAAACTTGGTAATAGTTTCGCTGGCTATTATTATAGGCTAAATTGTGGCAGACTTAACAAAAATTGAGGACTAAGCGTAAAATGCAGATATGAAATACTTTTGAGTATATTTTTAAGTAAACGTTTTAATCAATAACGTATAATGATCCATTAAATAAATTGTTTTATGAGAAAGCATGAAATTGATTCAATACAAGAATTAAATTATGAAGAATTAGCAAATATACTAGGAGGCGAAGAAGCGGCCAAAGTATGCGGTTGTGTGTGTGTTGGAGAATTGGAGGAGGCTGAGATGGAGGAAATGGAAGACGCTGCTGGAGCAGATCCTGGCAATACAAACAAGAACGGACGAAAAAGTAAAAGAAATAGCTGAATTAAATATGGCTGGCAGAAAAAATTCTGGCAGCCATTCTTTTATTTAAAACGAAGTGTATAAAACTGGTTGTTTATGAATAATAAAGGCTTAAAACGGAAATACAAAAACATAATATTTAGCAAGTTGAACTGGAATGTAATTTATAAACATATGAAAATAAAGATATTGATTTTTTTTCTCTTTGTTTTTTCTGCATGTGATAACGGGCAGAATCATGAGATGAATATTCAGGTTGATCTGAGTAACTTATCCGGCCGGGAGTTTTCTGATTTTTATGAACTTGAAACAGCTATTCCACTGGAACTTACCGATTCGTCGGTTTTTGACAGTGAATATGTGGATGAATTTATTTTTGTGGGTAATAAAATCTTTGTAAGTGTAGATGACAGTAAAGATATAAAAGTATTTGATGACCAGGGGAAGTATCTCTATGCCATAGATCGTTCCGGTAACGGGCCGCAGGAGTATGGCCCTGAATACAGATCGGTTTATCGGGTGGATTCCCTTTTGCTGGTGAGAAATTATGAGGGGGAGATGGTTTATTATGATTATAATGGTAATTTCATCGGAAGGCAGGAAAAGCCGCTGGATATTTGGAGTACTCAGGTAGGCTGCCTGCCTGATGGTAATTTTATCTCTAATCGGGAGATGAACGGCATAGCGGTTCATTTGCAGGATCCCTTATTAAAAGACCGACCTTATTATTCCGTACATATTTATTCTCGGGAGGGAAAGTTGTTAAAACAGATGCTGGAGCGGGAGAAATATATTACAAATGTATATTTAAGTACTTCTGGAAAAGGATTTTATAATGATGGTGAAATGGTCTGGGTTGCACCGTATTATGATAACCGGATCTATAACTATATTCCGGCGGATACTATGTTGGCCCCGGCATTTCAAATCAATGTATCGGGTGTGAATTTTGATTCGGACCTGCTGTCGGCCAGGACGCAGGAAGGAGCTTTAAAATTTCTGCAAAGAAAAGGCGCATTTACAATGCTCGCTGTAACTCCTCAATATATTACGCTAGAAATTACCGGGGCAGGAAATACCCTTTTTTGGGGAATCATTGAAAAGGATAAGGGTAAAATACAATTATTTGATAAAAAGAAAGTATATGATAAAACAAATAACCTGACTGTAAAAAGAATAGTTCCGTCCAACCTGCATGGCAAGCTGTTGGTCCAACTCGAATATCCCCAGTTAACTGACCAAGATGGTAATTTGATTGACTCACCTGTCGTGAAGGCCATCGCGCAAAAAGTAGTTATCAATGAGAACATGAATCCGGTACTGTGTATTTATAAAGAAAAATAGTGATTCTATATGAAAAATAGGTTGATAAAATCATTGCGGGGTAATTTGTATTATTGGAATGGGGATACCAAACGTATTGGTTTATTACATCCGGCTATGGAGAATATTTGGGAATATGATAACGAAGATACTGTAAATTGCTTTGATTATTATGAAAAAAAAGTAGCGTATTGGAAAAAATATCATGTTTTTGAAGAAACTAAACCCAGTACAGGGTATGGTGGTGTTTCTGCCGAAGATATTATGAAAGAGTTTATTAATACCAATCAGATAGTATTTGAAGTTACCAATCATTGTAATATGAAGTGTAAATATTGCGGATATGGTCAATTATATGATAATTAGTCGTTCCTTAAAAAGCATATTTCAGCGAAACATTTTCTTTCATGAGTGTTTCGCTGATTTTTTTCAATAGCCCCATAAGAACCTTCATGGCTCTTTTGAAGTTATATGCCGCCGCTGCTAATATGACATTGATAGCATCTCCCAATAATCCTTTATAAAAGTTTCGTCCTAAACGATAATCAGTCTTGAGATGTCCTATAGTTGGTCCTATTCCTGCCCGCTTGCAAAATAATTTATGTTTCTTTTTCCGTTGGTAGTATGTGTCTTTGGCTCTTGGCGCATCGGGAATAAGTATTTGTGTCCCTCCTATCTCTTTCCTCCCCCGATATCCCCTGTCTCCGGCTAATCGTCTGATGCTTTTACCCGTCAACCTGCGTATTTGCTCCAGACTCTTTCCAATCGTATGTCCATCGTATTCATTGCGGAAAGAACTAGCACCAAGTATGACGCCCGTGGCAGAGCGTATGATAGAGACTTTGTTCCCAAACTCGTATTTCTTTTGTTCTTTACCTTTACTGATGCACTTAACCTCAGGTTCATGAATCGAATAAATCTTATGGGAGGAGTTACGGCGTTGTAAGAGTATCTTCTTAAAAATGGATAGCGATTCGTCATGTTGTCGATTCTCTCCTAAGTTACGCTCCAGTTCTCTGACCAGACATCCGGCAATGGTGCGTAAACGCTTATCGGCTTTTATAGCTTTCCTCCGGTTCTTGGGATGATTACGAAAGCGTTGATCCCGATAAATACCTTTCAAAACAAATGTGTATGACTGCCGCATGGGAAGATTCAGCTCTTTTACAATTTTCAGTACTTTGCCAATTATCTTTTTGTGCAATTTAGCATCTGTGGGATAAGTCACATTCTTTTCCTGTACGGTAGAGTCTATAAAGGCGGTATCATGATGGTCATCATCACTCCTGTCATCATTCACACGGATGCTTTCCGCAAGAATACGTTCCATGCCTTTCTCACCTATACGTTTGCGAAAATGCACAAATTCAGATGCGGCGCAAGGGAAAGAGGGGACAAACTCATGCATGCCGCAGAAGTACTGAAAATAGGCGTTCTCACTCCATTGTTCCACTACAGACTCATCAGAGATGTTGCGCAGATGTTTGAGTATCAGCAAACCACACATCAAACGGATCGGTTTAACCGGACGGCCATTGTCTAAGCAGTAAAGAGGCCTGAAGGCGTTTTCAAACACGCACCAGTTTATCTTGTGAGAGAGTTTATACAAAGGATGCTGCTGGTTTAGTAAATCATCCAGTTATGAGAACAGAGGTGGGGAAGATGGAGTTGTATCTATCATAAAAATATGCAAGTTTCAATACCCAAAGATACAAAAACTTGCAGATTTATCAAAGAAATTAAATAATTATATCCTTGAATATTAGATGATAAAATGCTTTTTAAGGGACGACTAAATAGTTATTTTTGTTAATCCTATGTTTTTTCTCTGATTCTATTTTTTGAGCATCTCATTCTGCCCCTCATATATGCCGATCCTACTTTTTTCGCAAGATACTCCTCTCCCAGAAAATTAGAGCAGGTAACTGCCGCAGTCATGGTAACGCCTATAACCCCGTGTACATTTACATTCTGTCCGGTAAGGAACAGGTTTTCAAGTCTGGTACGGACGGGGAAAAGAGTAGTTCCGGCATTCCTGTAATCTTTAAGTATCCCGTAGGCCGATCCTTTTTCGTTTCCCAGATAATCTCTCCATGTAAGCGGGGAAGCCGTATATATTTTTTTTACGGAACCTGCAATTCCGGAATGACGCTCTTCCGTAAATTTAATTATCTTTTCCGCAATCATCTCCTTAAACCGTATATAATCCTCTCCCCGTTTTCCCGTACACGTTCCGTTCCATTTTTCAAAATCCCGTATCTCCATCGGAACCATAACGGTAATGACGTCGCTATATATATCATCAATATTCTTTCTCTGGGAACTTAACACTGCCGCTTTAGGCTCCGGATCGGATGCCTTCATTACCGTATCCCAGGCATCGGATTTACCGTATATATAGAAATTGCTGTTTATATACGGCATGGACTTTTCCCGCATCAGCAGGTATGCCGAGAACAGTCCGTATGTTCCGGGAAGCAGGGAAAGCCTTGTCCGGTATGCTTTCTTTATAGGATGAGAGCCTGTTATGAGGTTGAGTGTGGTTAAAGGAGACAATGACGATATATATTTGCCGGCATAAAGCATCCGTCCGTTTTCCAGCCTTATACTATTTATCTTATCCCCTTCGGCCTCTATTGAGCATACCCTGCATCCTGTCATTACTGTTCCCCCGCACTCTTGTATTTTCTTTACAAGCGCGTCGGCGATATGCTGCGTTCCACCTGCAAATTTGTAAGCCCCTTCTATATTAGAATGATTGGTCATGGCGTGATGATACAGGCTGGAAGCCTCTTTTACTCCGCCGTACAATATATTCGTAGCCGCCAGTATATTTTGCAGCAATCTATCCTCCGTACACTCTTTTATAAATTCGTATGCCGAAACTCCAAGATATTCCGTTTTTCCGGAAGAAAGCATGCCCCTGCGGTGTGTCTCCGTATCTATTGAAGATCCTATCTCTTTTATGGTATCAATATATTTTTCCAGTCCCTTTTTCTCTTTAGGGAACTCTCCTGCAAGGGAATTGAAAAAATTATCATATCCGCCAACATACCGGAACTCTTTTCCGCCCATATTTATTATGTCGAAAGCATTATCCATTGGAAAAGTATGTAGGCAATCTGCAATTCCCAGGTAATTAAGATATTGGCTCATTATCTGTCCTTCTCCCATGCTGCCCGCATAATGAACGCCGGTATCTATCGTATATCCTTCCCTTACAAATGATTGCAGACATCCTCCCGCTGTCCGGCATTGCTCCGCGATACAGACATTATACCCCTCTTTGCCGAGTATCGCCCCGCATACCAGTCCTCCCAGACCGCTTCCTATTATAATTATATCATATTTATCCTGCATGTGTGATTATATATATCGTGTTGGAAGTTATATTATCGTTCCGTATCTGCTTTATATCCATTCCCTCTTCCGAAGCTATCCTCACTATTCTTTCGGAAGACGTAAAGAACAGAGCGCCGTCGGTTTTGTTGAATTTCAGGATACGTGTAGACCATTTCTCCGATAATTCGGTAGCGCCGTGCTTATCTCTGTCCGAACTGTTTCCGTCCCGGATAATTATTTTCCCGCCCCGGTTCAGCTTCCCGATACATTGTCGTATAATATTATCCTGCATCCCGTACGGAATATAATGCAGGACGTCATTTAATACGAACGTATCGGCCGCCGGCAATTCTATATTCTTTATATCTCCCTCCCGGAACTCTATACGTCCGTTCTTTGAAAAGCAATGCCGGGCTACCGTTATTTTCTCTCTGTCGTAATCTATTCCCAGTATCTTCCTTTTATCGGAGAGCATGGAGAGCATATAGGGCAGGGGGCCGTATCCGCAGCCCAGGTCTACTGTAAATCCTTCGCGGGGAATGATTTTATCGAACAGCGCATAATTGCGTTCCATTTTTACTTTTATCCTCATATACCACTCCAATACCGGCCCTTTATAGATATAGTTTTTTATTAAGGCGTCATAAAAATATTTATTCCGGGGTCTGTTGAATTCTTCATAAAGTAATCCGTACTGCTCTCTGAACCATACCGATATTTTTTTGCTCCTTTCCGCATATCCCGTTCCGAATTCTGTGTTTCCGGGGGGTATCCTCCGGAGTATTTTCGATACCACTATCCCTTTTTTGATATATATAGGCTGTCTTTTTGAAGAAATGAGTCCGTTCCCGTAGATAAGTACCGGCAGAATGTCCAGTTGCAGCATTTCTGCAAGATAGAATGCCCCTTTATGGAAACGCCTTATACTGCAATCTCCGGAGCGTGTCCCTTCGGGGAATATGATCACGCTGTATCCCTGGGATATTTTCTCTTTAAGTGTTACGGCAAGATTTTCGTATCCGTCCGCTGTGTGATAGAAATCCAGGAACCTTACTATTTTCCCGAAGAACGGAGATTTCCATACCCAACTGTTGGTAACCATTACCAGTTTGCGGTTAAGTCCAAGCAACAATAAAATATCTATGAACGACTGGTGGTTAGCTATGATTACAGCCGGTTTGCCGAATGTCTCTCCGTGTTCGTTTAGATTTATCATCTTAACCGTTACCATAGCTTTTATAAATATTTTCGTAGCCCGGCTTGTAATACCGTGTACAAATTCTTTCCGCCTTATCTTGCCCAGGGGCAGGATAAACAGGAACGCTATACATAATTGTACCAGCAGGCATCCCAGCAGGAACAGCCCGAAAGCATAAACCGTATTCAGCAATCCGGCCAGCGTATAAGGGAATCCTCCTTTCGCCGTCTGGTAAGATATCAGGGAGCGAAAGATTACCGGCTGTATCGTATATGATACGAGCACTACTGCCACTATTCCGAACAAAGAGATCAGTGCCAGCGATTTCAATGCAGGATGTACTGCGAATATGAGCGATCCCATTCCCGCTATTATAGTGAAAGCCGAGAAAAATATTGCCGTTTTATGCGCCGTAAGCGTTTTCCGGCCGGATTTATATTCTCCGAGCAGCCCGTCCATTATAAATATGCTGAAATCATCGCCTATGCCGAATATAAAAGTTGAAAGGATAATGGTCACTATATTGAATTCTACCGAGAACAGAGCCATAAGCCCCAGTATTATTATCCAGCTTATAAACATCGGGAGAAAAGATATAAGGGTAAGTTCTATTCTTCCGTAAGAGATAAGAAGGGCGAAAAATATCAGAAAAGAGGAGATATATAATACCAGGTAAAAATTATCGTTTACGCTTTTTGCCATTAATCCTGCATAGAAAGCCCTGTCCGCTATTACAACATTCTTATCTGAGCCGAATACAGAGTAAACAGTCTCTTTTAACGTATCTTTCAGCGAGATATGGGCTATGAACATAAGGGATGAGCCGGAGGTATTTATCCAGTCCGCGAAAAGGCCGGAAGTAAGGGAATCCCTGTAATCCGTTGCAGAATACTTGCGTTCCAGTAATTGTCCGAACTCTCCGAATGCCTCTTTTGTAAATCCGTATGAAGCTTTGCTTTTATTTACAGCGGAGGTAACTCCCTTTATTCTCTCTTTTGTCCAGAATTTATTCCAGCGTTCCAGACGCTCTTTTTGTAAATCCGCCGGGATAGTGAAAGGGTCTATGGCAGAATAAGTAATAATATCTCCTGCAGCCTGCAGACTATCCAGCCTGCGGCATAGCGAAACATATTCCGGAACCGCGTCTTTCTCCTGTTCTGCCGTGGCTATAAACAGTACGGAGGATTCTCCGTCTTGCCGGCCGGACAATTTTTCCAGCCTTGTTCTGTACTCCGATAAATGTTCCGGTTCGTAATTTATGTTCATCATATCGGTATCGAATCCCACTTTGTTGAAAAAGAACGAACATACGATTGCAAGTATTACTATAGCGGTTACCAGCCACCTGTTTTTCTCCCATTTGTGTCCTGTGATCTTTTCTATAAAAGAGAGTATCCTGTTGGGTTTCCCCTTCCCGGAAATTTTTATAAAATGAGGGAGGAATACCAGGCTGAACAAGGTCGTGCCTATAAGAGTGAGGGAGGCGAAAAGCCCGAAGTCCTGCAAAAGCAGTGAATCAGTGAAAAGCAGTCCGGCAAACGCCCCTACGGTGGTAAAGCTCCCTATAGTAAGCGGATAGGCCATTTCTTTTATCAGTTGCGGGATATTTCTGCAATGGCCTGCATGCGAAAGCACATGTATGGAATAACTTAATGCTATTCCGAACACCACTGCGCCCGAACCTGCCGCTATCGACGATATTTCTCCCTGTATAAGCTGTATCAGAGCTAATGCCGACAATCCCCCGAATATTACGGGGGCAGTGATAAGCAGGACACTCCACTTATTCCGGAAAGTAAGGGATATGAATATGATTACTATAAGTACGGCTATATTAAGGGTCAGCATCGTATCCTTTTTTATCCTGCGCGCATTATAGAGTGCGACTGCGGGTGCGCCGAAATATCCCGCTCCCATATCCGTTCCGGAAATAGTCTCCTCTACGGCATCTATCAAAGGGGAAATGTTTTTTCCGGCAACTGGTTGAAAGAACATCAACAGAGTAGAACCGTCTTTTGTAAAAATGTAAGAATCCGTTATACTATACTCCATACCGCTGCTCATTTTCCGTAGTTGAGGGAGCAGGTTATATGATATTCCCAGAGGATCTGTATAGATATATTCTTCCATAAAGCCCCCTGCGGCGGAAAGCAGATTACGGTAATTCTTCTCCATTGCCTTTTCTGCGCCTTCCGCCGTAGCTACGGTATCCAGACGGGCGTAATCTTCACCGGTGAGAAACAGCGGGAGATAGGAGTAGATATATTTTGCCATTTTGCCGGTCATATCTTCGTTTATCCCGTAAGTGAGGCGGGCGTAATCGTTTATATTTATTTTCTCCGACAGCTTCGTTATAAATTTTTCCGCATTCTCTATCGCCCCGTAAGGATCGGCTTCCTGATCCGTTCCGGCTTCCGGGACGGGGATCATAAGAACTATTTTATCTTTTATGTTGAGATTCTTGAATACCATTGCGGTACGTCCTCCGCTGTCGGGGAAAAAGCTGGTAATATCCTCTGTAAATTTGATCCGCATGGCCGATATGCCCATAAGAATAATCATAATTCCCATTACCGAGTACATAAGTATGCGGCGGCTTTCGAAGAACCTGTATATGGATAAGAATATTTTACTCATGGACAGGCTTGCGTTTGCAGATTATCATTATAAAATAACTTGTCAGAACGGCGGCTATACCGCATATCACGGCAAAAGCGATGCTCCCTATGATATATTGCGCAAGGTCGGCCGAGACTCTTTCGAGCGATATATCTTTAAGATTAAGGCTGAATTCCCGTCCGGTGATCTTGCTTCCGGTATAGAAACTGCCGTAGAGTATGAACGGGATCATAGGAGGAATGCTTATGTTGGAGCTTATGATAGTGAGCATTTTGTTCAGTTTTAAAAAATGCGCCGTTACGCCTGCCGCTATCATCTGATAGCCCCATAACGGAACTATTCCGAAAAACACTCCCAATCCTATGGCAAATGCGATTTTAGGATTCGAATCGCCGGAGCGGGTAATGTTTTTCTCTATAAAGACTTTTATATTCTCTTTTGTAAGAGAGCGGACGAATTTCCAGGGGTAATAAAAAAGCAGTGCCGTTATTACCAGGATGCTGTTGAGTATGCTTATACGGGTGAAATCCCTTAAGGGCTTGAAATGGGATACTCTTTCCGATATACCGGGATAAAACACGTTCACCGGAATATTCCTTACCGGTATTCCCCTCCACGCGGCGCGTACCAGTACCTCAACTTCGAATTCATAACGGGGGGTGAAAAAAAACATCCCCTTTAGCCTGTTTACAGGGTAAAGGCGGTATCCCGATTGCGTATCTCCCATCTTTTCCCCGGTTTCTACCAGATACCAGAAATTCGAGAATTTATTTGCAAAGGTGTTTTTCCGGGGCATGTTGCAGGCATTCAGGTTTCTGGCTCCTACCAGCAGATTGTCCGGCGTCCGTAATATCTCTTTCAGGAAAATTTCAATATCGCGCGGATAATGCTGGCCGTCAGCATCTATGGTAATCATATATCTGTATCCCTTTTCTTCTGCGTATTTAAGGGCTTTACGCAGGGCATACCCTTTCCCCCTGTTTTTTTTATATGAAATTACATCCGCATCCGTGCCGGAAAGTATGACTTCCGTGTTATCGGTGGAGCCGTCGTTTACTACAAGTACATTTGGACAATGGAGCATCACTCCGGATATTACTCCTGCCAGCGTGTTGCAATTATTATATGCCGGTATTACAGCGAGCGTCTCAGAAAGTATACCTGGAGCCGCTTTTTTTTCTCTTTGTAGCATTATTCCGTTATACTTCCTTTGAATTTTAACATAAGTTTGCCGGCTTCGCTCACCTTGCAGGTCAATCTGTCCGCATTAAGCTCCGCTTCTATTATTAACTCCTTTCCGTATTCCGGAAGAATGGGGGCGAGGAATTTACATTCCTTGATCGTTCCGATCCTTATTTTGCGCTCCAGGCTTCCCTCCAGGCATCCTTTAATGATTTGCAGGGTACATACTCCGGGCAGTACCGGCATACCGGGGAAGTGTCCTTCATATACCGGATGCGTATCGAGGAGTTCTATTTTGTATATATATTTCAGTCCTTCCAGGGAACTCTCTTTTATATAGTATAACTCTCCGCCGGTCATTGTATTCTGAATTTTGAGGGATCTGTTTCCCGGTTGAATATTTTTCCGCTGAATTCATAAAGGGAGTAATTTCCCGAAGTTTCCCGCATGAGGAGTTTTTCGAGGGACATATCTTTTCCGTCGAATATAAGTGTGATTCCCGATATATATTTTTTACTTCTTTTATCCTGCGGTACGAGTTCTATAATATATTTCCCTTTTTCATAGGAATAATTTGTTTCCCAGCCTTTTCCGAGTTGGGAAACATCCCCGGTCATACAGGCTTTCATCATCTGGGTTATCTGTTTGAGCATAGGATTGGAACCGCCTTGAGCCGTGGCCGCTTTTCCAGCCGTTATTATTGAGAAATTCCCCTCTTTTATGATTATAGCATCTCCTTCCGGACGGGAATATCTGAGGGCCATAGCTCCGTTATTGTTATAATAGAACTTTCCGTACATTTTTACATCGCCGGTCAGTTTTACCAGGTGTTTGATATGGATAAAATCGCATTCGATCGTCTTATTCCGGCTGCTGTATTCCGCAAGCCCGTCATTGAATCTCTCCCTGATACTGTTTTGCTCCTGTCCGTAAACGGCAGCGCATGACATGATAGATAGTATAATAAAGAATAATCTCATTATGTTTTTTTGGAACCGTTTATTTATGTTAATTAAATAAATTTCTTATACTTACTGTTTTATAATTTCTCTTTTTAATATCTTCCAATACCATATCCGTTAATTCGTCCGCGCCGGGCATGGTATCGTGCATTAATATAACCGCTCCTTCGTGCAGCTTCCCGGTTATGCGCCGCAGTACCGAGCATCTGCTTTTTCCCAGCGTGTCCAGAGAGCGGATACTCCAGCCTACCGGAATGTGTCCCGTCCGCCGCAGGGCTTTTGCCAGTACGGGGTTCGTAACTCCGAACGGAGGACGGAAATATTCCGGTTTTTTCCCTGTTATTTCTTTAATAACGGTATCTGTTTTATCCAGTTCTTCTATCATTGCCTTTTGTTTTATTAAGGGAAAAGACCATGAGTGCCGGTAACTGTGATTACCTATTTCGTGTCCCTGTTCCGCAATAAGTTTAACTATGCCGGGGTATTTTACGGCATTCGTCCCGGTTAAAAAGAAAGCTGCGGTAGCTCCGTGCTTTTTGAGAACCTCCAGAATCCGGGGAGTCATCACGGGATGCGGGCCGTCGTCGAACGTAACGGCTACAACCCGTCCGGCTTTTTTATTCCTGCACAGGCTTTTAATATATACCCCCAGCCTTATGCTGTATGAGGCGTAAAAAAGCGCGCCTCCGGATATAAGTATGACCAGGATTAAATACATTTTAATTTTATTACGGATTTTATCTGTTTTCCGCTCCCGTTTATAATTATATACTCTCTTTTTTCTCCCAGCCGTACGGCCTCCGTTATTGCTTTTGCCGGATCGGTACAATACACCGCATCTGCTCCGGTATCCTGTCCCTCGAATTCAATGCCATGAATTTCCGCTACGGAAGTATCATATCTCTTTGCACTGAGTATGAAGAACAATGCTCCCGTTTCCCACTCTTTTATTCCGCACTTTTCCAATATATTTTTTACCGTAGGAGTGAGTTCGTCGAATATTCCTGCCAGTACTCCTGCCGCTCCGCTTTCAATCTGTATAACCGCATCCAGCAGGGCGCTTTCAAAACCGGTGTCGCAATGCGAGTATGTCATATTATAACAATGCAATCCTTTTAGCAAAGCTATCTGCGCTCCGACAGTATTAAAAGTGGATTGTATAAAGGGCGTGGGGTTAAGCATCTGTTCATTGTTACCGATTATACCGGAGAGGAATTTTTCACTGTCCGCAATGCATCCCAGGCGGCTAGCAGTTATAACCGCCTCTATGGGACACCGTTCGCCGAAATCCGTAAGGGAGTCCAGCCCGGTTGAAACGGCGTTTTTTATTATGCCACTCATCCTCCTGCGGATATTCATATCGGGAATAAGTTCTTTAATATCCCTGGAAACCTCGTTGCAGGTTTTTATGCAGTTGATGTAGCAGTTCATTGTCCTGAAAAGATTAATGATGAGCAATTTCCTCCGAATCCGAAAGAGTTGGACATTACGTGTTTTATCACGGTTCCCGTAACACATTCAAGTGCAGGAAGAAGCGGAAGCTCTTTCATCGGGTGTGAAAATCCTGTGTTTTTATAAATAGCTCCTGTAGTTAATGCAGTTATGGAAAGAACCGCCTCTATCCCGCCGGCCGCGGCCAGAGTATGTCCCGTATAACCTTTCGTGGAACTGAAAGCGGGTAGTTTTTTTCCGAATAATCTTTGCAACGCCCGGCCTTCGGACAGATCGTTATTCCGAGTACCTGTTCCGTGCAAATTTATATAATCTATATCTTCCGGCTTAAGGGATGCTTTTTTAAGTGCTTGTTTCATAGCCATATAAGCTCCGTCGCCGTTTCCGGATGAAGCAGTCTGGTGAAAAGCGTCGTTGGCATTGGCGTAGCCGCTTAAAAAACAATGTTCTTTCTTCGCTTTTCCCCGTTTGGCAAGCACTATATAACCCGCACCTTCCCCCAGGGTTATTCCGGAACGGTTGTTATCAAACGGCCTGCAAGGTTCTTCTGAAAGTATCATAAGAGAGTTGAACCCGTTTAAGGTAAAGAGACAGAGCGCATCCGTTCCCCCGGCAACGGCATAATCCAAAGTTCCTCTTTCAACCATACGGGCGGCAAGTATTACGGCGTTTGCCGCCGAAGAACAGGCGGTGCTTATAGTGGTACGGAATCCGGTTATCCCGCAGTGGGCGGCAATCATTTCGGTGCTGCTGGCGCAGGCATGTCCAGATATATAATGCAGGTTCCCTATATGGCCGCCGGTAATGAAATCTTTATAGAAGTGTTCGGAAAGATCCATCCCGCCTACTGTCGTGGCCGAGATAAGTCCCACCCTGGCGTTATCGGGAATACCTGCATCTTTCACCGCTTCCGCCGCCGCTATCATACCCAAAAGTGCAGTGCGGGATATGACTTTTTTACTTGATATACCCAGGATTTCTTTTAGTTCCCGGTTATTTAATTTTACCTCTCCGGAATATGTCTTTATTCCGCTTTTCAATATCGAGAGCGGGGCGATACCGCTACGGCCGTTTATAAGGCTGTCGTATGCCGCGATACGATTATTTCCTACGGCCGAAATAATTCCTGTTCCGCATACGGCTATATTCATTTTATTTACGGTTTTTGCTGATGTACTCCGCCAGTGTCGATACCGAATAAAATATCGGTTTCGCCTGTGCCGGATTTTCCAGTCTTATATTATATTCCCTTTCCAGCAGCAGGATTATTTCGAGGGCATCTATGGAGTCCAGTCCCAGTCCTTCCCCGAAAAGCGGGGCGTCCGCATCTATATCCGCCGGTGTCATCTCTTCGAGGTTAAGGCACTCTATGATTTGTTGTTTTAATTGCTCTTTTAACTCTTCCATTATTGTTTTTCAAATATGATTAATTCTGTATTATATTCTTCTCCCAGTATTTCGCACCATCCGTATATTACCGCGTCCGCCCTGTCTTCTTTTATAAGGTCAATGGCGTAACTTCCTGCGAAGTTAAGGCTTTTATCGGGAAAAACAAAGAAGGCGGTCTCCCCCTTTAACTTATGTTTTATGGCTATTTCTCCTGCTGCGATATTGGGCAGCGTATATACGAACACAGCGGGCGAAGCCCCTTCTTCCGAGTTACGGTCTATTATCCGCTGATGCTTTATATCGCAGTCCAGCGATGCGCTTTTGTTCGCCAGAACTATAGCAATTCTCTCCGGGGGATACGGAAGTCGCTTTTCACTGAGCAATTTGCAGGCCGCTACATAACCCAGTTTGCAAAGGTTGTCCATTTTCGCAAATTTCAGGTTGTGGTCGTTCAGGCTTTTGTATTCTTCCCTTATATGTTCTCCGAAAGACATTACGGGATGTTTAGTTATCTCTGCATGTCCCGTAGCTTTTATATTTTCCGCCCTTACCGGCTCGTACCCTTTTCCCGTCTCTTTGTACGCCTTTATATGAAAATCCTCCCGGCATAATACCAGCGCCGCGTTGCAGCCTCCGAATCCCGATGCGGTTTTTATACAGCACCCGGTTTTTATATTGCGGTGGGCGGAGCTGATATTCAGGTTATAAGGTACTCCGCATTTATCATATCCCTTTACCCCGTAAATGATTTCGCCGTTAAGCTGAGATGCAGAGACTATACTCTCTATAACCCCGGAAGCTCCTAATGTATGTCCGAAATACGGCTTTAAGGAATTGCACGGGATTTCCGTAAGGTTTCCCAGGGCAAGTGCCCTGCTTTCCATTTCGTCATTATATACTGTGGCGGTTCCGTGCATATTTATAAATCCCGTATCTTCCGGTGTTATGCGGGCCTCTTTCATTGCCGCCTTTATAGCGAACCACAATCCGTCCCCGGTACGGGAAGGTCCGGAAATATGGTTGGCGTCACTGGATATTCCGCCTCCGGCTACGACTATTTTGCTTCCCGATAACTCTCTGCTGCATGTCAGGTGTACCGCCCCGCATCCTTCTCCCAATGTCAGCCCGTCCCTTGCAGCGTCATAAGGACGGCATACGGCCGGACTTACTGATTTAAAAGCCTTGAACCCGCTTATTATAAAGTCGTTCAGTATATCCATTCCGGCGATATATGCATCGTCATAATATCCGCGTGAAATAAGCCTTGATCCCGCGATAATTGCCGATACACCCGAAATACATGCGTTGGAGAGAACCAGAGGTTCATTTGCCGCATTAAAATAGTCCGCCGTATTTTTTGCGGTAACGGAAAGATAGCATTTTTCGAAATCGCTGTTCAGGTATCCTATATCTCCTTTCGTGGTGGATATTATAAGTATCGATCTTTTCTCCCGTAAACGGGCGTTTATTTTTTTCAGGGCCAGTATAGCTAGTGAAGCTGCACGCGTGTACCTCTCCAGTCTGTTTGAGAAGATTTCTTCTTTAAGGCGTTGCTTGTTTATAAGACATACCGGCGTTCCTTCGCGCCACCGGGAGAGTCCGGTACGGTATTGCATGACGGCCTCCGTATTTTCCGCAGTGGAAAATCCCAGGGAGCTTATTATACAATCTTCCGCCCAATATACTTTTCTTATTTTTCTATCCATCTCTTTTTCCATTCTTTATAGAAACCGGGAGAGAGCAGCTCCAGTTCTCCTTCCATATTGGTAAATACCTGGATACTGTTTCCCGTAGCTACAGTCTCCCCGTCGCTGAGGCGGGTAATTTTATATTCGAAACAGATTTTGGCTGCCGGATGCTCTATAAAACGGGTTTCTACTACGGCCTGGTCGTTGCATCTGAGCGGTTTTTTAAATTGTACCTGCAAATCCACCATAGGAGCCAGGTATCCGTTGTCATATATATCCATATAGCCCAGTCCTTCGTATTGGCGGCCGAAAGCCTCCCTTCCGTCCTCGAAATAGCGTATGTACTCCCCGTGCCATACTATACGCATGGAATCCACTTCACTGAAACGCACCTGTATCCGGGTAAGGTTTATAAGTTTAGACGGATTTTCTCTCTTTTTAACCATTGTTTAATCCTCCTTCTGCAAATATATTTTCATGCTGCACTCCGCAACGGGTATATCTCCGTTTCCGGTTACGGCCGAAACCAGAGTTATGCCGAATACCTGCTGCTCTATGCGTATCCTGGTGATTATCCTGCTTCCTGCCGGAGGCAATGAGTGAATTTTAAGATTATTTACCGAGCCTATAAACCCCAGAGGAATTTTTTCACCGTTCTTTTTATGAATATATCCCATTCTTAACGCGGCCGACTGCGCAATATGCTCTATTATGCCGCATTCCCCGAATACTCCATCCTCACAGAAGATATTATCTTCCCCGATTAAAAGTCCGCTTACGGATAATTCTGCGTCGGTTCCGTAAAACTCGTCTACCATTATTATAGGCGGTCTTTGCGGTATGAATTCCGGAATTTCTCCGGACGATATTATGGCTTTCTCAGATATTCCCATAGAGGCCCTTTTTTATTTCGTTTTATTCTTAATATATCAACTGTTTCATTTTGCGGGTCGTCGGGAAAAATCCACGCTTTACCGGTATTCAGCGCCGCCGCCCTGGTCTTTTCCAGGTCGAAATTTTTCCTTGTGTAGTAACGCGGTTCAAGCAGCGTATCGCTCTTATCTATAACCCCGGTTTCTATCGCATATTTATGCAGGGGAGTATGAGGATAGATTCTCATTCCTATATACGGGAAAATTACGGTATGTTTCAGCATCCGGGAATTCTCTATCGTCCTTTCCATCTCCTTTTCGCTCTCTCCGTATCCTCCCAGTATAAGGAAATGCGCATAATAGACATTGTATTTCAGTGCCAGCTCCGAAGTTCTCAATACATCCCGGAAATTAAAATCTTTACCGTAGGAGGCCATTGTATCGTCGCAGAAAGATTCCGTTCCGAACTCTATATGGGTCAATCCCGATGCTTTGTAAAGTTTCATCTGTTCTTCCGTTATATTGGAAGGGGAAAAATAAGCTCCCCAGGAGATTTTCAGATTGCTTCTTATAAGAGCTTCGGCCAGCATTCCGTTGTAACCGTTGCAGATATTGAAGATGGAATCCGTAAAAAACAGATAATCGGCTCCGTAATTCTTCTTTATACGGGCTATATTATCTACTATTATATCTATATCCATCGTCCTTACACAACGTCCGTCTATTATAGGGTAGGAGCAGTATATGCACCGTTTGGGGCATCCCCGTTTGGTCTGGATATTCAACATGCCGCTCTGTTTCCAGTAATATTCGACCAGATCGGGTTCGAATTCCGCTTCTATGTTTTTGATATATTCTCTTCCTTGCGGATAACCTGTGCTATGTCCGGTAAGTACAGCGGGAATAGAGGTTGTTTCACTGCCGCTTTCGAGAGCTTTTATGAGTTCGGCCAGAGGCCCTTCTCCTTCTCCGTGAATGCCGTAATCGGCTTCAAGCTCTTTCATGAATTCATCCGGGAAAATCGAGAATCCGGAGCCTCCTATTATAATGTGGGAGCAACCCGCCTGTCTTGCGGTTTTTACGATCTCTTTGTACCCCGGCATGAATCCTCTTTTATCCAGGGAATTGGCGCCGTCTACATTCCGGAACGAAATACCGGTATAATCCGGGGAGAATTTTTTTATATATCCGAACAGTTCTTTATTATCCAGCAGATTGCAATCGGCGATACCAACCGTGCAGCCGGGAATAGCCTTTTTCAGGTACGATTTGAGATAAGCCGTCCCCAGAGGATAAATGGGATACGGCTCCCTGTGGCGGTTGGCCGATATGAGCAAGATGCGTAAATTCCTCACTGCCAAAATTTATAGAGATTAAACCATTGTTGCGGATATTGCCGTACTATATTTTCGAGCGAAACAAGATACTGTCCGAAAATATCTTTCCGCGCGCCGGCATCGTTTAAAACGGTAAAAGAGAAACGGTATTTCATTCCTTTCTTTCTGGATGCATAATAAAATATTACCGGTACGTTGAATTTTTCCGCTATTACAAAAGGCCCTTTTGGAAATACCGCCTCATATCCCATAAATACGGCCTTCGTTGTGTTTTCCTGCGAAACGTATCTGTCGCCCTGAAAGCAGAGATAGTCGCCTCTGTCAATGGCTTTCTTCATCAATATCAGAGACTCTATGCCCGACTTATTTGTCGGGATAATATTATAACCTCTCTCCTTGCACTGTTTTTCCAGTATCCTCTTTATCTTCCGGTATTCGTTGTCGTACATTATGATGTTCATACGGGATGCGTATTTTCCGAAAAAGGACGACCCCATTTCCCAGCATCCTACATGCGCCCCTATCATTATAACTCCCCCGCCCGATTCCAGTATCCGCATAAATTCGCTGCGGTTCTCGAATTCGAAACGGAATTTGCCGACAAGCCCGCTTCCTGCGGCGACTTTATCTATAAGCGTTTGCCCGAATGTGTAATAATGAACATATAATTTAAATATGGATTTTATAATGCCGTATCTGAGAATTTTACGATTGTAATTCCATATTGCCGCCGTAGACTTCGGGGCGCAGGGAATAAAATAGAGAATTACCAGCGATAAAAAAGCATAGGCGCCCCTTATTCCGCATATCTTTATAAGTATTACAAAGAAATTATACCCGAAAGAGCCGCCCCTGGACTGCCCGTTCCATTTTACATTACTCTTTTTCACTTAGTTTGCGTAAGATTAAATCGTAGAAATCCTGAAAAGTTTTAATTCCCACAAAATCGCTTCCTACAAGCGTTACTCCGAAGTTATTATCTACGATTACCACTACGTCCACAAGATCGAGGCTATCCATATCCAGGGTATCCATAAGGGGAGCGTCAGGCCTGATCGTCTCTATATCGGCCTCAAATTCTTCCGCCAGCAATTCGTTGATTTTTCGTATTATTTCCTCTTTTACCATATATAAGTTCACGTTATATTTTCTTTATTATTAATGTAGAATTCGTACCTCCGAACCCGAACGAGTTTGAAAGGAATATATCGAATTCCGTATCTACCCTGCGGTTAGGGATATTCAGGCGTGAAGTGGCCTGGTCTCCTTCTGCAAAGTTTATGTTCGGGGCTATGAAATTATTGCGCATCATTATCAGTGAATATATAACTTCACTGGCCCCGGCCATCCACATTTCATGTCCTGTCTGGGATTTCGTGGAGGTTACATAAGGTTTATGTTCCCCGAATGCATTCGCTATAGCCGTAGCCTCGTTATAATCTCCCAAAGGTGTGGATGTTGCATGCGCATTTACATATTCTATCTGCTCCGGCCTTACTTCCGCGTCTTTTAATGCCATTTTTATGGAGCGGTACGGTCCGTCCACATTCGGTACGGAGATATGTTCTCCGTTAGAAGAAAAGCCGTATCCTATTACTTCTCCCAATATATGCGCCCCGCGGGCTGCGGCTGTATCGTAATTTTCCAGTACGAGGGTGGCCGCCCCTCCGCTTGGAACCAGTCCGTCCCTGTCTTTGTCGAACGGCCGGGATGCCTCCGACGGATTCTCTTCCCTTGCGGAGAATGCGCTCAATGCATCGAAACTTCCTACCGAATATATATTCACCTCCTGAGCTCCACCGCAAACTATGCAGTTTTGTAATCCGTTCTTTATCAGGAGATATGCAAGTCCTATCGAATGAGAACCGCTGGCGCATGCCCCTGCTACGGTAAAATTTATACCTCTGAGATTAAAGATCACCGACAGGTTCATAGTTACCGTTGAATTCATGGCCTGAAATATATTTCCCGATCCTACCATTGCCGTATTTTTCCTGGACCTTATAATATCTACCCCTTCAATTACCGGAGCGGAGCAGCTATCGTTGCCGTAAAGGATTCCCACTTCATTCTCTATCAGGAACTTCTCGTCTATCCCTGCGTTTGCAAATGCTTCTCTGGTTGCGATATATGCGTATGCTCCCTGTTCCGGCAGGCACATTCTTTTCCTGCGGTCCAGTAATCCTTTTAAATTCGGCTGAGGCAATATGCCGGTCAGAGCCGAGCGATACCCGAACTCATGCCTGGCGGGGTCTATGCCTATGCCGGATTTTCCGGTATATAAAGATTCCTTTACTTCATCCAGACCTGTGCCTATACATGAATATATCCCCGTCCCTGTTATTACGACCCTGTTACCCATAGTTTATTTAAGTATATAACCCTCCGTTAATTGAGATTACTTCGCCTGTAATATAGGAGGCGTTCTCCGATGCAAGAAATCCTGCAAGATGGGCAACCTCCTCCGCCTCACCGAATCTGGCTGCCGGAATAAGTTTCTTTAGTTCCGCTTTGTTCAGACCGGCTGTCATTTCGGTATTTATGAATCCGGGAGCTATGGCGTTTACCGTAACTCCTTTTTTAGCTACTTCCTGCGCCAGCGCTTTGGTTGCGGCTATAATCCCTCCTTTCGCGGCGGAATAATTCGTCTGTCCCGGCAATCCTTTTATTCCCGATAAAGAGACGATATTTATTATCCTGCCGTATTTTGCCGTAAGCATCCCTTTCAATACCTGTTGCGTAACATTATAGAAAGCGCCCAGACCGGTGTTTATTACGCTGTGCCACTCCTGCGGCTGCATCCATATCAGCAGATTGTCTTTACGGATACCGGCATTATTTACCAATACCTCTATATGCGAACCCGGATGTGCCTGCTGCCACTCTTGCAGCGCTTTTGCCGTCTGTCCGGCGTCCGATACGTCGAACGCGGATATTTCTCCCTCTCCTCCGCGGGAGAGAACCGCTTCCAGTGTTTTAAGAGCTTCGTTCCGGTTTGAAAGATAATTGATTATTACATAATATCCCATTTCCGACAGTTTAATACATATCTGCCGGCCTATTCCCCTGCTTCCTCCTGTAATTAATGCGTATTTCATACGTTAAAAAGTCTCTTTTATGTATTAATTTATAATAAAAAAATAATTGTATTTCGTTTAATATATTTTCAGGTATTTGGTAATAAGATCTATCTCATTATATTTGGGAGAGTCCTCCTTAAAGGCCGGCATAATTTCCCGTATTGCTTCGTACGCCTCTCTCGACCTGTTCGCCAATATATTCTTAATATCCAGACAATCTACTCCCTGAACGATTCCCATGAACAAAACCGACATCACCTGGAAAGAATTCTCTATTACTTTCTCCGCAAGCAGGGCCGAATTCGTTCCCATACTGACTATATCCTGATTATCGTTATTATTAGGGATACTATGCACATACATAGGATTCGAAAGGGTCTGACATTCCGCCGTGGTGGAGGTAGCTGTAAACTGCGCCGCCTGTAACCCGTAGTTAAGCCCCGGTATACCCATATTTACGAAAGGAGGAAGAACGCCGTTTATCCTGTCGTGAAATAGGTAGTTTATCTGTCTTTCCGCAAGCATAGTCATTTTCGTAACGGCTATTTTCAGTTTATCCATCTCCAGCGAAATATAATCTCCGTGGAAATTCCCCCCGTGGTATATATTGTTTGTATGCGGATCTACGACGGGATTATCGTCTACGGAGTGGAATTCGTCCAGCAATACCTGTTCCGTATAATTTATCGTATCCAGGACAGGTCCCAGTATTTGCGGAATGCAGCGAAGGGAATAATAGGGCTGTACTTTATGTTTGAATATACGTTGTCCGTTATTTTCCCCGCCGTATAATACCTTTTCTCTTTTAAGCAGGCGGCCGCTTGACGAAGATATGTTTCTCATCATTGCCGCTATCTCGCTCTGTCCTTTATGCAATTTAAGGGAGTTAAGTGTTTCCGACATGAAATCATCATATGATGCGGCTATTTCATTAACCATAACGGAGGCCAGTACGCCCCACTTCAGGAGTTTCCTCGCCCTTATCACATTGACAAGTCCTATTCCCGTCATGACAGAAGTCCCGTTGGTAAGAGCCAGTCCCTCTCTTATATACATTTTAAGCGGCTGTATTCCGCACTCTTTCATAGCTTGTGCCGCCGGGATACGTTTCCCGTTGTAAAATACTTCACCTTCTCCTATCAGCGCAAGGGCTATATGTGATAATTGCACCAGATCCCCGCTTGCTCCCACGCTACCGTGTTGCGGAACCACCGGAGATATGTCATTATTGAGGAATGCAGCCAGAATAGATATTACATCGGGGTGTACTCCGGATTTTCCTGCCAGGAACGTCTGCATCCTGGCGAGTATGGCAGCCCTTACGGCTTCCTTGCTGACAGGTTCTCCCGCTCCGCAGCTATGCGAACGGATTATATTGTACTGAAGGCTGTTAAGGTCTTTATCGTCTATCCTGTATTGGGCCATGGGGCCGAACCCGGTATTTATTCCGTAAACTATTTTGTCTTTACGGAATTCTTGCAGGAACCGGTAACATTCTTCAACCGCGCAATAATCCTTTTCACTGACAAGTATCTTATGTTTATTAAAAATATATTTTGAGATAGTCTCAATATTAAGCCGGAGCATGGTATCTGGTTTTTGAAAGCCAAAGTTAATAAAATAAATTCATTATTGATGATTTACATTTGATCTATAGTATATATATTATCATTTATATGTAAGCTATAGTTGAATAAAAGTAAAATATATTTGTATATATGTAAAATTAACTTTACTTTTGTAATGCTTGAATTCAAACAATAATATTATTATGGTATAGAGAAACGGCTATTATGCCGCTATGAAAATTTTTGTTTAATTAACATTTGGAATTTATTTGAAACGTATGAACAAAGTTGATTATTTGCTTCCTCACTATTTTAAGAAAATAGGGTGGATAATATTATTTCCGAGCGCTGTTTTCGGAATTTATTGCTGGATAAACGAACCTTCCCTCTTCAATGTGAAAATGTGGGGGTATTCATCAGGGTTAGGGCTGGGGAAGTTGGGGATATTTGATGTTACCCTGGATTATACTCTGTCTATTACCGGAACTATCTTGGGGCTATTGTTTGTTACTCTCTCCAAAGAGCTTCATGAAGATGAGTGTATAAGGGCTATAAGGGAAAAATCCCTGGTGTGGTCTTTATGGATAAGCAGCGTGTTCATTATACTGGCGACCGTTCTAGTATATGACCTGCCTTATCTCAACGTAATGATACTCTCTCTGTTTATCTATCAGGCTGTTTTTCTTGTAATATTCAAGGTGTCTATTTTCAGATTTAATAAGAAACCGTTTTGAATTTATTAATCTCGTTATTTATCAGTTCTTTTTGCTCTTTTATCAGCTTACCTTGTTAAACAGGCTACTGTTGGCCGCAGTAAGCAGTTTAAAATAGCTAAAAAATATCCCTGGAATGATTCCGGTAACAAACCAAAACAGTTTCTAAGTCTTTGACAGGGTAATCGGGTTATTATAAAAATGTAATTAAAAATTTTTTAAACGTATGAAAAATAAATTGCTTTTACTTCCGTATTTTTTCCAGTATATAGGCTGGGCTTTGTTTGTGTTCGCATGGGTTTTCCTGTTTGCTTCTCTTTACATATTTAATACGTTAAAGTTGTTTTCGCAGAATTACAGCCATTATTCAACTTTGATTATTTGGATCACGCTTTATATATCGGCATTATTTGTGGCTTTTTCCAAAGAAAAGAGAGAGGATGAGTATATTATGAATATAAGAGCCAACTCCGTGATTATTACTGTATACATTTGTTTTCTGCTGTATATCGCATTACAGTTGATATTGGCTTTTAACCAGTCTTTCAGGTTTTTGACCTGCCGTAATATTTTATTGTGGAATATGTTATCCTACGGTATAAATCCTGTAACTATGTTTATGATGTACGTGGTTGTTTTTCGGGTTAAGATGTATAGGTTGAGGAGGGCCTTGAAAAATGCGGAATAATATAAGGGTAGAGAGGGCTATAGTGAAAATTTCCCAGCAGCAACTTGCCGACGCTACGGGAGTAAGCAGGCAGACCATAAATGCCATAGAGCTTGGGAAATTCGTACCTTCTACGGTACTGTCGTTAAAAATAGCGGGATATTTCGGAAAAACCGTAAATGATATATTTATATTGGAGGAGAAAGATTAGCCGGGAGCGGGAACCGTTGAAACAAACTGAGAGTATGATTGTTTTATTTGTATGGGAGAGCGTAGAGTATGAAACATGGTGTCGGCAGGCGGTTTTTGCTTATTACCGCCGGAATAGTATGGATTGTAGCCGGGGCTAATATACTGCGTATAGGTATAATGACGTGGAGGGGCAGTTCAGGGGACTTTTTATTTGAGGTCGGCGAAGCTACGATAGTGTTTTTGCTTTTTTTCGTGTTCGTATTCCGTAAACTTTATTATAAACATACCAGGCGTATAGAAGAAAAAAAAGAAAAGAACTGCCCTTTTGCCTTTTTTGATATAAAAGGATGGATAATTATGGTCTTGATGATAACCGGCGGGATTATAATAAGGGTTTACGGATTGCTTCCGGAGAGGTTTATTTCGGTTTTCTATACGGGATTATCACTGGCTCTGATGTTTACCGGCCTGCTGTTTATACGGTACTGGTGGATAAGCCGCCGGTTGTCAGATGGTTAGGGTGTCGGATCATTATTTACCGCAAAGGCCGGTAATAAAAACCAGCGGCCTTTGCGATAATTGCTTTATGAGTATGTTTATTGTCAGGATGTCCTGCTGTTACCATACCGTTTTATCTTTTTTCCTGCTCCATGATTTAAGGGGACAGTAAAAATTCATTCCGAATCTTAAATTGGCAGACTTTGCTTTTTTATAGTTAAAATAGGAATTAATGCTGTCCGTCATAAGGAATATTTCAAATCCGCGCCCCCTGTATAAGCCTCCTATACCTATGTTGAACGGATTATGCGATTTATAAGTATATGCGCCTATAATATCCCATCTTTTGTTTACGGGACTGTAAGTGTATCCGGCGGTAATTTCATAATATTTTTTTGCATATTGCGGTATTATACTCATCATATTCAGGGATACATTATGCCTAAAATATCTATCCAGCGCATATTTTCCGCCCAGTTGTATGGTTGTCGGCAATTTTGAGGTAAATGAGGTTTTTACGGTATCCATTCCCATTACCGATGTCATTTCGTCGAACGTGTCGTCGAAAACATCTTTAAAGCTCTTATTTCCGTTTATCATTCCGTCCAGATCTTTTATACCTACCCACTCGTATTGTGCATCCGGATTTTTGGAAGTTATCCTTGAGGAACTTTTTTCATTCCAGTATATTCTTCCGAAATCACTTACGGAGACATAGGCGGATATTCTTTTATCGTTGGAAAGATAGCTTACTCCAAGGTCTGCACCGAATCCGGGACTTATATTCTTTAGCTGATATTTCTTCTCTCCGTCATCGGTAAGGTTCAGGTTTCCTGCCAGGATATTTATATTTCCGCGCAGCATATATCTGCTCAGGCTTTTGTCCGCTTCTATACGCAGACTGGAGGCCTGTGCCGAAACGCCGCCTGCTATACCTTTTATCCTTGCCCCTACAGTAAAGTTCTTTGATACTTTATGAGAATAGGATATGCCGAATTCGCCCCAGGAGAGTGCGTCGGGAGTGAGGTTTATATCGAATATCCCCGTCCTTTCGAGCGGATTATCCATAATGAAAGAGATTGCGTCTTTAGAGAACCCCATATCTAACGAAGTCCTGCCCCTTAAAGTAATCCCCAGGAATCCCCGGCTGGAAATACGGAATCCGAGATTGATAATATCCAGGTTCAGGATGTTCCTCATTTTAGTGGTCTCGTTAAGATTTTTCAGCAGATGCCTGGAATCTATTATGGTTTTTTTATTTGAGGAAAGGGAGAAGATGTCGTTATACGATATATTTCCGGCATATTTAACGTCAATTCCCCCTATTATGGGCATGGAAATGAAAAAAGATGCGTTTTCCGGAACGAGAGAAGGGTTTATTATAAATTTCTGCGGAGTATTCCTCCCCAGGAAGATCATGTTGTCTTGCGAGAGCGCCCGGCAGGAGAGGAGTAGAGCTGCGCATAGCAGGATAGTTTTGAATATATGTTTAATATTGGATTTCATACGTTTAGAAATTTTTTAGTTGCATTTCATTATTATCAGAATTCTCCCTTTAAATTACCTATAAGTTTAAGTTGAAGATTGGATCGGGTGTAAAATTTCATGCTTTTGCCATCTTCTTTTTTAGGCATCTCGCCCTTAATATCGAATCTTAGCTTATTCGATTGCATCAACAGTTTTACCTTATCTCCCGGAATTGTTCTTATAGCGGCGTTTCCTTCTGTGATTACTCCGGGCTTGAAATCCCCGGAACGCGGATTAAGGCCGTTTGACGCAGGAATTACGATAGGTTCGCTGAACAGAATATGTTCGGCGGAATTTCCGTCTACGGCTTTAAGCGTGAAATCCAGTTCGAGAGGCATTTCGTTATTGCAAATGACTGCTATCTTGAAATAGTCGTAAACCTTCTCGTCATCGTCTATATCCAGATTCATGTCGAACTCATGGTTGAACGGAATACCGGTGAACCATCCGTCCAGAGGAATAGTGATATATTCGTCCACGGAAATATTGTTGAGTTGCGAGATTTTATTATATGCCGGCGGAGTATAATTGTTATCTCCCGTGTCCTCTTTTGTAGGATTCGTTATTACTGTAAAGGCTACCGTTATCCGGGACATATCCAGGGATATTGCTTCCGACAAGCCTTTCCCAGATACCGTTGAGGTATTGTCGAGCAGGTATTCGGTTACGGCTTTGGGTTTTACCAGTATTTTGTCTCCGCCTGTCATGTTTTTAAGTTCCACTTCTTTTCCGCCTATCTGCAATTTACTTATCCGTACAAGTATAGGAAGATCATAAGTATTGTTCAATCTTAGTTTTACATGCGGGTCGCTGAGATAATATTCGCAGTTCCCGAAGAAATCCGTAACCCCCTTGTCTATATTGATTGTGAACTCTTCCTGCGGAGCTATTACATTCCTTCCGAAAAATCCTTCCGCCTCTTTTATCTCCAGATTCGTGAAATTTGCTTCAAGCCTTATGTTTGACAGATTGTCGCCGGCTTTAGCTGTTATTTTACCAGATAATACGAAAGTTGCCAGGGAGCTGTTATCTTTAAATTCCAGCTTGTACCCTTGCAGGGATTTTATTTCGCCAGGCCTGATAGTAAGCGGAATGCCGTTATTGGTAAGTTGTTCTACCGTGCATACCGTTCCTGAAAAATCCGAGATGCTGTTCATTATCCGGAGACTTATGGTACCCCGGTCGAGCTGTGCCGATTTAATGTAATAACCGGCCGGAAAAACGAAAGGGTCTTCTAGTTTCAAAGGCGGGTTTATCTCTATTTCCACCGGAGCCGGAACAATACCTCCGAGATTTACCGGTATGGAAATGTTTTGATCTGCAATTGTAAAGATGCTTTTCAGGTCGGCGGGAGTTCCTATTGTCATTTCCATCTTTTTGTTTATTTCAAGTACTCCGTCTTTTCCCGGATTTACCTCATCTTTCAGTCCGGCCCAGGAGAGTAAAGTCGTCTCCGATATATTGAAGTCGGTTAAGGGAAGTGTTGTATTTACCGGTAATTTTGCCTCTTTCATATCCATATCGCATGAACATAATGCAAATATTGCCGGAATTAACAATGTAAATAGTTTTTTCATACGGTTATTTTTTAGTTATGTTGATTTTATAACACTTTTTTTATTTCCAGCGGTGTTATACGGTTAGCTGAAGCTCGGTTCATAAGTAAGGAATTTTAATCAAAGATAGATAAAAATTAATATATACATTATTTTTTATGGCACGGTGTTTGTAAGGTTATATGGTATAGTTTTTCATAGGTTAAGTTTAGGTTAAAAGGAAAAAGGCCACACTCGATGCAGTATGGCATTTTTCTTTTTAAATATTACGTTTTCAAGCATAAATAGATTATGAAACAAATTAACAGAAAAGGGAGTTATTCCGTAAAAACGGATGCCCTGGAAAAATATTACGGCAGGGATGATCTTCTTCCTCTGTGGATTGCCGATATGGACTTCGAGACTCCTTTATGTATCCGGGAGGCGTTACAGGATGTAATAGATAAGGGTGTTTACGGATATAATCATATTCCCGATAATTATTTTCCGGTTATTATCGAATGGCTTGAGAATCAGCAGGGATGGAGCGTGAAGCAGGAATGGCTCTCTTTTATACCGGGGCTTGTAAAAGGGATAGGGTATGCGGTTAATTATTTTACGAAACCCGGCGACGGGATTATAGTACAGCCTCCGGTATATCCTCCTTTTATAAATCTGCCGGAGGGAAATAACAGGAGAGTCGTTTTTAATCCTCTTATAAGGGACGGAGAATATTACAGGATGGATATGGAGAATCTGGAGACCATATTATCGGGAGGCGGCTGCAAAATGCTTATTCTGTGTAATCCGCATAATCCCGGAGGGATAGCATGGGACGTTGAGACTTTGGCCGGACTTGCCGGTATATGCCGCAGGCATGGTATTATTGTGATCTCCGACGAGATACACGCCGATATGCCCCTGTCAGGGAACAGACATATTCCTTTTGCATCCGTAAGCGAGGACGCGGCGCAGATAAGCATAACTTTCGGGTCGCCCTCCAAAACATTTAATATGGCAGGTATTGTAAGCTCTTATTCGGTTATTCCTAATGCTTCTTTGCGCGAATCTTTTTATAACTGGATGCAGGTTAATGAGTTTAATAATCCCACCATATTCGCTACCCTCGGAGCTATAGCGGCCTATACCAAGGGGTTGCCCTGGAGGGGGGAGATGCTGAAATATATAGAGGGGAATATCGAGTTTATCGGAAAATATCTGGGTGATAATTATAATACGATGCGGATAAAACCTTTAAGTCCGCAAAGTTCTTTTTTGGTATGGCTGGACTGCAGGGAGTTGTGTAAAAAACTTTTTAAGTCGGAAACGGATGCGGATGCTCATAAAAAACTTGTGGAACTGTTCGTGGACGGGGCGGGACTTGCTCTTAATGACGGGACGGCTTTCGGGCCGGGAGGAGAGGGATATATGCGACTTAATGCGGGCTGCGGAAGGCTGCTAATTGAGCAAGCTCTGGAGAAACTTCGTAATGCAATATTAAAATATATAAATTAAAATATTACTTTTGACATCTAATATTAAACAAGAAACAATGGATAAAATAAGTTACGCTCTGGGAATGAGCATTGCCAATAATATTTTGGCCGGCGGGGTTAAGAATCTTAATGTAGAAGAGTTTATAAAAGGATTAAATGCAGTTCTTAATAACGGGGAGACCGGGTTAAGTATAAGTGAGGCGCAGCAGATACTTAATGAATATTTTACAAAAATACAGAAAGAGAAGGCCGGAGTATTAAAGGAAGAGGGAGAGACTTTTCTGGCTGAAAATGCGAAGAAAGAGGGTGTGGTGACATTACCCAGCGGTCTCCAGTATAAAGTTATAAAGGAGGGAACCGGAGCCAGGCCTTCTGCAAACAACAGTGTTAAATGTCATTATGAAGGGAGGCTTGTGAACGGAACCAAATTCGATAGTTCTTATGACAGGAACGAACCTGCGGTGTTCGGAGTTACACAGGTTATTCCGGGCTGGGTTGAGGCTTTGCAGCTTATGCCTGCCGGAGCTAAATGGCAGTTGTATATTCCGTATAATCTTGCTTACGGAGAGAACGGGGCAGGGCAGTCTATTCCGCCTTATGCGGCTCTTGTATTTGATGTGGAATTGCTGGAGGTTTTATAACCTTATACGTAATTATATTTTCCCGGTAGAGCCGCCTTGAATGACGGGCGGCCTGCCGGGAATTTTGTAAAAATAAACGGTTATTTGCCTCAATTATCCGCTTCGCCGGTTTATTAGCTGCTGTGATCGCAGGTTTTGTATAGTTTTTCCTCATTTCCCTGTTCTTGGGAGACCAGAATATCGTTTTCAAAACGAAATATAGTGTTCAGAACATACTGATATCCCATGGCTTCTTTATAATAGAGTACATCGTGACGGACCTTATTCCCGTCAATCATGAAACTTTCTTTAAAAGGTTTGCCGAATTTTAAAATGAACTCTTCTTTACTCATTCCCAGTTTCACATTTTCCGATGTAAATTTACTGTTTACGTTCGGTACGGGGACTAGTACGCCGCAGCTCGAAAGGAATAACATGCAAATAACCAATAGCTTTAAGTGTAGTTGCATACGTTTGAAAATTTTTATATTCATTTATTTTATATATTAGAAACCGTTTTGGTTTGTTACCTAAATTATTTTAAGGATATTTTTCAGCTATTTTTAAACTGACAAAAAGCGATGATTTTTTTTGTCAGTTCTTTTTTTTTTGTAAACGAAAGTTCTTCCTGTTTTCTGCCTGTTTTACCGTTGGTTATTTTGCATAAACCCGTGTAGTTGTTATTCCGGCGGTGCGTTTTTTCTTTATTTGCCGCTCATTCCGAGTTTCTGCATAAGGGCCTCCGGCTGCGGGTCTCTTCCCCTGAATTTTCTGTACAATACGTCCGCGTCTTCTATACAGCCTCTTGAGAGGATATTTTTCCTGAAACTTTCCGCAACCTCTTTATTGAATATGCCTTTTTCTTTAAATAACTGGAATGCATCGGCTTCCAGAACTTCCGCCCATTTGTAAGAATAGTATCCGGCGGCATATCCTCCGCTGAATATGTGTCCGAAAGAGGGCGAAAATGCCGTACCATCGACATCGGGGAATAACATACACTCCCTGATTGCATTTTTTTCAAATTTAACTACGTCTTCCTGGGGAGCGGAAGTAAGGGTATGCCACGCCATATCTTCTATCCCGAATGTAAGCTGTCTTATGCTGGCGTAACCGCTGTTATAGTTTTTTGATTCTATGATCTTAGTTACGAGTTCTTCGGGAATGATTTCTCCTGTCTGGTAATGTTTTGCGAATGATGCCAGATACGCCTCTTCTGTCGCCCAGTTTTCCATTATCTGGGAAGGAAGTTCTACGAAATCCCTTGCCACATTGGTTCCCGTGAGAGACGGATATTTACCTTCAGCCAGTATCCCGTGAAGAGCGTGCCCGAACTCGTGCAAAAGGGTGGTAACTTCATAAAATGTCAGTAGTGAAGGGGTATTTCCGGCAGGTTTTGTGAAATTACATACTATGGAGATAAAAGGGCGTTTTTCTTTTCCGTCCTCGGAGAAACTTTGTTCCCTGAAAGAGGTCATCCACGCACCGCTTCTTTTGCTCTCCCTCGGGAAGAAATCGGCATAAAACAGGGCAAGATGTCTCCCTTTGGAGTCGGTTACATCATAAACTTTAACATCAGGATGATACCCCGGAATATCTTTTACTTCCGTAAATTTTAATCCGTAGAGAGAATCCGCAAGTGCGAATACGGCTTGTTGTACGTTTTCAAGTTTGAAATACGGCTTTAATACTTCATCGTTCAGTGCATATTTCTCTTTTTTCAGCTTCTCTGCCCAGAATGTGAAATCCCAGGGCATAAGTTCGCCTTTAAAACCGTTCGAACCGGCATATTTCTGAACGGCTTTTACATCGGCTTTTGCGTAAGGCATGGATTTTTTCAGCAGATCTTCAAGGAACTGATTTACGGTAGCAGTATTTTTTGCCATTCTGTCTTTTAGGGCGTTATCCGCATAGGTCTTATATCCCAGCAGATTTGCCTCCTGTATCCTTAAATCTACGATTTTCTTTATGATCTCTTTATTGTCGAACTCTCCGCCTGTACATTTGGAACTGTTTGCCATCCACATTTTTTTCCTTAACTCCCTGTTTTCGCTGAATTGCATGAACGGACCGTAGCTGGGCTGTTGTAATGTGAAAACCCAACCTCCCAGATTTCTGTTTTTGGCTTCGAAAGCCGCCGCTTCTTTTACAAAACCGGGAAGTCCGGCAAGTTCCTCTTCATTTGTTATATGCAATGTGAACGCATTTGTTGCATCCAGTACGTTCTTTCCGAATTTAAGCGATGCAAGACTGAGTTCTTCCTGTATCTTTCCGTATTTAAGTTTATCTTCGGGCGACAGGTTCGCCCCGTTGTCGGCGAAGGTTTTATATGTCTTTTCCAGTAATTTGGCATCTTCTTCGTCCAGGTTCAGATTCTCCCTGTTTTGATAGACTTCTTTTATCTTTTCGAACAATTTCCCGTTCAGGATTACGGAGAGATGGTATTCCGTCATGGCAGGAGTGATCTGTTCGGCTATCTCCTGCATTCTGCCGCTCGTATTTGCCTCGTTGAGATTGTAAAAAATTCCCGATACTGCGGTTAGTTTCCCTCCGGCATATTCCAGTGCCCGTATGGTGTTTTCGAAAGAAGGCTCGTCGGGATTATTTACAATAGTTTCTATTTCTTTTTTGCCTTCTGCAATGGCGGCTTCGAAGGCCGGGATATATTCTTCTTCCGTAATTTTATCAAAAGCGGGGGCGCCGTATCTGTATGGCGATTCTGTTAATAGCGTATTTGTCATTTCCGTTTTACATGATGTTAATAATACGGCCGCAGCCGCAACTGTTAATAGTGTAATTTTTTTCATATGTTAAAAAATATTTTAGTTACGTTTCAATAGAAACTGTTTTTGAATTTATTAATCTCATTCTTTATCAGTTCTTTTTGCCCTTTTCATACGTTTAATTTTTTTTAAGACTATGCCGCTTCGCTTTCTCATAAACTTGTTTTAATCATTGCGGTATTCAAGTTACGTTGCTCTGCCGTTTTGTCTGTTATGTTTCCCGGCTTTTCAGATGAATAGGCAATAATTATCAAGACAAGCGGTGCTTTCGTTTATTGTACCTGTATTACCAGGTATTTCGTATGTTCCCAGAAGGCATCGGGATCGGATATTGTTAAAATAGTTTCGTTATTTACGGTGTCGAGCGCGTATGTGCCTTTGGGGTGTATAGATATGACTTTCGCCTTTTTTGCATTTGTGTTGATCTCCGTTATCTCCCTGTAATCTATCTTTACGAAAGCGTTTTTCTCTGCACGGTACGATATTTTGGAAGACTTGAACAATCCCCCTTTTGTCATTACCCCGGCGGTTATAAGTTCGCTCTTCGTTCCTACTATATAGTATACCGAATATAGTTCCCTCTCCTGAGATGCTACTTTTTCTTTGAGTTTTGTGCCTTCCGTGCTGAGATTGGAGACTTCGTTTTTAAGATTGGAGACTACTTTGTCGAGAGAGGCTATCTGGTTGGTCTTTATTGTTAGCTGCGCATCTTTTTCATCAAGCTGTTTTGTGAGCCGGGTTATAAGTTCCGACTTCTCTTTAAGTTCATTTTGCAGAGCTGCGAGTTTTTTCCGGAACTGTTCGGACTGTATTTTATTTTCTTTTGAAAGTTTGCCTATCTCCTCCTGATATTTCTTTATTGCATCCTGAATGGCTGCCATATCGTTTTTCATCTGCTCTTTTGAATTACTGGGAACATCCATACCTTCTTTTGATTGCAGGGCTATTATATTCTCGCTCTCCCTTATCGATCTCAGCCCTTTTTCTACTTCGTTAAGGATTGCGAATATTTCGTCTAATTCTTCCGATTGTAGTTCGCGGTCTGCCTGTAATGAATCCAACTGCGCTTTCAGCTCCCTGTATTTTGCGGATTCTTCGACGCATGATGTGACGTTGAACGCTAGAAAAACTGATATTAATATAAATATAATTTTAATTCGTTTCATACGTTTAAAAATTTTTTAAGGCTATGCCGCTTCGCTCTCTCATAAACTTGTTTTAATCATTGCCCCGGGCGAATATATGATTAAAAAAGTTCATGTTCGGTTCATATCTTTAATGCTTTGCGGATTTTTGCCGGTCTTTCTCTTTATGATGTCAAAAGTAGACATTATTTTGCATATTTGAGCTACTGCAAGCACTATTTTTAATAAAAAAAGGGAATCTTGTTCCGAAATGAACCTGGTCGCGGAGCAGATCTTTTTTAACCGGATATTATTATCATATATACGGCGTTTATTACGGTATTTTATATTGTTGAAATATATACGGCAACTATCGGTGCAGAAGATTTTGTCGCTTCTGCCGGTTATTATGCCGCCGCAGACCTTGCAATATTTTTGATCTCTGTTTTCCTGTAGCATCCGGTAAATATTTTAGTCCGCAAGATATACCTGATTTTGTAATGGCGTGTCGGGAGTATTATGTATAATGCTGTGATTTTGTGATTTCCGGAAAATAATATTTTTCCGTATATATTTTTTGCGATTTCCGGAAAACCGTATACCCTTTATATAAATTCTATTGGCCGGGTTAATTGATTATAAACGATTATAATGAGTTAAATATCGGATTAACCGGATTTTGTCGCCTTACTTTGTATGCAGTATTAATTAAAAAAAAGTTATGCAAAAGTCGTTAAACAAAGTCGAACTGCGCGGGCATGTGGGGCAGGACCCCAGAATCACCCGTACCGGTAACGGCGGGGTACTGATAAGGTTTACCCTTGCCACAAATGAAATATACAAGGGTAAGGATGATAAATATTGTGAGGAGACTATATGGCATAATGTCGTTGCCTGGGGCATAAGAGGCATGCCCGATTTTGCATGTATAAAAAAAGGAACTTATCTTGAGCTTATCGGGAAAATACGTTATGTGAAATTTAAAACACAAGGCGGGGAAGAAAAAAATATTACGGAAATACTTGCTTTAAAGATGATTGTTCCGGTTACTGAGTAACATTATAAACAAATAATACTTAAATTTGTAGTCTTATTATACCCTGATGTAAAGCATTTAATATTGAAAGTGATGGAAAAAAACCGAGAGATACAGATTTATAATACTTTGAGCAGAAGCAAAGAGGTTTTCAAACCTATAACCGAAGGAATGGTAGGCTTGTATGTGTGCGGGCCTACGGTTTACGGGGATGCGCATCTGGGACATGCAAGGCCCGGTATTACGTATGATGTTCTCGTAAGATTCCTCAGACGTCTGGGATATAAGGTGCGTTACGTCAGAAATATTACAGATGTAGGGCATCTTGAAAACGACTCGGATGCCGGAGAGGATAAGATCGCAAAGAAAGCCAGGCTCGAACAGCTTGAGCCTATGGAAATAGTTCAGACGTATACTTTAAGGTATCACGAGGCGATGAGAAAGCTTAATACATGTCCACCCAGTATAGAGCCGAGGGCTTCCGGTCATATAATCGAGCAGATAGCCATAGCGAAGGAGATTTTGGATAAAGGGCTTGCATATATAAGCAACGGTTCGGTTTATTTTGATGTAAAAGAATATAATAAGCGTTATTCATACGGGATATTATCGGGCAGGAATCTGGATGATATGGTTTCGAATACCAGGACTCTGGACGGACAGGATGATAAACATTCTCCAGCCGATTTTGCTTTATGGAAAAAAGCTTCGCCCGAACATATAATGAGATGGCCTTCTCCCTGGAGCGAAGGTTTCCCGGGATGGCATCTGGAATGTTCGGCCATGAGCGCCAAATACCTGGGTAACGAATTTGATATTCACGGTGGCGGAATGGATCTGATGTTTCCGCACCATGAATGCGAGCTTGCCCAGAATACCGCTGCGAGAGGTAAAGGCGGGGTCAGGTATTGGATGCATAATAATATGATAACCATAAACGGACAGAAAATGGGTAAATCCCTGGGGAATTTTATTACCCTGGAAGAATTGTTCACAGGTAATCATAAAATACTGGCACAGGCTTATTCTCCTATGGCGGTAAGGTTTTTCATCCTTCAGGCTCATTACAGAAGTACACTGGATTTCAGTAATGAGGCGTTGCAGGCTGCCGAAAAGGGACTTAAAAGGATGTTGCAGGCTGCCGGGGATGTAAAAAATCTTAAAGTTACGCCGGGTTGTGATGTAAAAGAGGTACAGGTTCTTAAAGAGAATGTTTATAATGCTTTATGCGACGATCTTAATACCCCGGTAGCGCTGTCTTATCTGTTTGAAGCCGTAAGGATGGTTAATCAGATTAAAGACGGGACAATGGAGATAGGAAAGGAGGATAAGGCGGTGTTGGAGTTTTTGTTAAAAGATATAGCCGGGAATGTGCTGGGTATATCGGGGGAAGAGGGCGGTTCCGATGATAACGGTGCGGCGTCTGAAGTAATCGATGGTCTTATGAATATGATTCTGGACGAGAGGAAAACGGCCAAGGCTGCGAAAGACTGGGCGAAGTCCGACAGGATAAGGGATGAACTTAAAGCTGTCGGGATTCAGATAAAAGATACCAAAGAAGGGGCGGAGTGGTATATAGAATAATTTTTTATAGTGATAAAATTAGGTTTGCGGATTGATTTTTGCATGTTGTTTACCGCGAAATAAATGCAAGCGTAAAGCGTATGAGAAAATTCTGGATATTATGGTTGTTGCTCTTAGGTTCCGTAACTTTTTTCAACAAAGTTACCGAGAGCGCCGTATTACCTTTCCAGAATAATACCGAAACTACCGTACAGGTGGTTTCCTTGCTGTCCGCCTCACAGACTTCAATTCTTGAGGATATTATAAAACACACATCTTATGATGTTCCGGCTGTCAGTATTTTAATCGGAGGGGAGAGGTGCGTTGCCGGGTGGCAGAGACGCAATGTTAAGGTGGACAAGGATGACAGAACTTGTTTTACATGTTTGTGTGATTTTTCTTTTGTAAAATATAAATTAACGGGAGGGGATTACCTGAATCTTTCCGCTCCTAAAGATTTCTTTATTTATTCGCTTCATAAGATACGGATTTAAGATTTAATTTTTTCAGTTTACTTTATTCAGACAGCATTGTCCGGTGAGAGAACTTACGGGCAGGGTTGTCCTGTAAATTCATTTAGTAAAAAATTAAAAATTGGAAATTATGAGCGAAATTTTAAATATTGAGGACAAACTTAATAATAATAAAATCATTGTCAGGAAAAAAGAAAACCCTATTATTTATGTATTTATACTGATTGTATCCGTTGTTCTGGGTATATATTCACTTGGTATGCATGATAATCAGAATCTGGGTTTTACAGTTTTGTTTTTATCAGTCGTATTTGCTGTTATAGGACTTAAAGGACTGGTTATTCCCAGAAAAATAATGAAATACAGTCCTACCGGGGAGAAACTTATTAAACAGGAATATTATTATGATAGCGGAGAACGTAAAGAGGTTGATGATTGCCTTAAGAACAAAGGTTTTCAAATGCTTAAAGTACTTCCCCAGGGTAAAGGAACCGGATTGCGGGTAATACTTTATACTACATCCAGCGGAAGTTTCTCTGTCGCCCAGCTTCAGCAGTATGTCCCTTATGAATATAAGCCGGTATATGATGTAGAATAGGGGGCTGACTGGTTGGAATATGAGATATAAAATGGGAAATCCCGCTAGCT